>CAJOJB010000031.1 GCA_905234635.1 uncultured Eggerthellaceae bacterium | reverse complement strand
GCTTTGGGCATAGCCGAGAAACAGCGGCAGAAGCAAACTCGCAAGCCACTTTGATGGTCAAGAATGACAGATAGCCGTGAGTACCATTTGAGTACATGGTTTTTGTCCACGTGGGAGAACACACTAGACACCGGTGCGCAAGAACGAACCGCAGCACACACAAGCAACTAATTCCCTCATAGAGTGGGAATAGATATTTTGCCGATATCGGCAAGATTTAAGCATTATTTGGTACAATGCCCCATAGAGTTTTTGCCGATATGGAGGCATACCCTATGGGGTTTCTTTCTGCATCTGAAATAGCCAAGCTCTGGGGAGTTTCCGAGCGAAGCGTGCGCAACTACTGCGCCCAAGGGCGCGTGCCAGGGGCGTACATGGTTGGCAAGACCTGGAACATCCCCGCTGACGCCGCAAAACCAACTCGATCAAACGCCAAAACGTCCACCAGCAACCCCCTTCTGGAGCGCCTTCGCGAGGAGCTGTCCGCCAAGACCAAGGGTGGCATCTACCACAAGGTCCAAGTCGAATTCACCTACAACTCCAACCATATTGAAGGCAGCAAGCTTTCTCTCGACCAAACACTTCTCATCTTCGAAACCGCTACCGTTAGTGCAGACGGAAAACCTGTACGCATTGACGACATCGTCGAAACGCAGAATCACTTCCGCGCCATCGACTACCTCATCGACAAAGCCACCTCTCCCCTTTCCGAAGGGATGCTAAAGGAACTTCATCTCATATTGAAAACCGGCACCACCGACGCTTCTAAAGACTGGTTCGCAGTCGGAGACTACAAGCGTCTGCCTAACGAAGTTGGGAGAAATGAAACCACCGCACCGGAAAAAGTGTCCAAAGAGATATACAGGCTACTGAAACGCTACAACGCACGCTCTTCCCATACACTCGAAGACATAATTGACTTCCATGTGCGCTTCGAACGCATCCACCCCTTCCAGGATGGCAATGGGCGCGTGGGTCGCCTTATCATGTTCAAAGAGTGTCTGGCGAACGGCATCGTGCCCTTTATTATCACCGACGAGATGAAGGCCTTTTACTACCGTGGCCTAGCAGAGTGGGACAATGAAAAGGGATTCCTTGCCGATACCTGCTTGGCAGCCCAAGACAGATTTAAGGCAATACTCGACTACTTCCGTATTGCCTACTAATCGCTGCCGGGTAAGTTGCGTTTGCCCGTGATGGTATCGAGCGCGATGCGGTAGATGCGTACGGCTGAAAGCCCCCAACAGGTGTCGAGAGGCACGTCTTCGAACTGGGTCGGCGCCACCGTCTCGATGCGGGCGCCTTTGGCGTCTGCGACCCGTACGTTACTCGCCCCTGAAGTAATCATCACTATCAAAATTGCATCCTAAACACCAGCTTTTTAATCCTGCGTTTAAATAAGCTTTGTAATAGAATGATTTACCGAAGGAATAAAAGTATGAAAGATACGCAATACATACAGGGACTCTCTGATCTTAGCGAGGCAATCGATAAAGCCGACGCAATCATAGTGGGTGCGGGAGCTGGGCTTTCGACCGCAGCTGGATTCACATATTCAGGCGAACGGTTCGAACGGTACTTCGCCGACTTCATTGCCAAATATGGTATTCGCGACATGTATTCAGGGGGATTCTACCCCTTCCCTACGCCTGAAGAAAAATGGGCATGGTGGAGCCGACACATCTGGTACAACCGCTATGTGAAAGCACCTAAAAGCACCTATGCAAAGCTTTTGAAAATTCTCGATGGGAAAAACTATTTTGTCATCACGACCAATGTCGACCACCAGTTTCAACAGGCAGGTTTCCCAAAAGATCGCCTATTCTACACACAGGGCGACTACGGTCTGTGGCAGTGCAGCGAGCCGTGCCATGAAGCCACATACGACAATTACGAAACGGTGAAACGCATGATTGAAGAACAGCAAAACATGCGTATACCAAGCGAGCTTATACCCTATTGCCCCCTCTGCGGGAAGCCTCTCAGTATGAATCTGCGTGCCGACGAAACCTTCGTCGAAGACGAGGGTTGGCATGCAGCTGCTGCACGCTACAACGAATTCGTAAAAGCACACCAAAGCGGCAAAGTGCTCTATTTGGAGCTTGGCGTGGGCGGGAACACCCCTGGTATCATCAAATACCCATTCTGGCGCTATACGTATGCAAATCCAGAAGCATTGTATGCTTGCATAAATATGGGTCAGGCTTTCACGAACCCCGATATACACGACCGTTCAATCCTTATCGATGCCGACATCGACCTGGCTCTGGACAAGCTTATGGGAGGCCACGATGGATAGCGCCAGGAAGAAGCAGCTGTTAGAAGAGCTCATAGCTGTACTCCAAGCCGAACGAAAGATTGAGCAACCTACAATCACCAATACCGACGATTTGTGGGCCATGTTTCGCGCACTCGTAAACACGCGTCAACCGATTCCTGCAAGCGACGAATGGCTCGCTATGCAAGACGAACTACTCCAAGGGTTAATCGCAGAAAAAGGCATCAGCAATATAGATGATGCTACTGTTTCGCCCCTCGACCAGCGCCTGAAACTGTGGCGTGGCGACATTACAACACTTGCCGTCGATGCCATCGTGAACGCCGCTAACAGCCTGATGCTCGGATGCTGGGTACCTGGTCACCATTGTATCGACAACGCCATCCATACCTTTGCGGGCATCCAGCTGCGCGGCGAATGCGCACGCATCATGGAAGAGCAAGGCCACGAAGAGCCAACTGCTGCGGCAAAAATCACCCTTGCCTACAATCTTCCTTGCAGCTACGTCATCCATACGGTCGGGCCTATAGCAAATGGCAACCCGAACGACTTGCATCGCAAACAGCTGGCGTCATGCTACTCGAGCTGTCTCGACCTTGCAGGAACAAAGGGGCTTCACTCCATTGCGTTTTGCTGCATAAGTACGGGCGTCTTCGGGTTTCCACAAAAAGAAGCCGCAGAGATCGCTGTACAAACAGTACGCGAGTGGCTTAAAAGGAGTGACTCTAACGTAAGCGTTATATTCAACGTGTTTAGTGATCAAGACGAAAAACTCTACCGTGAAGTTCTTGGCTTGTTGTAATGGCACGTACCAAGGAATGCGGTAACTGCAATTAGTCGAAATGCCAGAAGTTGGTGCCTGTTTCTTCGTTAAACGCTGCTTTAATGGTGCCCCCAAGCACAGGGCGTAATTCAATTTCGGCAGTGTAGTTTACTGTGGCTGACTTCAGGTGCCCCGCCACGGAGCGATGCTCTTCCCCGTCGAGTAAGGCAAACAAAACATGTGCGTGCCAGGAAGGGCCTTCGTCGCCCGCGTCTATCACGTTGCCTAGGATGGAAACCAGTTCGAGTGTCCCTTCGAAACGGTGGGTTGCAAAGCTCCCTTCTTCGGCATTAAACACCTGGATTTCCGCTACGCTGCAACCACCAATCCCGGAAAACGTAGCCGAACGAATACCTTCATGCGCGCATACATCGAGCAGGGACGCCATTATTTCTTCGCCCCTATCAAGGGACACGTAATAAGCGTCTCCAAATTTTCGGTAATCCATAAGCACCTCGCTCACCCTTGTACCGAACAGATTAATCGTAGAAGAAACGAATGACTAATTCAAGCAAGCTTATTGTCCAGCTATGCCTTTCAAGAAAGCAAAACTACTACTTGTTTTTGCGTTTTTCAGCGAAGAGTTGTTCGTCCGCCGCATCCAGCAAGGCCTTAAAGCCGTGCATTTCAGGCGTATATTGGGCCACGCCAATGCTCATACGCAATTGATAGCCCTGTTCAATCTGGCTGTTTTGCACGTCCAATTCCCGATGAATGGCATTCTTGAGCTTCTGCACATCAGCTGGGTTTTCAAAGGTCGCAATGATAGCGAATTCGTCACCACCATAGCGCGCCAGGGTAACACGTTGATGGAGTTCGCGAACAGCTCGCCTAAGTGCTTCGCTTGTCTGTACCAAGGCATTGTCACCTTCGGAATGCCCATAGGTATCGTTGATGGATTTAAACAGATCTAAGTCCATCATGAATAAGTACAGCTGGCCGTCGTCTTCATGGGTTTGCATGGCCTGGTCGAGCGTGCGCATAAACTGCTTGCGATTCGCTAGCTGCGTTAAGGGCTCGAGCGAAACCTGCTGGCTCAATTCATTCATGTACACAACGGTTAGGTTGAGCGTGAACGCCATGCAGTTAAATGGGATATGAGTATAAAACAGCTGCAGTGTACCGCTAATGACGGGCAAAATGGGAAACATGGAAACAAGCAGATAACGCGAGCGCTCAACATAATTTTCGGGTTGAAATGCCTTCACGACCGTGTACAGGCTCACGCCAATCATGTACAGATAGTAAATGACGTATTGAAGCATATACAAAGACCCTCGGAAGTACGTGAGGTCCGCTTTCGTACCAAACAGAATTGGATCGAAATGGTTATAAATGCAAAGCGCGATATGAATGAGTACTGGTATAAAAGCAATAATCCTATTACGCCTGGACGCTATTATGGGGGACTTAAGAATCGTGAGGATAAACATAACCCACAGGTAACCAGAAAACGTAGCCGCAAGGAAGTAGATATTATTGAGCAGCACACTAATCCACCACACGGGCGGCAAAATCTCGTGGTCCATGGCGAACCATATAGAGTCGGACAAGAAAAAGATAACAACTGCAAAGATAACTAATACAAAATAACGGCGCGAAATGGTGGCACCCATGCCAATGCGCGAATGTAAAACAAAAACAAGCAGCAAGCCGCTGCAAAACAGGTTAACAAGAATATAAAGTTCTACGTATTGACCCATACCCCAAGTATTCTATTTACGTACCAAAGCCATTGCTACCACCGAGCGAACAATAGCTTCTTTTCCTCTACGTACCTAGTAATGCTATCTGAATAGTATCATATAAATCAACCCACGGAAACTGTTCCCTAGAACTATCCACGAATGGCAGAAAGATCATTCTTGTATGCATCTATAAACACGCTTGCGTCGAGTCTGTAAGCAATACTGTCAAAGCCATGTTCTGCCCAAAAACGTGCGTCCTCGACAGAGTTCGCAAAGATGTACGATTCCTTGCCAGCGGTCTTGCAAGCAGTAAGAATACGCGTGATAGCTTCTTCCATGCGCGGGTGATTCGTTTGGAGTGGAATACCCATGCCGATTGAAAGATCGAAAGGACCAACAAAGACGCCGTCAACCTCAGGCAAGGCAGCCATGTCTTCTATCTGTTCAAGCGCTTCCAGGGTTTCGCACTGAGGAATTACTTTAATGCGGGCGTTCGATTCGGCCATGTAATTTTCCGCCTTACTTGCCCAGTCCTGGGTTCCCCAGGTGCTCGTACGGTTAGGGCAAAAACCGCGCTCACCAATAGGTGGAAACTTTGCCGCATCAACCACTTCTTTTACCTGGTCAAGGGACCGCACGTTGGGAACAATCAGCCCACGCGCACCAATGTCGGCCATGCGCAACACAGACGGACGGCACGTGTCGCCAATGCGCACATAAGGCAACAGGTCATGACGTTCCGCCGCGAGGATATAGTCAGCCACGCTTTCTTCAGAAAAAGGACCATGTTCGGTATCGATAATGACATAATCGAGCCCTACATTGCCAAGCGCTTCCATGACGCCCCGACCACCAAGCTCAAAAAAGGTTCCTATTGTTGCCATATGTGCCCCCTATAAAGCTGACACGCTACTATTGAACGGCATCTTTGCCAAAGAACAGTTCATACCAGCGAATAAAGATATAGATAGTCCAGATGTGGCGCCAAAGCAAAGGCTTGTGCCGAGCAAACCACACTGGGTGCTTCACGCGAGGTTCTTCGCCCAAAAAGACGTCGAGCAAAGCCCCGATTTCATCGACCTTAAAGAATTCAGCAGCAGCTTCACTTTCGAAGGCACGGCGAATATCGCCGTTGGTTTCAGAATCGGCCAACCATTTCTTAACCGGCACGGGGAAGCCCAGCTTTTTTCGATAGGCAACCTCTTGGGGCAGTACGCGCGATGCAGCACGACGCAGAGCAACCTTATTGCCGTCGCGCGTGAATTTATAGTGCGAAGGCATGTGGCGCGCAATATCAAACATGCGCAGGTCACAGAAGGGCATGCGAATATCAAGGCCGGTGCCGCGCGCAATCTTGGTTGAATTAAACAGAATGCTCCCCTCAAAAAAACTGCGCGTTTCGGTATAAAGCATCCACGTAAGCGGATCGTATTTGCGTCCAGGAAGCCCGCGGTTACGCATGAAATTGCGCGCAGACTTTTCGGGATAGTAGGTTTTCAAATAACGACGCTGTTCGGACGGGCTCATAATATAGGTCGAGCCCATATACACAGGTGAAAAGCCCAGATTAAAGCGCCCCACATGCCGATAAACGCTATAGCCCGCAAAGAATTCGTCTGCACCTTCCCCCGAAAAGACCAGCTTCGCCTTCCCTGCCAGCTTCTTGCAGCCCGCATAGAGCGAAAGCCCCGCCACGTCGGCTTGAGGTTGTTCGTAGGCAAGAAGGAATTCATCCACGTTATCAAAAAAGTCCTGAGGGCTCACTCGGATACCTTCAAACTTGCGCCCCAAAGCCACAGCCGTTGCCCGCGCGTCTTCTTCTTCGCTTGCTTCAGCTTCATCGTAGGACACGCAATACCCGCAGGCGGCACGACTTTTGGCCAGAATATAGGACGAATCAACGCCGCCAGAAAGGAAGCTATCGGGCGTTTCGTCCGCATCGCAAATGTCTTCCAGGCTTGCCTCCATGGCCACATCAATTTCGCTAGCCCAATCGTCCAATGACTTACTATCGTCAATGTCGAAGGTCAGCTCCCAATAGCGCCCCAGCTGCAAACCCTGTGCTCCATGGCGCAGCCACCCACCTGGTTCCAGTTTATATACGCCTTTGAACAAAGTTTCTTCGCCAGGGACATAAGTAAAGCCCAGGAAGAATTGCACCATTTCACGGTTGAGCTCGCGCACAAAACCGTCCTGATTGAACAGGTCTTTAATTTCCAACCCACAAAGCAAACGCCCGTCGGCCGTTTCGTAGTAAAAGAGCAGTTCGGCACCCAGCACGTCACGCGTAGCAAAAACTTCTTTCGACTCAGTATCTTCGATAACCAGCGCAAACTGACCGTTTATGTGCGAGCCCATGTCTTCGCCCCAAGTACGGTAGGCTGCCAACATGATTGCTTCTTCGCGTTCACGGCGCGACAAACCGTCTACAGCAACACCGAGTTCACCAGCAAGATCGCGCCAGTTACGTATAAGACCTTCGTACGCGGCAATTTGAGTGTTTAACATATTGTCCCTGCTTTCTTTCTTCGTATTATAACAAGGAGTCAACAGCGTTTTCTTTGCTCCGTGAGCCTTTGGCTTTCGTTTATAATTTCCATATCAAAAACCCGTCTTAGTAATGGAGGCACACATGCCGGAAGTACGTGAACAAACGCCAGCACGTCGAACCATACGCCTTTTGGTGCTCGTTGTTGCATTCGCCTTAGCCAGTTGGTGCGTCTTTTCGTATCTGCAAGCGCTCCGTCCTGGGGCAGCGGAAAGCAGTGCAGCTGAAGCCAGCGTCAGTGCGGCCCAGGCAGAAGCCAGCACAAGCACTGCCCAAGCAGAACCTGCAGCCGCGTCGGGCGATACCGAACAAGTCGACGTCGCAGTCGAAGAGCCTTCCAGCGCAGACGAACTCGAAAGCAAAACGGGCGAAGGCCGCGGCCTAATGAGCATGCTCTTCGGGCAGCAGACGAGTGGCATTTCCGCGTCAACCCAAGGAAGCTATGGTTCCCCCATAGAAATCGAAGGTTTACGCGACCATTATGTAAACACGGCTGCAGCTAAGTCGGCCACGGTCCTCGTATATATGTGTGGCGCCGACCTAGAAACCTACAGCGCAGCAGCTTCCAAGGACCTCCAGGAAATGGTAAACGCCGAACTGGGCGAAAACGTCAATGTGGTTATTCAAACGGGTGGCGCCAGGCAGTGGCACTTCAGCCGTTCTGCTTCTGCGCAAACTCGGCAACGCTGGCTTATCAACAACCAAGGTATGTACCTTTTGGGCGACGTTGGCTCGGGCACCATGCTCGACCAACAGTCGGTAACCGACTTTGCTAACTGGGGCATTCAAAACTACCCAGCCGACCGCTATATCTTTGTTTTCTGGGACCATGGTGGTGGCACCATTGGCGGCTATGGTTCAGACGAGCTTTACCCTAATCAAGAACCACTTTCGTTGCTTGAACTGCGCAACGCACTCGCAGACACGAACCAGAAATTCGACATTGTGGGCTTCGATGCCTGCCTTATGGGCACCATCGAAACGGCCTACGCGCTTGAACCTGTAGCCGACTACCTGCTGGCCAGTGAAGAATACGAACTGGGTGACGGCTGGTATTGGACGGGCTTCCTTTCGGCCTTGGGCAAAAACCCCGCCATCGACACCGTCGAACTTGGCAAAGTGGCAATCGATGAATTCACCGAATACTACTTCAACCAACGCCAGGGCTCCATTACGCTTTCCATTGTCGACCTGCGCGAAGTGCCCCACGTCTATGAACAGATGGGCGCCTTCCTGAAAGCCGCGGAAGAATCTATTACCGCAGACAACAGTCGCTTTAGCGAAATGAGCCAGGCGCGCACCAAGGCGCGTTCCTTTGCCGACGGCGGCATAGACCAGGTTGACGTCATCGACCTTATCGAACGCACGAACTTTGACGGACGCGACGAACTGGCGGCCGCTGTAAACAGCTGCGTGAAGTACCGCAGTGGCACCACCATTTCAGGCGCCAATGGTCTGGCTATGTACTTCCCCTATTCCGAAGTGCATCAGTATCACGGCACACGTTCTATCCTTAATGACATCGGTTACGTGAGCCCGACGGAATTCTATGACTACTTCCTGTCCATCATGGGTGGGTCGACCGGCAGCACCTGGGGTGGCCTGCTTTCGTCTTCGGGTAATTCGGCAGCGCAGGGCACGCAAGGTTCTGCTGCGAGTGCCCAGTCTTCCAGCGGCAACTATGCCGACCAAAGCTATAGCATGGAAGACTGGTTTAACGCGCTTTTGGGTGGTAACAACTTTAATTACCAAACGGTGCCTGATCATCTGACTTTTGAAATCCAAGATGGCAGCTACGTGGTTCCCATGAACCAAAGCATGTGGAACGTGTTTAGCAGCTTTAGCACCACGGTAATGTGCGACTTTGAAGACGGTTACCTCATGCTTGGTCGCGACGACGTTTACGACCAAACCGACAATGGTGACATCGCTGTCTTCTTTGGCAATGAATGGCTCACGATAAACGGACAGGAAGTTTCCTTCTTCGCGAACGAGCCTTACGAAGAAGCCAATGGTGAATACAGCCACTCGGGTGTAATACCTGCTATTTTGAACGGCAACACCTACATCGAGATTATGGTGTACTGGCCACCCATGAGCCAACAGGGCGACACCTATACTGGTTACATCCAGGGTTATCGCATGCAGGAAAATAGCTTTTTCACCTATGGGCGTGGCTTGCAGCCTTTCAATAAGGGGGACGTCATTACGCCGGTGTTCGACTACTACGACAAGCAGGGTAACTATGTGCAAACCTTGCAAGGCAACAGCATCACTATCAATAGTGTAAGCGACCTAGAAGTAACGTACGGAATGTCAGACCATGGAACGGTGCACTTCTGGGGCACCATGACTACCATCTATGGCGACACCATCGACACCGACGTTATTACCCAGTAAAAGTTACAAACAATCGAAGTACCAACAGGCCCGTTGTTCGCGAGAATGACGGGCCTATAAGAATCGGTACTGAACTTCGCGCAAGCCCCATTCTTGGCAGGTAGAAAAACCGAAGGCTTTAAATACGCCTGGCTGTAGGTCCAGGTGGCGACTTCCCCCGCCCATACCTCCACAGTCATTAACGGTAGCGACTACGGTCATGCCGTTGTAGCTAATTTCGACCATGCGACCATAGTAAGGCGCCGGACCCCACGCGAGCGGGACCGCAACGCCCATGGAATAGTCGTCGCACACGGCGCCCGTTGCCGTAGTACCTGGGTTAGGCGTGCTTGCGTCAGAAGATCCGCCGTAGGCACTTGCTATACCAGTACTCCAGCCCGAAGTGTCACCCGATTCGTAGGTCTGCGCGGGCGCGGGTTCTTCGGTAGGTTGTTCGGCTGGGCTGGCATCTTCTTGCACTGCTTCCTGGCCGGCGTCGTGGGCGAGGCCTTCCCCCACTTCTTCAGTACTCGCCTGAGGGTTCGAAACCGTAGCGGCTGCCGTAGCCGCTGCTTCGGCTTCTGCTGCCGCCGCACGTGCTGCTTCAAGGGCTGCCTGAGCCGCCGCTTCGGCTGCAGCCTTTTCTTCAAGTTCGGCAATATGCGTTTCAAGATCGGCAATCGAAGCATCCAGGGCTTCCTTGGTGCGCTCCAGGTCCGCCTGTGCCTTTGTCGCTTCGTCTTTGCGCTGATTCACTTCGGCATAGGCTGCCTTCAGCACGCCCTGGGTCTGCTTTTCTTCTTCCGCGAGTGCTGCCGCCTGGCCAGCAACTGCTTCGAGCTGAGCCAGGCGCGTGAACAATTCATCCAGGTTTTGGGAAGTCGTGACTATGGTCAAAATATTCACGTCGTCCGTTTTATACATAAGCTCGGCTACCGTGCCCAAACGCTTCTGAATGGATGCAAGATCTTCCTGAGACTGGGCTATTTCACCCGCCACCTTTTCAAGGGCCGCCTGGTTTTCATCGACACTTGTCTGCGCTTCTTCCAAGGAAGCAGTGAGTACGGAAAGTTCGGTCAGGCGCACGTCCATTTCCGTCCAGGCTTCGGCAAGTTCGTCGGCACGCGCCTGTACGGGGGCTACGCACAAGGCAAGCATGACAAGCCATGCTGAAACGAAATATATACCTGCGTTCTTAAAAAACTTGCACGCCGTTTGTGCGTTTATACCCATTTCGGCGAATACTTCCTTCGCGCCCGCCACCCCGCCTGGGCCACAAGCCTTCGGTGTCATCTCGCGCCCTACCTTACCATGGGTCTTTGTACATTTTGCGGAAATAGAAGGAGAAATGCAGAAACGATATACTGTTAACGAAGGTTTAACCACAGTAATTTGCGCCAAAATGCCTGTACAACAAGGAGGATTTATGCCCGTACGCATACCAGACGCCCTGCCTGCAACTTCAACGCTGGAAAGCGAAAACATATTTGTTATGACGGAAACGCGCGCCATGCACCAGGACATCCGTCCTTTGCGCGTACTGCTCCTCAACCTTATGCCTACGAAAATCGTGACGGAAACACAGCTCATGCGCAAGCTTTCCAACACACCGCTGCAGATTGAAATCGAACTGCTGCGTATGGCCAGCCACGACGCTTCCAATGTGGCGCCAGAGCACCTGGAAACCTTCTATCGCACCTTCGACGAAGTGCGCAAGGAACGCTACGACGGCTTAATCGTGACGGGCGCGCCTGTTGAAAAGCTTGACTTTGAAGACGTGGACTATTGGGATGAACTCTGCGAAATTTTCGAATGGTCGCGCACCAATGTGTATTCATGCCTGTTCATTTGCTGGGGCGCCCAAGCCGCCATGCAATACTTTTACAACATTGCCAAACACGACCTACCCGAAAAAATGTTTGGCGTATTC
>CAJOJB010000030.1:13847-24365 GCA_905234635.1 uncultured Eggerthellaceae bacterium | reverse complement strand
TGCGCCTCCAGAAAGGAATATTGCATACTCAACCGTACGTGTTCGACTGAATGTGCGAAAAATCTTTATGTGTTCGGTTCAACCTGCAATTCAAGGTGCGGTTTAACCCCAATAGCGCAAGAAAAAAAGTTTCAGATAATGCTTGACGGAATGCCGAGTAATGCTATCATTTACATTACGTATTGGCTATAGGTTTAGACTAATTGGAGGAATCTAGAATGGAAAAGTCAATTACTAAAGGGTGGATTGCTGTTGTGACCGTCTTTGCAGCAATGACACTCGCACTGTGCGCTTTTGCTCCCGCTCAGGCGTATGGTGCAGAAAATCCTGGAAGCAATGGTTTCCAGAAAACGTCCGCTGGTAAAATTTTCTTTGAAAATGCCAAGGGCAAGAAGGTCACGGGTTGGTTCCAGGTAAAGGGCGACGGTGGCAAGTGGTACTATGCCGACAGCAACGGCAACCTCAAGAAGGGCTGGCTCAAGGACAACGGTAAGTGGTATTACCTGGATCCGCAGGATGGCGATATTCCTTACATGGTTTCTAACAAGATTGCTTACATGACAGGCAAGTACGTGTATTGGGATAAGCCGGAACCGGCAGAGTATTACACGCCGTATTTCTTTGCCAAGAATGGCGCCATGGCTATTGGCTGGGTCAAGCTTCCTTCTGGTGGCTGGCTGTATGCTGACGGCAAGGGCGTATTGGCAGAAGGCTGGAAGAAGATCAGTGGCAAGTGGTACTACTTTGGCAACAAGCCCATGGAGTACAAGCCACTTGAAGGCGAATGGTATCCTGCTTCTACTGCCAGCAAGGCACCTGAAAAGATCGGTAAGTACTACTACTTCTTCGACAAGAGCACCGCTATGGTAACTGGCTGGCAGAAGGCTGGTGGCAAGTGGTACTTCTTCAAGAACGACGGTCCTATGGTTACCAGCAAGTGGATTAAGGACGGTGGCAAGTGGTATCACCTCGACGCTAATGGCGTTATGCAGACTGGTTGGTTCAAGGACGGTAGCAAGTGGTACTTCTTTGGTGCAAATGGCGCCATGCAGACTGGTTGGGTTAAGACCGGTGGCAAGTGGTACTTCCTTAACTCCAGTGGTGCTATGCTCGCTAACAAGTGGGTTCAGACCAATGGCAAGTGGTACTTCGTAGGCTCAGACGGTGCTATGATCACCAACGCTTGGGTTGACGTATGGCATGTTGGCGCTAACGGTGCTTGGGACAAGTCCAAGAACAACAACAACGTTACGCCTACCAATCCGCCTAGCGATCCAGTCATTATCTTTACTGCATAGAGAGTTCTAGATTACTCAGCATATAGGTAGCGGACGCTCCGCGTCCGCTACCGCGCACAAAAGGAGTAACTATGAACAATCAGTATTGATGACTCCCGATGCAATGTCGGGAGTCTTTTTTGTACGTAAACTTTCTTTCGTTTGGGCTAGAGCGTTATTGCATGGTGCTACTGTAGGATATTGCTCCATTTAAATTGGCTTTTGACCAGGCTTTATTCATTGCTTATGCAAAGGAACCCTACTATGAAAGTGCTTATTGCCACGAACAATACCCATAAGGTTGATGAAATAAAAACCGTTCTAGGTTTTGAGGGCTGGGACTATTTTACGCTTCGGGAAGCGGGCCTTACGTCAAATCCCGTGGAAGATGCGGACACATTTTTGGGCAACGCTCGTATCAAAGCCCTGGCAGCGCGCAATGCCGCACTTGCGGCAGGAATGACCTGTGCTGTTTTGGCTGACGATTCGGGCATTGAAGTAGATGCCTTGGGTGGGGCTCCGGGGGTGCATTCGTCGCGCTATGCTGGCATTGATGGTGACGACGCCGCTAATAATGCCAAGCTTTTGCGTGAACTTGAAGGCGTACCTACTGAACAGCGTACAGGGCGCTTTGTATGCACTCTTGTGTATTTGGATGAATCGGGACAAGAAACTGCTGCACGAGGCACGATTGAAGGGCGTATAGGATACGAAGAAGAGGGAGATGGCGGCTTTGGCTACGATCCCTTGTTTATCCCTGACTGTTTCGGGGGCAAAGTTACGCTTGCGCAGGTTTCTCAAGATGAAAAGAATGTTGTGTCGCATCGCGGCAATGCTCTGCGTGAATTGAAGTCATTGCTTCAATAGGTGGCACGGCTGTTCAAAAGCGATTAGCCTAAAAGTATCGGCAGAAAATGCGGCTAGTTGTAACAGTATCGGCCCTAAGAGAGCCCAGTTCTTCCTAAAAAAGAAGCACCCTAACGGGCGCTTCATTATCTTAGCGCAAAATAGGTCGCATTATTCCGTTCCCATATTCCAAGAGTTGAGATATGCTTCCTGTTCAGGCGTAAGTGTGTCAATACTAATACCCAGTGTTTCCAGCTTCAAACGCGCAATTTCGGTATCAATGTCTTCGGGTACGACATAAACGCCTGCTTCCATGTCTTTGGCATGTTTGATGAGGTATTCCGCACCCAGAGCCTGGTTGGCAAAACTCATGTCCATAACGTTTGCAGGGTGGCCCTCCGCACCCGAAAGGTTGACCAGGCGCCCTTCCGCAAGAAGAATAATCTTTCGACCATCGGCGAGGGTGTATTCGTCAACCAGGGGCTTGAGCAGCGTCTTCTTTATGGCATGTTCTTCAAGCCAAGGGATATTAATTTCACTATTGAAGTGACCAGAATTGCAGATGATGGCGCCATCTTTCATGTTGGCGTAGCAGCACTCATCAATGACGTTCATATTGCCAGTAACTGTGCACCAGATATCGGCCACCTTGGCAGCTTCTTCGCGGGGCAGAACCTTGAAACCGTCCATATAGGCTTCAAGGGCAGCGGTTGGATCAATTTCGCACACGATTACTTGGCAGCCCATGCCTGCCGCGCGCTTGGCCAAGCCTTTACCGCACCAGCCATAACCACTGACCACAAAAGTACGTCCTGCGAGCAGGCGGTTTGTCAGGCGAATAATGCCATCAAGAGTTGACTGGCCCGTACCGTAACGGTTGTCGAAAAAATGCTTGGTCTTTGCATCGTTGACTGCAATGATGGGGTAGCGTAAATCGCCCTTAGCTGCCATGGCTTCCAAGCGCACCACACCTGTGGTGGTTTCTTCAGTGCCACCGATAATATGTTCGAGCGCATCTGGGCGCGATTCGTGAATACGTCCTACGACATCGGCTCCATCGTCCATGGTGATTTGAGGATTGGAATCGATAACGGCATCTATATGCTGGTAGTAGGTTGCAGTATCTTCACCGCAAATGGCATGTACTTCGATGCCAAACTCTTTCACAAGTGCAGCGGCTGTGTCGTCTTGGGTGGAAAGTGGATTGGACGCACAGAGTACTACCTTCGCGCCACCTGCTGCGAGGGTACGCATGAGATTGGCAGTTTCGGTGGTTACGTGTAGGCAGGCACCAATAGAAAGGCCTTGAAGCGGCTTTTCGCGTTCAAAACGTTCACGAATCCTTGCAAGTACGGGCATGTCACGGTCGGCCCACAGAATGCGTTTCAGGCCTTCTTCGGCAAGATTTATATCCTTAATTTCGGAACTCATATATGTCCTTTCAGAAATAAAGTGTGAAAGCGATTATAGCTTGTTAAGAAACCATGAAGAACTGTTACTTCAAAATAAGCAATTAATTTGCGCACTGTGACCAGGCGTGAGACATATTTGAGACCTTTTTGCTGTGCGTTTTGAGACTTAATGGAGTATTTCTTTGAGACTTATTTGAGATTAATTTGATGTGCCATCTGAGACATTTTACAGGTAAGCTAATACATGTAGATGGGAGGCCACGGGACTTGCACTTTCAGCCCGGGGGCATTTGAATGGGGGATAATAAATGCTGGCCTCCCACGTATTGAGGCAATATACACAGGCTACTGCGGAAGTGGCGGCGGAATTTTTTTGGCCTACTCGATGTGTAATTTGCGGTGGTATGGGGGAAGTGCTTTGCTTATCGTGTCAGAACAAACTTCCCTTTATAGATCATGTTCGTGCTTGTCCGCGCTGTGGTGCAGCATTTGGGCAGCACCAATGCTGCGATTGTAATAGCTATAGTTTAAAAGGTCTTGGACGTAATCATTTGCCTTTCGATTCCTGTGTATCGGCAGTAAGTTACTCTGAAGATGTTGCCCGCATTGTGCGAGCGCGTAAGGATCAGGACGAACGTCGGCTTGCTTACACGATGGCGTTTTATATCGCCTGCGCAATTCCACCTGCATGGATAGAAAAGCCTGCAGTGCTCGTTCCGATTCCAACAACGGCACTGGCACTACGTCGGCGAGGTTTTGACCATAGCTTTGATTTGGTAAAGGAAGTGGGTATGCTTCTATCGCTTCCCGTTAAAAGCTTATTGCATGTTGCTCAAACACAGGACCAGCGTGACCTGGGGCGTCGCTTGCGTGCTCATAACGTGGCAGGGCAGTTTTCTTTAGCGGAAACAGATCTTCCAAAACGAGTCATCTTAGTGGATGACGTCTACACCACAGGTTCAACAGTTATGGCCGCATCGGATGCGCTTCGTTCTGGCGGAGTAGAAGAGCTATTTGTGGCTACCTTTGCGCGCGTGTGAGCAAGAGATTATTTCGAGTTTGTAGTGTGCCGATAGCGTCCTTGGATGAAGCGAGGCAAGTGATTGGTGGATTAAATGGAGCGGGCGACGGGAATCGAACCCGCGTCAGGAGCTTGGAAGGCTCCGGTTCTACCATTGAACTACGCCCGCATGGTCGGGACGACAGGATTCGAACCTGCGACATCTTGCTCCCAAAGCAAGCGCGCTACCAAACTGCGCCACGTCCCGAATAGCGGAAAGGTTATTATAGCAAGCTTTGTGTGATATGGGCATGTAAGCTTACTAATCTGGTAAAATTTATAGGCTTTATGCGGCTGTAGTTGCGGAATGCTTTTGTATTCCAAGTCCATGGCAGATGCGGCCAAAAGGACCCACGTAAGTGTTGCATTTATGCAAAACGAGCATGGCGCATTCTAGAAGTAAGTCGCACCGTCCGTTATCGTGGCATTCGGCTGCGCGGGCGAGAGGGTGGAAGGCCCAAACGATTGGCTGGAGAACAGCTCGAGCCCGAGGTCGTAACCCCAGTGTGCGTGTGTGGGGGCAAAGACTAGGTCAGCGCATAAAGCCTAGGCAAGACAATATGGCCAGAAGAAGGAAGGCCCCAGAGTCATGAAATATTTGAACCGCAAGCTTTCTTTAGTGTTAACCGTTCTGTGCGCCTGCGCTCTGGCCGCTGTTCTCAGCGGTTGCGAAGCTATCGGTATTGGAAATACGGGAGACGGTATACCACAGGTAGGGCAAGCCAAGGTGAGCACGCCTGCCATCAGTGAAGAAGGTGTTTTGCGCGTGGGTGTCGATGCTGCCAATGCGCCATTTTCAACGCTTGTAGACGGTAGAATTGTTGGTATCGACGTTGATATCGCAGCTGCTCTTGGCGACGAACTGGGCGTAAAAGTGAAGGTTGTTGACGTGGGCACTAACCCTGAAGAAGCTCTTGAAAAAGGAACGGTTGACGTAGCGTTGGGCATCGATTCTACCGATACGGCGGCTACCTGCTGGCTTTCCGATCCATATCTTTCTACAGCGGTGGCAATTTTTGCGACAGCTGGCGGCGGCATCCTGCCAACGGCAGAAAGCAAGCCTGTTATTGAAGCCCAGGAATCGTCCATGAGCGCCTGGGAAATTACCAATCAGTTTGGAGAAGAGTCGCTCAAGACAGCACCCGATCTCAAGACTGTTTTTGACGACCTCGAGAACGGCAAAACTGCGTATGCGGCTGCAGACGCAATCATAGGCTCTTACGTGACTCACACATCAGGCGGGAAGGCCCAGATTATTGGACTTATGCAAAAGCCAGGTGGTTACTGCATTGGCGTAGCTGCTGCCAACGACGCGCTTAAGCCCATTATTGCCGACGCCGTGAAGGCTTTACGTAATTCTGGCGTTATTGCTGTAGTGGAAAGCAAATGGGTCGGTCAGGCTATCGACTTTGATTCCATTGCTTTGACGGAAGCGGCAAGTAAGGCAACGACACTAGCTTCGTCGACCGATAAGGACGCCGGGAAAGACGCCGATAACAATTCATCTAGTTCATTCAGCAGCATCTTCACTTGGTGAAGTGGGCGGCAATGCTGTCGCATTGCAAGACGACGGGTCAAACCCCGGCGAAACGGGCAACGCTGGAACAGAAACGACCGATGGGTATTGGGGTTACACCTACGACACTACGCAAACCTACGACACTACGCAAACCTACGACACTACGCAAACAGACGATGCAGCTGACGATGGTCAAAACACCGCTCAAGAAGGTGATGCACCAGCAGAGGGTTCTGACGAAGGCTATGGTCCCTGGATTGATGCCGATGGCGCTGAAGACTCTGGTGCGGACGGTGGCGACGGTGGTAACGATTCAGAATAGTTGCAGTAATGACGCTGGAACTGAAGTGGATGTGGCCAAATGACACCAGAGAAAGAATACTCGCTTATTTCGGTATCTTCTAATGAAGAAGACGATATCGTCATTCAGGCGGGCGCTGTAGGTGAAGCCGCCGGTCGGGAATCCGATGTAAGCTCCGAAGACGGGCAAGCTGAAGTCGAAAGCCAGGAAGGCCACTATGGTAGCGAAGGTACCATTGGTGAAGCGGACGACGCCGCACACGAGCGCGAAACTGATCAGAGTGCAAAAGCTCAGAGCAAGGTAGCAGCTTCTGCGAACACCATGCTTACGTCCGAAGACGACTTACGCGCTCCTATGCCTTATGAAGGCATGCAGCGGATTATTCTTTTAGTCTTTGCGCTACTCCTGGTGGTTGCCGTGGTGTACTGGATTTTTATTCGCCCAATAAGCGGGTAAGCAATGGTAAATGGGGACCTGCTTGCCATTAGATATAGAAGATAGGGTGGTAAGGAATGTTCAAACGACATAAAGACGAAGAACGAACAGAACTTGACGCTGCTTGGGACGACGAAGCGCCGAAGCCCTATTTCGCTGGCGCAGCGGCAGACGACGCGGAATTCCCCGAGCCGCATTCGTTTGATCTTTCTGCAGATGAAGTACCCACCAGTACCGAAGAGCTTGAAGCAGTCGACGAAGTGCCTTTCGACACCGAAGATTCTTTTGCTTATGACGCAGAAAGTGAAGAATTCACTGAAGGTGATGCAGCGGGTTTTTTGGACGATTCCCAAACCGACTTTTATGAATACGGCGAAAAAATGCATGGCGTGCACGACACGCCCGAAGACGCTGAATCGAGCAGCGCACCAGAAAGCACACCGGTTTTAGGGCGCGTGGGTCGCCATGGTTCGGGGCGTACGTCAAAACAGGCCGCTTTTGATCAGATGCCCGAACACCAAAAGCGCAGTCGCCGCATGCGTCGCACGCTCATTATAGTTGCCCTTCTCTTGCTAGCCCTTTTGGGCGCCCTAGGCTATTTTGGTTGGAAGTTATACCAGGAAAGTCTTGAGGTCGCTGTACAGGAAACAAGCGCTGTTGTTACCGAAGTTGAACAAGCTGCAGAAACCAAAGAAGTTGCAGCCGACATGGGTTCCGCTTCTACGAAGAACACCACCGTTCCTTCGCTGATAAGTTTGCTCGGCAAGACTCAGCAAGAAGCAATTAAGACTCTGGGGGACGGTGCAGTGGTAACGCTTGATACCGAAATAAACGACGAAACCAGCCCTATGATGCAGCGTATTACTGTGGTGCTTACCAAAGAACCAACCGATACCAAGTCTGGTGCACCAACGGTATACCTTGGTTTGGACACGGAGGGCAAGGTTGTTATTGCGGGTTATTCTGCCGCGACTGCAAGCCTGGGATACGGTACCCTGTCCTTTGCAGATGTTGTTACCAATGAACATGTGGTCGAAAATACCTTGAAGGAAGCTGGCCTGAATATTGGTGAGAGCAGTGTTATTTTGCCTGATAGCAAGTCGTATTCAAGCTTTGCAACCGACGGTACTACGCTGGTCAAAGAACAATGTGCTTTCGATGGCGAAACTACCCAAGATGGTGTCAACTATAGTTGGACAAGTGTCCTTATCTATAACTATACGGCGGCAAACGCAACAGGCAATTTGGCCGACACCGTACGCCAGGTCTATGTCTATGTAAGTGACAAAGCTGCGTCTGATGCCGCGTTTGAAGCCAAGCGTGCTGTGCTTGAAGAACGAAAGGCAGTTGAAGAAGCCGCAAAGAAGGCCGAAGAAGAAGCCAAGAAAGCTGAAGAGGAGGCTGCAGCATCTAGTTCAGCCGAAGAGGCCGCTACAGAAGAAAGTGCTGCTTCCAGCGCTGCTTAGCCTTTAGTGTTAGTGTAGTGGCGTCAAATATCATATCCAGCCTATTAAGGCATCAACAGTGTAGTCTGTTTCATAAGTCAAATTCTACTAAACAGGTAGATTTCTGATAAAATATTTGGTTACACTCAATTGGAGGTTAGAAAAAATGCTGCAATTGTTGAACTGTAACCAAAAATTGGCTCGTGCGTTTGTTGGCTTTACGGCCGTTTTGGCGGTGCTAAGCGCCCTTCTATTGGTCATGCCTGCTTATGCCGATGACGGTGGTCAGACTCTGCCTATCTCTGACAATCAACAGCCTTTAACAACAGGTCAAACCGATTCAGATGTCCAAGAAGTTAGCGATGCTGTTGCCGCAGTCATTGTGGGCGATACCCCAGTCAATTCCAATGAAACCCAGACTATCGCAGTGGTGCTCAACGACGAGAATGCGAATATATCTTCCGCGAGCATTACACTCACTCGTTTGTCTGACAACATGGTTATTATGTCCAGTAATGCAAACACTTCGGGTAATCTGGTGGTATTTAGTGTTGCTGGTTTGGCCGAGGGGTCGTATTTCGCGTCAAATATTAGCTTTTCGCTCACGGACGAGACCACGTGCTACCAGCAGTCTTTCCCCATGGACGAAGCAAATGTCTTTACCGTTTCTTCAAGCCCAACAGGATTCAGCTTGGACAATGTGGACATAACTGTCTACGATTTGGACGCTAATAATAAGCTTACTACCGTGGCAAACAAGCTTGAAAGTGCTGCTAATACTGCGCTCGAAACAGGAGAGACATCTTCTCCGACTGCCCAGGCTCCAGTACAGACCCAGACCGAAGGAGTTTCTGGGCCTGTTTCTACGAAGGCCCCCGCATCTGGTAGCCCGCTTTCCTATTCTTTTGTTATTGCCCTAGACCCTGGTCACGGGGGCGATGACAAGGGTGCATCTGCCAACGGCCTGCGTGAAAGTGCTGTTAATTTATCTATTGCCAAGGCATGTAAGACCGAGCTTGAGAAGTATCAAAACATCAAGGTATATATGACGCGCACGGACGATACCTTTGTGGGATTGAATGAACGTGTAGTAAATGCGAAACGTAATGGCGCTCGCGTGTTTGTGAGCATACATAACAACGCCGCGGAAAATAAGTCGGCTAATGGCACGGAAGTGTACTATCCCATTAATTCGTCATATCGCAAGAACCAGACACACGGCATGGGTAAGGAACTTGCGCAGAGTGTGCTCGATGAATTGCTTGGCCTGGGGCTTGGTTTGAGTGATCGCGGCATTAAGACACGTATGAACACGGTTAATGATACTTATGCCGACGGGTCGCAGTCCGACTACTATTCCGTTATCCGCAATTCGCGCGCACAAGGTATTCCAGGGCTTATTGTCGAACATGCCTTTATTACTAACTCTCGCGATGCAAATATACTTTCCAAGGCGGCCAACCTTACCAAAATGGGTAAAGCCGATGCACTGGGTATCGCCAAGGCTTATAACTTCGCAAAGGGTTATTGGTATAAAGACAATGGCGTGTGGAAGTATTGGGAAGGCTCTAAGTATTCCACAAGCAAGTGGCTTTACAGAGCGGGAACCTGGTATTACTTCGATAGCAATTCAAAGCCCTTAAAAGGTATGCAGAAAATTAATGGTACCTGGTATTACTTCGACAAAAACACTTTTGCTAACAAGGGTGGTTGGATTCTTGACAACAGCAAATGGTATTACGGGCGCAGCGATAATGCTGTTTGGGAAAGTTGGTCTTTGAAGCCTGGTTGGCTGCGCCTGGACGCTTGGTATTACTTCGATCCAAACGTAAAGGGCTATCCAGCCAAGACGGGTCTGTTTACCGTTGACGGCGTGAAGTATTACGCTGACAGCAATTGTCGTTTGGTCACTAATAAGAGAATCTCCGTAGGGGGAAAGACCTATTCGGCAAATTCGAGCGGTGCGCTTACTGAAGTGGGCAGCGCTACTATTGTCAAAGAAACCGATAAAAAGATGAAGGGCAAGACCGGCTGGATAAAGGATAGTCTGGGTTGGCACTACTATAAGAATGGCACGTCGCAAAAGGGATGGATTTATCTGGACGCTTGGTACTATTTAGATCCAAAGGCAGCAGGACACCCTGCCAAAACGGGCTTTTTCAGCGACGGAAAAGCGCGCTATTACGCTAACTCTAACTGCGCAATGCAAACGGGCTGGATTAA
>CAJOJB010000030.1:1897-13673 GCA_905234635.1 uncultured Eggerthellaceae bacterium | reverse complement strand
ATGGTATTACGCCGAATCGAGCGGCAGCCTTGCGAGCGGTTGGAAGAAGCTTGGTGGCTATTGGTATTACCTCGATCCGGCACAGACTAACCACCCTGCACTGACGGGCCTCTTTAAGGCTGGGGGTGTCCAGTATTACGCCGACTCGAATTGCAAGCTTGTGGTAGACAAGACTGTAACGGTTGGCGGGACAACGTATAAGGCAAATTCTTCTGGTGCGCTCACGACCACTGGCAAGGCGGCAACCACCACGAAAACAGATGATTACAACATCATGGGCAGCCCTGGTACTACTGTTGCAAAGATGGTGGCTGCCTTTAAAAATACAGGGAAGACCTATCCCGCTGACACTTATAAGTCCAAGGGTGCGGGAACTATCAATGTGTTCTGTCAAATTCTGTATGATGAAGCCGTTGCAGAAGGAGTGCGTCCCGAAGTAGTGTTTGCGCAAAGTATGCTCGAAACAGGGTGGCTGCAGTTTGGCGGCGATGTGAAAGCTAGCCAGTGTAATTTTGCTGGTCTCGGTGCTACGGGCGGTGGCGCAAAAGGTGCTACCTTTAAGGATGTGCGCACGGGTTTGCGTGCTCAGGTACAGCATTTGAAGGCTTACGCTTCAACCAAGGCTCTTAAGAACGCTTGCGTAGACCCTCGTTTTAGTCTTGTGAAGCGAGGCTGTGCTACCACAGTTATCAATTTGGGACAGCAGGAAAACCCCCAAGGCTATGGCTGGGCATCGGGCAAAAACTATGGTTCGAACATCATTAAGTTGATGAAGAACAATAAGATTATCTAGCCAGAATCGAATGCCGCGTTAATAGTTGCTTTTGTAAGCGTACCTGAAGTACGTAAATCGGTGTTGCTTGCGGCACTTATTTCGATGCATTCACGAGCTTATTGTATGCCGCTTCGGGGACAGCTAGCTTGCCACCAAACACATAGGCAAATACTATGTCGTTCTTGTTTGCCTTCACGAATGCTGCAGCCTGCGCGCTGTTTTTGACGTCGGCAAGAATAAGGACTGATTTGTTTTTGCCGCAAAGTGCCGCACCTGCTAGTGCGTCTTTCCAACCAATATTATTGTCGTCCGCACGAGCGACTCCAAGCCTGTTGGCAGAAAGCTTTACAGCTGGCTGGAATTTAATTTTGGCGTATTGATAAAGGCCAGAACCACCACCTGTGCCATTGCTGAGCTTGCCTACAGACCATTCGGCAATAACTTGGGCTGTCTTGTATTGATTGGAACCAGCCAAGCGCGTAATGCTACTTGCCGAAATGCCGGCGTTTTTAAGTTGCGTTTCAATTGAAGTAGGAAGCGCAACCGGGCCACCTACGATAATAGCCTTCTTGAAGCCAGCACTCTTAATGTAGTTGATAGTAGCAGTGCTTAAACTCTTATTGGTTTCTGCATAAAGGATAGGGCTTCTGCTGGCATAGGCATAAGGACTAATAGCTAAGGCGTCTTTGAAGTTATTTTGTGTGGCAATGATAACCGTGTCGGAGCGATTGGCAACCAGGCGTGCCGCCGCAATGGCGCGTGCGGAAGCGGTAGCGCCAGTAACGCGCTTGACTGTGGTTACCTTAGAAAGCGCTTTGATTTGATTTTCGGTTGTTGTCGAAACTTCATTGGTGGAACCCACGATGTAAACCGTACTTACGCCCAGACGGGTAAGTTCGCTCTTAGTTTGAGTTGCGAGTGAGCCCTTAGTCGTGGTAAGCATGGGTGCGTTCAAGCTTCCGGCGAGTGCAGCGGCGGCCAACGAATCCTTGAAATTCGTATTGACTGCGACGATAGCAATACTGGCGCTACTAAATTGCTTGGTAATGGCCTGCATAGTGGCAAAGGCATTGCTACCCCATAGGCGCGTCCAGGTTGCGTCCTTTACGATACTAAACGTACGCTTGGCTGACCCGGTAAGATTGCCCTTGCCCGTAAAAGTTACGCTTGCATTGCTGCCAGCTTGTGTGTTGTTGCTATAAGACATGGTGTAGTTGGTCGGCGAAATAGTTACGGTTCCAATCGAAACCGTAGAGCTTACGGTAACGGCCTTGCCTGTGTAGCGCTTTGTAGTGTCGTAGGTAATTAAGGCATTCGAAATATTTGCTTGCGCAATAGTCAATGAGAACGAATAAGAGCCTGTCCAGGCGCCGCGTCCAGTAATAGTAACCGACTTTGTTCCTGCATTAGTGGTGTCGGAAGGCCAGGTAACGGTGTAGTCCGTACCTTCCTTGAGGGTGTATGTGCCAGGATTAGCATTGCCCGTATAAGCCTTCAGTTTAAAAGTGAGCTTCGGAGTAATCTTTTGTGCTGCACCCGTGTACGTAGTCGTCAGTGTGCGTGTATTGCTATTGTATGTTTTGCCCGACGGGGCAGTCTTTTCGGCGTTATTAAGCGAACAAGTAATGGTGTATTGTTTTGTAATAGATCCGCTGTAGGCACCCTTACCGGTAATAGTTACGGTCTTCACACCTGGGTTTGTGCTGTCATTGGGATATGTGATGGTATAGTGCGTGTTTTCTGTAAGCGTTTGACCATTAAGCTTAACGACAAACTTAGGCTTAATGGGGTAGCTGGTATATGCAAGGCTTGTTCCCGAAGCAATAGTGGCGGTTGCACTTGAAAGTGATTCAGCAATAGTTACAGTACATGTTTTGCTAAAGCTTTTTCCATTGCTGTCCTTGATAGTGACCTTAATAGTGGCGCTGCCTTGCTTCGAGCCCGTGGTGACTTTGCCCGTGGAATCAACAGTGGCTACGCTGGGGTTTGTGCTTTCCCATTTGGCCATTGCGGGAACAATGTTTGTGCCGTTTACGGTTAGGTTAAGTTGGGCACTTTGGTCTTGTGAAAGTGTCAATGATGTCGGGGAAAGCGAAATAGAGCTAATAGTATGTGTGTTGTTGTCGAGCGGGTAGTGGCCACCCGTGCTCGTAACGCTGGCGCTTTTTGTGCTCCAAACACCGCTGTCGAAAGTAGACAAACTGCTGGCCACACCTGCAGGTTTCCAAGTTTTATGGGTGGATTGAGCGTCGGAATTGCCCGCGTTTCTAAAAGCACTGTCGGATTTCAAGAAGAAGGTAGTACTGGGTTGCTTGCTTGAGCCCCCATCCGAGTAGTGGTCGGAGTTGAGGGGGTCGTCGTAGGTAACGTCTACGTTGAACCAGGAATAACTGCTTCCCACCTTGATGTAAACACGATTCCAGCCATGGGTAACGCGTGTGTCGGTTACGTAGGTGGCTTTAATGCCTAAGCGAGTAAGTGCTGCCATGAAGGCCAAGGAATAGCCTTGGCAGACAGGCTTGCCTTTTACAACAGCACCATATGAAGTCCAGGGATCCCAAGACCCATAGCCCGTGGGTCCACCCTTAAGGTAGGCGTCCCAGTTGTATATATTTTTCTTGACCAGCCAGTCGTGTACAGCTTTAACTTTTTCAGCGTCGGTACTGTTTTTGTATTTCTTTGAAGCGTTAACCCACGAAAGCATGTCTTGCATCTTGGTTTCATACGTGGCTTTCATGCTTTTGATGGTGCTGGCTTTGTCGTAGTAGTAGTACACGTAAATCTTTGCAAGAATTGTTGTTGCCGTACCATTGGTATATACCGTTTGAGTGCGCCCAACGGCTGTCATGCCAGCATAAAACAGGTCCGGGTTGGCATTGATAACTTCTTCCGCCAGAGCTTCAGCATAGGTAGTGGCATTCGTGGAAAGGGGTGCCTTCAT
Source organism: uncultured Eggerthellaceae bacterium (assembly GCA_905234635.1). GTDB lineage: Bacteria > Actinomycetota > Coriobacteriia > Coriobacteriales > Eggerthellaceae > CACXMZ01. The sequence goes on along the minus strand of CAJOJB010000030.1, from coordinate 9,957 downwards.
GTCGCTGACGTCCAATACGCAAGCAAGCATTTTCGTGGTCTGCCCGGTTGAACTGTTTGTGGTGGAAACGCTCTGTGATTCCACATTCATGAGGGCAGTGTTCAAACGCGCTTTAATTTTATTGCGTTGTGCAGTGCTGGGCGAAGTGGCACCAGTCGATGTGGCATAAGTTGAAACATTGGCCGCTGCAACAACGGGGTCGTAGTTGCCATTCTGGATAAGGTTGAGTGGCTCTAGGTCGGTAACGACTACTTCAGAAGAAGGCTCTGTTGAAAGTGTGGGACTATTCGTGTTTGTTTCTTCATTATTCGCAAGCGGTTCAGCGCTATCGAGCGTGGCTGAATCGATATGGTTGGGAATATTATTGGCGTCGGTTGAATCGGTTGGGGCAGGCGTCGTAGTAAAGACCTGATTTTGGCTTGTGGCAGTATCTGAACCAGCTGCAAATGCATAGGTGGGGAATAGGCTGAAAGCCAGGAAAAAGGCAACAAAAATACTGACAACCGAACGCGGCTGCAAAAAATTAGAAGTGCGCTTGGCAGCACTCCTTTGCATATGTTGCTTTCCTTTCTTCATGCTCGGTCTTCCTTATTTGCCCATACGTTATCAAACGTGCTGGTCAATAGCCTGTTTTGTGGTTAAGAATGCACTGCAATGCCAGTGAAAAAATGGATGAGCACAGCCTTTTCCACTCTGGTCGTATTATAGCTTAAAATCCACCTTTTAACTAGACTTAGACCCGTGTTTTCTTGGGTTACCAACATGATTACCTAGGGGTTCAAAACCCTGTCTTTTTCTAAAAAGCTCTTCATAGGAATTATCCAGTGGGGGCTATTTGAATGAACCTATGTTCACGAAAGGTTAGAAGGTTTATACTTTCGCTACTAGTGTGAATTGAGTAAGGTGGGAGCAAGAGGGGGTTCACGATATGGATGCGTATTTTACCAAGCTGCTTTCTTCGGTTGAGCAGTCGCTCGAATCTATGGATCAGGATATGTTCCAACTGCTTGTTGACCATTCGGCCTTGAAGCTTAAAAAGGGTAATAAAATCGTAGTAACGGGCTTGGGAAAAAACGTGCCCATTTGCGACAAGTTTGTTGGTACCATGAATTCCATAGGCCTCAATGCGGTTTACATGAACACGAACTCTGCCGTACACGGTGATTTAGGTCTTGTGCACGATGGCGACTTGGTTATTATCCTTACTAAGAGTGGACGCACTGTTGAGTCGGTTTACTTGAATGACTTACTGAAAGAACGAAACTGCGAACGGTGGCTCCTTACTTTTTCGCGCGATTGTCCGCTCGGTGAAGACGTTGACCATGTTCTTGTTTTGGATCTTGACCATGAGGGGGACCTATGGGATATCGTTCCCAATAATTCAACCACGGTCAACCTTATTGTGCTCCAAGCCCTAGCCATAAAGTTATCCGAATGTCTTGGCGTCACTTTGACAGACTTCAAGAAGAATCACCCTGGCGGGCATATTGGCGAACAGCTGAAAAACCGTTAATTTAGCGTATGCGAAAAACTGCGAGCCCTGGGTCGAATCCTGAATCAATATTGATACAGTCAATAATGGTATGGTATTTCATTGAGTAGGCTACAAGGTTAAGGCTGCGGCAAACGTCGTACTTTTTGAACTTGTATATGATAGGTTTGCTCCCTGGTCGCTCATAGCTTAATTTGAATCCAGAGAAGGCAATGCCTTTTTGGTCCTTATTTAGTTCAATCATGGAGGAAAGCGTGTATCCGTCACTTAATAGGCGCTCAACCTTTATATTGCTTGGACCAGCGACATATTCTGCTTCGTTGCTAATGGAGTCCCAGATAGCAACAAATTTGTTGCCTATAAGTTCTTTAGTCTGCTTGGGGAAGTTAATGCCGTTATCATTGAAAGGTATAGACGGGTAGTAGTCTGCGAATCGTCCATACGATGCACAGGCTAGGGCTACGGGATGGTTGCCACTGTCGCTCGTAAGTACTTCAAGCCATTCCTTTGCAGTATTGCAGGCGAGAAGCTTGTCTTGGAACGCATAGAAGTTGACCAAGCGTGCATCATAGGATTCTTTTTCTGCGGCATAAGCTGCACCATCAGTGATGTATTCAACTATAAGTTGCTCTATCTCCTGGGCATCGGGGGTGTGTCTAACTACTTCGAGAAGACGCCCCTTAGGGACAACCGAAGTCATACTCCAGAAATCGATGTATCTTCCAAAACGGTAGCTGTTGGTTCGTCCAAAGAGCGCGTCTGGATAGATAGTTACCTGCTTTGCAGAACTAAACGCTGCAAGATCGCAAAAACCACTTCGCACGGCAACCGAAAAACCAGCTACATCGAGTACAAAAGGAATTTCATCAAGTGTGCAAGAAAGGGGATGCGTGCCAGGAATGGGTTGTTCGTCTCCAGCAACGTTAGTGGCAACTGTGTATCCCCGTTCAGTAAACGCTTGTGCTAAGCGTGTCCAGAATACCGGGTCCATATCGATGGCGGCCCCCCGACCAATGACGGCAGTAGGATTAAGAACGACGGTTCTTCCAGGAACGAGCCCATCGGAGAAATAACGTTTCTCGATATCAGCGCGATTATATATATCTCGACGTCTGGGGAGTGCAACGGTGCGGGGAAGAGCAAACACGGCATGCCGAATAAATTCAATAAAGTGCAAAGAAGGTCTATTAGCGAGAAGGAGCTTGCGTTCACGAGGGAACAGTCCTACATAATGGGAGGATACTGCATAACGTAACCCTTCAGCAGATAAGAAAGGAAAGATTGTTTTAACATTTTCGAATGCAGTGCTTTCAAGCGAAATAAATGTGGGTTCCTTATCGAAGAAAAATGGCGCAAGGGTTCTTGCCCGATTGGTGTTTTCTTTTTCTTTGGTAAGGATTACTAGTTTATTCAGATTGTTTTCTTTCACATATGCATATACCGCCTGCAACATAAAAAGTAAATCGCCTGTTCCTCGTTGGACCGCCTGCACAATAAGCGCATTTTGCCCGGATTCATTTACTATTGTTTCTGCTACTGACAAGTAGGATGTCGCAGTGTTAACTTTGTCATCAATTATTTCTCGAATTTTTGCATATGTCTGCTCTTTGGCCTGTTGCTTGCGTGTTTCGTTATGCAGAATTGTGTCGCAAACTTGCTCGCCCGTTATGACTGGATGTAAAAAGGCGCTACTTGGATGGAAAATTGTCTGTTCAGTAGACTTTGATTGTTGAACAAGGAAGTCAATCAGGGGGGTTGTTGAGTCTGTCAGGGTGAGGTTCATTTTATCTTGTAGCAGAAAGAAGCCATTCATCTGGGTGTTTGATGTGTCGCCCTTTAATCTACTGGAAAGCGAAGAACTCTTTTTCTGCATTCCACAAACATTCTTGTTCGTAGAAGGAAGGGGATAATAGTCGGGGTATTCGGTATCGGAGCAAAGGATGGCAAATGCTTTTCCTGCATCCACATGGGTTAGTGCACGGGATAAATCTGCAAGAGTTGCCACTTTGTTTTTGCTTTTTATGAGTGTGTAGTCATCTGTTCCGCCGTGCTGAGCGATCTGCGCGCGTGTGGAAGCTTCATCGTCGGTTACAACCACGATTTTTCTGGAGCTAAATCGACTTAATGATTTAAGCGCCGCATTGTTGTTCGTCTTATTAAACAATCTGGTAAGACTCGTGCGCTTTGTCACGCTGGCATTTTGCATGACGATAATTGTCTTGCAGAAGTGCGGATCGTTTTCGATGCAATATAAATGACGTTGGAATGATTCCTGTAATTCATATGCAGGGTTTGTAGCTTTTTCGATGGCTACAAAAGTGTTGTACAGTTCGCTTCCCTCCAGCGTTGCAACTTTAAACCAGTAAGCCATATGAACATTTAGCAGGTATAGAGCATATAATGCCACTGCGTCTTCGGCTTGTAGGGGAATAAGTGTAATGCGATTCATGGTTTGTTTGTCAAAGAAGAAGCCTTCCGGGATGTTAAAACCGCAATGGATTATAAACACGCGAGCACGAGCATGCGATTCAAGCCAGGTTTCCAAAGGGGCAAGTGCATTCAGGTTGCAGCGTACATCGTTAGTTGGAAGGAATAAAACGTAGTCCTCCCGCACGATATTGTATGCTGCTTGTATGCTTGTCCAGATATCAGCCCCAGCATATACCTGCTGGACTTTTTTGCTCCAAATACTACGTACGTCTTTTGCATTCATGTTATTTGTGGAACCGGGTTCCATGGTCCTCTTCTTACGTGGTTATCGGCGAATAGTTAGATTTGGGTCTGCAAATAAATCTACACTGAAGGAATCAAACACGCTTGCTGTATCGAGGTCAATAATGGCGATGCTAACCCCGCGCTGGTTTTCAAACCCATATTCAAGGTTATTGACACGGATCGATGCGGTGCCACCGTCAACCCCAAAGCCACCGCTTGTGGCTAGTATATGAATCTGGTTGAATACCTGTCGATGTATAGGAAGCTTGCTCAGTGGACCCCAACGTTTCGCGTTGAGTGAACGTTTTCCAGTGATCCTATATGAAGCCGACTTGAGCAAAAGATCTGCCGAGCTTTTTTCATACGCCAGTTTGCCATCTTTGATTAGGGCAATGTAGCTGTCGCGGTAGTGTGGTTTCGTCTTCAAAGGGAGCCCCGATGCATGTCTAAAACGATCCCAGTTGATGGAACAGTCATCGTTGCCGGCGATAACAACAAGAAGACCTGCAAGTTTTCCAAGGCGTTTGAAGTAATCAACTACATTTGTGCAGGAGGCTAGGTCGCTTTCTTCAAGAGGGGCATGGGAATGGGATGTAAAAGGTATTGCCGTCTGGCGCTTCCTACGTCTTAGATGTTCTTCTTTGGTCCATTTGTTTATAGATTCTATAAGTGCTGGGTCTGTTTGTTGCGCAATCCGTTTTTTCATTCGGTCGCGTTCTTGGACGATTCTCGCAAACCTTGCCAGAGATGCATGATTTGGAGTGGTTTCCTTTGCATGGGGAGGTGCCTGCAATGCTGCGCTCAGCCATGCCCTACCTGCCTCCGCTTGCTTGGCAAGATTGCTTCCAAGTAAATCCCAGTTAAGGTTTCGATCCAGGTGTTCCAAGACTTCATCGGTTGAATCGAAGAAGAGCGCTTCTTCTTGAGTGTTATTTCCTAGTGCCATTGCTTGCAGGCTGTCGAAGCGTTCAAGTGTACGAGAACGTAGCGCGCTAAATGGTTTTTGGAATATAAGCGAAAAACATGCACCATGGAAAGAATCGGTAACAATATGGCTGGCATGTGCAAATAGGGCAAGCCATTCTTCGAAGGGTGGCTTGTCTATGGTTTCCTCCATGTTCATCTGGAGTCTTTTCTGATCATAAAAGCGTGCGTCAAGAACAACTACTGCCCTTAAACCTTTCTTTTGAGCCACTACTTCAATAAGAGCCTTTTTTTCAGGGTTTGGATCAAGGATATAGGCGAACAGGTAGTTACCTTCAGGTTTGTTTTTAGCCTTGTCTGCAATGGCGAGGTAGTCGTCTCTGTCAATAAGGAACACTGGGTCGGCAACTTGCTGCGCCTGGACGCCGAACAGCCTTTCGCACATGCTTACAGCATAGTTTTCGCGTACAGAAATGGCATCAAATCGGCGCAATAAAAGTCGGTAAGCATCGAGCTTATCTTGCTGGAGCTTGTAGCGCTCGGGGCCGAAGGACGCTGCGTAAGAAATTTTCCGTTTACTGCTGTCTGCAAAGCCTAAAAGCATAATCTGACCACGGGTTTCCATGTGTTGAAAATCCCAGCGCCACGATTGGTCGCTTCCTACAATAAAGGTGTCACACAGCGCGTTGACCGATTTTTCGTCACCTTTTCCCAGGAAGGTACTGCTTATGGCGCAGTTATCCTTGATGTATAGTTCGGCAACGCCATTCGTTGTAGGTGGCGAAATAGTGTCGACAATGACGGGGGAGTATCCCATTTTTTCGAGTGCCGTATAGAGCGCAACATTGGTCGCTGTACTGCCATAGTTATTGGCCATAAATAGCACAAGCCCAACATCGTACCCATGGAGGGTTTCCATTGCTGCTTCAGCAAAAGGTTTTTTCTTCCATGCCTCAAAGAAAGCATTGCGTTTTTCTGCTTCAAACGCGACAGGTTTATTAATGTTGCGATTAAGTTTACCAACGCCTGGCGTTTCGGTAAGGTCTAGCAACTGGTAGGACTGTTCTGTCTGCTGGAGTGCCATTTCCCACTGTTGTTTTCCTGCTTCTGAATTGATAAGCACAACCGACGACCGTGCTTCAAAGGGTGCCCCCACAGCATGTTTTTTTGCACTCCAAAAATCTCCGAGTGTAATGTCTCCCTGCCTAGGGAGACGTGCAAAGGCACAGCCAATACAAGTAGGACGTTCGGTAAGACCTGCTGTAAATGCTCGGATGTAAGGGTCCTTGTTCCCCGTGCGGGTTTCAACGGTGCCATCTTTTCTTTTAACTGTGAAGCAAGTACTCCATTTGCCTGGTACGCGCATTTCTACCGATTCGATAGGCTCTGGTCCAAAAAAGGAGTTTAAATAGTCCTGATAGACACCCGGAGAAGGCGTACCCATGCATAACAGGTCTACAGCACATAAGTTGTCGTAGCTTTTACCAAGGAAGCCTTTCAGCCCCGCAATCTGGCAGGGGCATCCACTATAGATCACCTTACGCCCCTGTTCGAGCAGTTGTTTGGCTTGGCGATAGCATCCCCCTTGGTCGCTTTGCACATACTTGGAATAATGCAGCCTGTGTAGGTTGTCAGTACTTTCAACAGCAATATGTTTTACTTCAAGGTTTTCGTCGTATGCGGCTCCAAATACCGTACCGCCCTGTGCAAGCGTTTCCCTGGCCAGTAATGAAAAAGCACCCCCAGAAGAACTGATTTCCATGGTGTCTTTGTCGGCAACAAATGCGAAGGCTTGGGGCGAATTGCTATTTGAAAAGTGAGGGTGTAAGGCGGGGCAAACCTCCTGGCATTTCCCGCATTCAACGCAGGTCGCATTGTTTATGACTGGAGCCAAGAACCCTTCGCTATTGGCCTGCATGCTAATAGCGCTTGTGCCGCAAATGTTGAAGCAGGCACCGCAACCATAGCAAGCTTTCATGTCTTCGAGAATAATCATGGTCACACCTACTTCAATCTCGTAGTGCAAAAACGGCTCGGTTTTGCTTCACGGCAGCTCTTTACAGTATAAAGCCTTATAGTGTGGAAACGCCAAGTGCTTCTTCTAGGTACCGTACGCCGTTATAGAACGCACCGCAAATAGAATCGTAGTCTTGCCAAGCGTATGTGGTCAAAGAAAGCCAGATAAGAGCGTGAAGTAGCTTTATTTCATCTGGATCTATTTCCCCTTCGAGCAGCCTAAAGAAGACAGGTTCAAGTTCCTCCCAACGGTTCGAATCGATATCGAGCTGTACAGAATTCTCGCCAATACTAAGTTTGAACCTTTTTAGATTGAACTGGTCGTAGTTGCCTACGAGGGAATAGTACAGTTTAGCCCAATCGTAGTTAGGGTCGCCCAACAGCTCCGTATGACCGAAATAGCCACGGGGGTCAATGAGTACAGGGTTCATCTGTTCATCGAGCATGAGATTTGAAAAGGTGCAGTCCCCGTGCAAAAGGCAGAATTGGTCTATGTTCATAGCGGCAACTGCATCTTCTACCTGTGCCTGAAGTGAAAATGGGTTTCGACATGCCTTTCCGTTTACCACAATAGTTTCGTCTTTTGCAAAGGGGACAAGTTCGCGTACCTTTTCCAGACGGTCATAGGTTTTTAGTACATAAGCGTCATCAACCGAAGCCTGTTCGACTGGTCCCGTTTCGTAGCTGTGTAAGTCTTTGAGTGCGCCTACAAGACTTTCCAGTATCTGCTCTTTCTGTTCATAGGGCAGGTCCGGGTATTCGTAGATATTTTTCCCTTTTACCTTGTCCATCACGATGGGTTCGAGCGAATGGATGGTTGGAATCGCCTTGAATCCGAACTGCTGAACATGGCGATACCAGGCAGCTTCACGCTTTGCTAGGTTGCGGCCTTGCTGGTCGATGCCTTCTTTTA
>CAJOJB010000030.1:0-1883 GCA_905234635.1 uncultured Eggerthellaceae bacterium | reverse complement strand
ATGGAATTGAAAGGACGACACTTTTCAGTAGGGAGGCTTTCCCACCGTTCGAGCAGACCAAACTCGCGCGAACCATACAGGTCGAGGCGCGAAAAAGCAATGTCCTTGCCGCTTAAGTAGCGCACAAATTCGCCGCCTTTAGGAACGTCTTTAAGTACGTTTTTGCTTTGAAATACAAACAGGCCCGCAACGCCGTTTTTGCTCGAAGGTTCTTCTTTGAAGGTGCCATTTTCGTAACTCCACCGGCATTCGAAATCCTTTGAGATGCCCACGTAGTTTTTGTCATCTTCAGGAATGGCAAATTCACCAGAAAGAACGAGGTCGCACCAGATGAGTAAGAACCGCTCATCTTCGCCCAGCTGAGCAAAAGCGTCTTGAAGCCCTGCGCAAGTTCCTTTTTCTGTGCTACTGTCGATTATTTCCCAGTTCACGTCTGAAGCGAAGGCTTCCAGATATCTGCGCAAGACGTCGCTTTTGTAGTCTGCTATCACGAGGAAGCGCTTTTCGGGCCAGCGTCTGAAAAGATGAAAAACCATGGGAAGGTTTTCAATGGGGACAATAGCCTTTGGTTTATTGTCGGTAAGGTGCCCCAGACGTGACCCACGCCCGCCGGCCTGAACAATTACCGTGGGGCAGGAGTTGAACTGTTCCATATCTACCCGTTCTCCTTTAACTGGCAATGACGTAAAGGCGTGTTATGCGGTCTACGTACCTCTATGAAAACACGCGAATGATTCTGTAACAACTTGGAACCTTAAATCGCTGCTCAAGACCTATCTATACAATATAACGTATAATACGTGGAATACGTGTATTTCTTTCTTTTCAGTATTGCAGAAAGGACGTATCGAGATGGCTAGTTTACGTATTGGCAGAACTTTCTTTCATGTAGTTGTTGCAACAGCTGTAATCCTGGGAGTGCTGTTTTTGGTTCCTGCAGCCTTGGCGGCTCCTGGTACGCAGTCGCTTACTACGGGCGGATTGGAAGCAAAATCGCCCGCAAGCCCAAAAAGCCAGCTAACTGTTGACGCCTATGCTGTGGCGGATGCTATTACGCAGGGTAGTGAATACTATCTTGAAGTTCCTCAGGCTGAAATCAATTCCATCGGCTTGTTTCGGGCGGTGCAAAATAAGCTGACTTTTATCATGCAGCAGAACATGAACGGAAATACCAACCTGTATCGCGTGGTGGTGCCTGCGGGGAATTACAGTCTTGATGGACTGTTGCAGATTTACGGAAATACCATTCTCGACTGTCGCAGTGGTGTAACCATTTATGCATCTGAAAGTAGTGGGAATATGCTGCGCGCAGGTGCCAAAACCGATGCCGTTGATAACCCCGGTTTTTTTGATGGTGGCTACGACGATTACGAGCATATCTACCTGTTAGGTGGCACCTGGTATGGCCATCCAAAAGGACAGAACCCCGCTACTCTAGCTGAAGGCGGTTATGACGGCTGTAATATTCGTTTTGGTCATGCCAGCGACGTGCATATTGCGGGCGTGACAGTGAAAGACAATATCGGTGCCCATCATGTGGAAGTGGGCGGCGTGGATGGTCTGTATGTGAGCGACTGTTATTTCTCGGGTTCGTATGGGGCAGGAAGCCTTGAAGCCCTCCAATTAGACGTTGTCCATCGCGACAAGGACGGTTTCAGTGGCTATTGGCCCTTCGATGATAAGCCAACTATCAACACTACAGTGGAATACTGTCAGTTTGAAAATCTTATGCGTGGCGTGGGTAGCCATCACTTTGTTCTGGAAGAACCCTACACCAACATTACCATTCAAAACAATACATTCAAAGATATTCGCGACTGGACCATCGAAGCGGGCTACTTTAAAGATTCGGTTATTACCAATAATGCGCTTTCCAATGTGCA
>CAJOJB010000029.1:10299-25366 GCA_905234635.1 uncultured Eggerthellaceae bacterium | reverse complement strand
GGCCATCGAAGGCATTACCAGCCCCGACGGTCGCATCCTGGGCAAAATGGGCCACACCGAGCGCGCGGGGGCGGGACTGTACAAGAACATTCCCGACTACGTCTACCAACCGCTTATTGAAGGGGGCGTAAGTTACTTTGCTTAAAAGCATGCCAGCCTGGAATCTGCGTGTATTATCCCAGGTCAAAAATACTTCACTTTTTCCCGAAGAGGACTATAATTACCTCTTGTGAGAAGCCACTTCACAGCTAAAAGGTAAAACTGGAAGCTGTTTAGGAGGGTGTCGTCTTTAAGACGGCAAATAAGTCCGCAACTGGCCTGGGGAGGAACCGGTTGCGGACTTTTCCTTTCCCATTTGTCTCATTTGGGGACGGAGTAAAAATGAGACAAAATCCTCCGTCCCCAATTTCCCATTTTTGGGAAAAATCCTCCGACCCCAAATTCCCAGTGCTACTTGAAGTGAGGAACGTAGAGCACGTCGGTTGAAACCGCGTCTTCTGGGTACAGCTTGTTAAACAGGTCGATGAAGTATTCGTCGGTCATAGATGCAATATAGTCAACTACGATGGCGTTGGGGTCTTCATTGCGGTAGGCCGCATTGTTTTTCAGCATCCACGCATTAAGGTGATGACGGAAGATATAACTGCTTTCGTCGCCTGCCTCAAGGTCGGCCAAGAACTGGTCGTAGAGGCGCGCCATCATAGGCGCAATGTAGGTGTCGAGCGTTTTGTGCGCCGCGTCGGTTTGGTAAATCTCGGCGTTATTCTGGTCCTTAATGGCAATGATGGCGTCAAAGACTTCCTGGTCCATGCCCAGATAGTTGCGCTCGATGCTGTTCTTAATAATATTCGCGCTCGCATTCTGAATGAATTCCCAATTGGTTTCGCCCAAAATATTGTCGCGAATGTAATAGCTTTCGTCGTCAAGCACACCCACGGAAAGCGCGTCCTGCCGGTCCTTGCCCATGTAGGCCAGAATGTCGCAAATACGCACGACGCAACCTTCCAGCGTAGACGGCTTTAAGTCCTGGCTGGCACCTGGCTCAAGCATGCAACGGTTCATCATAGCGTCCAGCTGGTCAAAGGAATCGCAAGGTGCGGGGTGATATTCCAAGAAGGCTTTTTCGCCGCAATGGCAGAGCATGCCATTTAAGGTTTGCAGTGAAAGATTTCGGCCCGCCACCGTACGCAGCAAGCGCACGCTGTGCACATTGTGGTTGAAACAGCGGCTGGCATGTTCGCGATAGAGGTCGTTAAGGATGTATTCGCCACCGTGGCCAAAAGGCGTATGCCCCATGTCGTGCCCCAGCGCAATAGCTTCAGTCAGCGCCACATTCAAACGCAGGGCCGTGGCAATTTTGCGCGCCGTCTGCGACACCAGCTGCAGATGGAAGGAACGACGAGTCAGGTCGTCCTTTTTGTAGAAGGGGAAGACCTGCGTCTTGTCCATGCAGCGGTTATAGAAAGCATTGTTCAGAATGCGGTCCACGTCGCGCACGAAAGCGGGGCGCACGGGGTCGGTATCGCGGTCTTCGTGCTCGAAAATGGCGTCTTCATGGCGCGTGGCATAAGGCGAAAGCTGAGCCTGCGCAGCATCGTAGCCTTCACGCAAATATGCCGCTTCGTCAGCTGTATACTCAAATAACGGATTCAACTCCTGCTCCTGTCTAGGGGTGCTCTCATACCCCTTTTTCGATGTCGTGAATTCAAATATCGCAATTTTTGCTGTTGCCAAAAATTGCACTTTAAATGTTGACGAACGCCAAGCGAAAGCGCATGAGTGCAAATCAAGCCCTCTGGCTTGTTTGCACGAACAGCGGAAGCGGTCGAGAAAAGGGGCATAAGAGCACCCTCCCTCTAGAACTCGCGGCGGGATTCGATAGCCCGACCAAGGGTGACTTCGTCGGCGTATTCGAGTTCCCCACCCACGGGCAGGCCGCTTGCCAAACGCGTGAGCTTAATACCGAGCGGGCGAATAAGGCGCGCCAAATAACTTGCCGTTGTTTCACCTTCCACGTTGGAATTGGTAGCCAAAATAACCTCTTCTACTTCGTCGCTGCCCAGGCGCTTCATGAGTTCGGCAATATGTAAGTCATCGGGGCCAATGCCTGACAAAGGCGAAAGTTCTCCACCCAACACATGATAGAGGCCGTCGAAAGAATGCGTGCGTTCAATAGGCGGAATGTCTCGCGGTTCAGACACCACGCACAACAAGCTGCGATTGCGTCGTGGTGAAGCGCAAATGTCACACAGTTCGTCTTCCGCATAGTTGAAACACTGCGGACAGAAATGCACCTTGTCCTTCACTTCAATAATGGCTTCGGCCAAGCGCTCCGCTGAAGCACGTTCGGAATTAAGCACCCAATACGCAATTCGCTGGGCACTTTTGGAACCAATACCAGGCATACGCTCGAGTTCGTCGAGCAAGACCTGTATGGAAGGAGCCGACTGCATAAAACCCGCCTAGAAACCGGGCATACCCGGAATGTTCATGCCGCCTGTAACTGCAGAAAGGCGCGCTTCAGAAACTTCGCCCATACCACGCAGCGCTTCGTTAACGGCAGCAAGCACCATGTCCTGCAGCATTTCGACATCTTCAGGATCCACAGCTTCAGGGTCGATTTCGATTGACTTTAGACTCATGTCTCCCCCAACAACGGCCTTAACCATGCCGCCACCAGCCGTAGCTTCATATGTCATGGTTGCCAGTTCTTCCTGGGCTTGATTGAGCTGCTTTTGCATTTTCTGCGCCTGGCGCATCATTTGCTTCATGTCCATGAGTAACTCCTTTACAGGTTTAAACGCTATTCGTCGACTTCTTCAAAGGTAATTGAAGAAGAAAAGGTATCGGACAACATTTTACTGAAATCTTCGGCTCCCATTTGCTCGGTTTCGGCGGCTTGTTCGGGCGCCGTTTGAGGCTGAACGCCTGCTTCCGTTGGCAGGTCCGGTTCAAAAGGAACACTGTCGTAGGCATCAACGGGAACTTGATCTGATTCAGGGACCACGATGGCTTCAGGTTCATGCACGGGGGCCACAGGAGCAGGTGCCGGTATTGCAGAAGCCTCTACTGGGACAGATTCGACCGCTGGAGCCACGGGGGCAGGGGCTGGCGCTGCCGTGGGTTCAGGAGCAGGGGCCGGTGCCGGAGCGGGAACACTGACAGGCACTTCAGCCGGAGCACTGTTTGGCGTAGCAGCGCATAATTCGAAGGGCACGTCAAAGCCGGTAGCTTCCTTAAAAGCCCTAGAAAGCAATTCCTGCATGTCGGGCTTTTGTGCCAACGAAAGTGCTATAGGGTTCGAAGCAGGAAATTCAACCAGCACGCCTTGCCCACTCTGGCCAGCATAGGCACGCACGCCCACCAGCATAGCTGCAAAAGCTTGCTTTTCTTTCTTAATGGTAGACATCACATGCATCCATGCCCGCTGCAAAGCCGCAGGATTAGCAAGTAGGCCTTCAAGACCAGAGCCCGCAGCAGTAGGTGCGGCAGGAGCAGTGACAGCCGAGGTTTCGGACGTCGCGGCAGGCTCAGCATCGGGTACCGCGGGTGCAGTGGTTACCCGAGCAGCAGGGGTGGCAGCGGGTACCGCGGCAGGAGCAGCAGATGCAGCGGCAGATGCTGCAACAGGGGCGGCCGAGGGCGCAGCAGGTGCAGCAACGGGTGCCGCAACAGCGGGAGCAACAGGTGTCGCTGGCACTACAGAAACACCAGAAAGCTCTAGCGCCTCGATGCGTTCTGCCAGTCCTTCCAAAGTCAAATCGGAGTCGGGGCGCACCATACGAGTAAGCGCCACTTCAAAACAAAGACGGGGGTTGGTTGCCGTGCGCAAGTCGCCAATCAAGTCACCCAACACCCCAAGCAAACGGGCCAGGCGGTCGCTTCCAAAAAGCCCCAGTTCTTCATTGAGCTGGCGGCGTTCCGCTTCGGGAATTTCAAGCACCGCGTCGGTACCTGCAAGGCTCATCACGTACAGATTACGTACATGTTCAGCCATGTCTCGTGCAAATTGTGCCAGGTCGGCGCCCGATTCTACATATTCGGCCGTCCAGGTAAAGCAGCGGGCAATATCACGTTTCCCAATGGCCTGGATAATATCGGCCATATCGGTTGCACCCAAGGAACCCAACAGGTCTTCGGCGCCTTGCACCGTCACGCGGCCTTCGCCAAAAGCAATTAACTGCTCGAGCGACGTGAGCGCATTACGCATGCCGCCTTCGGCACGGTGGGCAATAAGGTCGAGGGCATCGCCTTCGAATTCCACGCCTTCCGCCACACAAATGGCACCGAGACGTGTCACTATTTCGTCGTTCGACAAACGATGGAATTCGAAACGCTGACAACGCGACTGCACCGTTTCGGGAATCTTTTGCGGATCGGTTGTACACAGGATAAAAATAATGTGATCGGGCGGTTCTTCAATGGTCTTGAGCAAGGCATTAAAAGCCGCCGTGGAAAGCATGTGCACTTCGTCGATGATGTACACCTTGTACTTACCACGCGTAGGAGCAAAATTCACACGGTTAATAATTTCTTCGCGCACGTTATCCACGCCCGTGCGACTTGCCGCGTCGAGTTCATAAACGTCAGGATGGGTACCATTGGCAATTTCAACGCATTCAGGACAGGTGCCATCGGGTTCAGACGTAGGCCCGTGTTCACACAGCAGGGCCTTGGCCAACAGGCGCGCCGTGGTGGTCTTGCCCGTACCACGCGGACCGCTGAATAAATACGCGTGCGAAACCTGGTCGGAATCGATAGCATTTTTAAGCGTTCGTTCAATATGGTCCTGCCCCACCACGTCGGAAAAAACCTGGGGCCTATATTTTCTGTGCAATGCTTCGGCCATGCTGTTTCCTCTTTCTCTTTTTTGAATCCGCTTAAATCTCTTGCTGCGTAATCCTAGTCTGCTTCTTCCTATTGCTGCGTCTTATTTTGCTTCGCGCGCCGGCTTGCCAGAGCGCCTTTTACCGCGCCAATAATTGCCGGCAGGGCCGACACGCCCACGATACCCAAAACGATTATCTCAAAATGTTTCTGCACAAAGGGGACGCCACCAAAGAAATAACCGACCAGTACAAACAAGCTCACCCACAAAACGCCGCCCACAATGTTGTAGAACGTAAACTTCCCAAATTCCATGTGCCCCGTGCCTGCAATGAAAGGTGCAAAGGTACGGAAGAAGGGCATAAAGCGCGTAATGATAATGGTCAAACCGCCATACTTTTCAAAAAACTCGTCGAGCTTGGCTATGCGTTCTGGCGTTAACGATTTCACCTTGCCCGAATCGATAATGCGGCTACCAAAAAAGCGACTAATCCAATAATTGGATGTATTGCCCAAAATAGCCGCCGCATAAAACACAAGCAGGGTTGCCACGATGTTCAACCCGCCACCTTCGGCGGAAAAAATCCCTGCGGTAAAAAGCAGGCTGTCGCCTGGCAGGAAGGGAAAAATGACCACGCCCGTTTCGATAAAAACAATAAGGAAGAGGGGTGTGTAGACCATGACGGGGCCCAGCGACACAATCCATGCCGCAATAAACGCACGTGGATCGCGCAAAAGATTAACTATAAAATCGAAAAAACCCAAGGTGGTCGTTCCTTTTACCCTGGCCTGTTTGACCTTCTTTTCCCGATAGCGACACAAATGCCCTGAATAGACTTGGGCGCTCGTCAGAGGCCCCTTATGGCTGCTTCCTCCCGGACCTGACCAGGTTCGGAACATGTCGCCGCCCAAGTCCACTCAAGGCATTTGCTCATGACTTTGTTAGTGTAACAGCCGCGCGCGTAGCAACCGAGAAAAGCAAGAGAAATGCTCCTGTTTTCCACACGGTATAATGACTCGTATGTACAAAGAATATTACGAACGCATTTCAAAGCGGTGGCGAGAAAAGCCAAACGGCAGCTTGCTCCTTTCGGGCATCGACAATGGCTTGCGCGGTTTTGTGGCAAGCCTGTATTTTATATTGCTTATCTGGCTCGTGCTTAACCAAAGCCCCTTGCTCTTACGTGCCATTTTAGTTCCGCTCGTCACCTTTGTGGTGGTAAGCGTGTGGCGCGCCACCATTAATTGGAAACGCCCCTATGAAGTTCACGATATAAATCTGCTTATAAAAAAAGACACCCAGGGCAAGAGCATGCCAAGCCGCCATATGGCAAGCGCCACCATAATCGCTTGCACCCTGCTGTGGGTTGCCACAATAACAAACAACACGCTTGTTTGGGTCTTGGAACTCTTTGCTTCCTTGTCATGCGTCGCCATTGCCTACGTGCGCATCGTGGGCGGCGTTCACTTCCCGCGCGACATCGCCGTTGGAGCCATCACGGCCATAGTATTTGCCCTCGTAGGTTTTTGGGCAATTTAAGTTATGCTGCAACGGCAGGAGTTTTTGGCGTGCTCTGACCGCGCCTGCGCAGGCCATATTGAATAACAACAAGGACCACAATAATGGCAATGCCCACAACGTCGCTTAAGGTGTCGGGCACCATCATCAAAAGGCCGCCTGCGGCAAACAACACGCGGAACAAGGGATTAATCTTGGTGAACAAGTTACCGTTAAGTGCGCATGCCACACCAAACAAGCCGATAAGCGAAGTGGCGACAACCTGACCAACCTGCAGGGTAGTAAAGCTGCCTTCCAGAATCATGACGGGGTTGAAAGCCAGAATATAGGGCACGATAAACGCCGCAATAGCCAGCTTGGCTGCGTTTACGCCCGTCTTCATGGGGTTGGACTTTGCAATAGCGCTACCCGCGTATGCCGCCAAAGCAACCGGCGGCGTAATGTCGGCCACAATGCCGAAGTAGAACACGAAGAAGTGCGCTGCCACCTGCGGAATGCCCAGCTGAATAAGAATGGGTGCCGTCGTTGCAGCCATAATGCAGTAGTTTGCCGTGGTAGGAACGCCCATGCCCAACACGATACAGGTGAGCATAGTAAGCACCAGGCCAATAATGGTCGCATCGCCGGCAAAGTTCACGATAACGTTAATCAGGGTGGAAGCCAGGCCGGTAACCGTAATGCAGCCCGCAATCATGCCCGCCATAGCGCAGGCAACCGCCACGGCTACACAGCTACGCGCGCCCGCGCGCAGGGCTTCAAAGGTGGTCACGGTCACAATCTTGGCGGTGTCAACAAGCACCGCACCCATAGACTTCCCCGCTGCGCGTTCGCGCAATTCGGTCAGGAAGAAATTCACCGCGCCAATAACCATGGCGCCCAGGATAGAAATAGCAGCAGATACCGCCATGGTACGGGTACCCGAAGCCACCAGCCACACCAGCAACACGAGAGGCAGAATAAGATAGCTGTTCTTGATAAGGTAGCTAATCTTGGGTAACTGGTCGCGCGCGATACCCTGCAGCCCCAGCTTCTTGGCTTCCAAATGCACCGTAATAAAGATGCCCGCAAAATAAAGCAGCGCCGGAATAATAGCCTTGGCGGCCACTTCAATATACGGGATGCCCATGTATTCAGCCATAAGGAAGGCTGCGGCACCCATAATAGGGGGCATGATTTGGCCACCTGTCGAACTGGCTGCTTCAACCGCAGCCGCAAATTCGGGCCGGTAGCCGGTCTTCTTCATCATGGGAATAGTAACCGAACCCGTGGTTACGGTGTTGCCAACGGAAGAACCACTCACCATGCCGCACAGGGCCGAAGAAATAACAGCCACCTTAGCGGCACCGCCACTACTCCAGCCCGCAATGCGATTTGCCAGCGAAATGAAGAAGGAAGCAATGCCGGTGCGCTCCAAAAACGCGCCAAAGATAATAAACAGCACAATATATTTGAAGCACACGTCAATGGGTGTGCCAATAATGCCACTAGTACTGTAGAACATGCGGTTAATAACCTGGGAAAGTGCCGTAACCGGGTCGAGACCGCGCATACCCAAGAAGTAATAGAAGGCGTAGGCAAGCAAGCATGCCACCACCACAAGAATAGGCACGCCCACACAGCGCCGACACAGCTCTGCCACTACCAAAATGCCGATAACACCCATAACCACATGGTGGATTTCGATGCGCCCACGCAGATTAATGATGTCAATGGCATTAAAGGCAAAATAGAAGAAGGCCGCCGCGCCCAGCACCATAAGCACAACGTCGTACCAAGGAATGTAATTCGGACGCACCTTCTTTTTGTTTGCGGGATACATCATGTAGCCAATGATGACTATGAAACCCACGAAACGCGCTAGACGTGTTTCGGGGAGCTCCGTCGAAAACAGCGTCATGCCAATGCAGTACAGGGAAAACAGAACCAGAATGGCAGAAACCACCTGCTTGGCCGCGCCTTCCCAAATGCGCGTATTCGATTCGCGGTCGTACTTGCGCATAATATCGTCGACATCGGCATCGTCTTCGTCGATAACCGCCGTTGAACTAATGGGGTGCTTAGCCTTATTGGCAACATTGGGTCCCGCAAGCGTGGCGCGCAGGCCTTCGGCGTCGACGTTAGCCGCAGTAATCGCCGCAACGTCCGCTGCCTTAATGGCGCTCATAACGCCCGTGGCGTCTTCGGCAGCGTCAGCCACCGCTTCACCCGCCACCAGGCTTACGCCGTCGAACGGTTCGGCAATAAGCGAAAGCTTCGCTTCCTCGTCAGAACGCAAGGCTTTGTCAAATTTGTCTTTTCCCTTATTTGGCATAGTTGCTGTATTGTACCCTTAAACAGGACGCGCAACAAAAAGCTGCGCGTCCAAAACCATCTACCCTTGAAGGTTTTGTGCCTCCGAGAAGTTACTCCTGAAGGCAGCTTCCCTCAAATTACTTAACGGCTACGCTCTTACCCTTTTCTTCAAAGTACTTCGCAGCACCCGGATGATACGGAACAGCGGTGATCGAAGCACCCTTGTCGATGCTTACTTCACCATACTTGGCATGGTTTTCGACCAGAGCGGCCGGATCCTCGAAGATGTCGAAGCACAGAGCATAGATATCGTCTTCAGAAACTGTGTCGTTAGCGATAATAACAGCGCCAACAGCAACCGTGGTCACGTCTTCGTCGACGCCAGCATAGGTACCGCCCGGAATGGTGGCCTTGCTGTAATACGGCGAAGCAGCCAGCAGCTGGTCTACATGAGCGCTGTCCAAAGACACCAGGTAGGCCTGCTTAGACGTGGAAAGGTCGGTGATAGCCGTGGTCGGCGCACCAGCCACGATAAAGGCGGCGTCGATCTTGCCGTCTTTCAGGTCGTTGGCGGAGTCGCCAAAGCTTTGGTACGTGGGGTTGATGTCGGCCTCGCTCAAGCCATATACGCCCAGAATGTCGATAGCGTTGAAGTACACACCAGAACCAGATGCGCCAATGGAAACATTCTTGCCCTTGAGGTCTTCAACCGTCTTGATATTTTCGTCGCAGGTGACAATCTGAACCTGTTCGTCATAGAGGCAAGCCACGGTGCTGAAGCAATTAACCGCACCTGTGTCGGCAAAGATGTTGGTGCCTTCAAAGGCGTACGCTTCCACGTCGGACTGGCAGAAGGCCACATCGGAAATGCCGTCCTGCAGGTCCTGCACGTTGGCCTGCGACCCATTGCCTACAACAGCGTTCAGGTTTACGCCCACCGTGTTAACGGCATGCTGGGCAATAACCGAACCGAAAGCATAGTAGGTACCAGATTCGCCGCCGGTCTTAAATTCCAGAGCCTGGCCAGTACCCATGGGGCCCGCACCGCCAGCTGCAGCACTCGTTGCAGCACTTGAAGCAGCAGGCCCGCTGCCGCCACAACCAGTAAGCGCAACGGTAGCAGCCGCTGTTACGCCCAAACCAATGAAGTTTCTTCTCGTAAGCCTTGCCATAAATGTCTCCCTTCCCAATAATCGCTTTGGATTAATTGGCACGTGCCCGATTTATTTGAAGCACGAGCATAGTGCACTGGTTAAATAAGGTTTCAGTATTATACCTAAGATTTACTACAGCGGACTAAAGTATAAGAAATTTTAAAAAGGTTACATTTGTCTCTTGACAAGTTTTGTAATGGCAGTATAATAGAGACAGATGTTACCTTTAATACACAGGAGGAACAATGAATAACAATCAAGAAATGCCCCAGCCGCCCGCCGCCATGCCAGGGCAGGCACAGCCAAGGCCTGTAGTGTCTGTTCCTCCTTATCAGCCCATGGCGACTCCTGCACAGGGCGCACCTGTCTGCCCCCAACAGCCCATGGCGACTCCCGTACAGGGCGCACCTGTCTATCCCCAGCAACCCATTGCCGCACCACCTACCTACCCCCAACAGTCCATGGCCGCGCCTGCACAAGGCGCACCCGCTTACCCCCAGCAGCCCATTGCTGCCAGGCAGAACATACCCGTTGCCCCTGGTCAGGCAATCCCAGGCCCGTCGAAGGACAGTGAAGTTTTCTTTGGTGGCAAGGTGGTTGGCGTTATTGCGGCCCTCCTGGTCCTTTCTGGTCTTATTCTGCTCGGTGCAAGCTTTATTCCGCAGCTCCCCGACATGGTTAAAGCGGTATTTATCTTCCTGTTTGCCATCCTGCTCACGGGTGGCGGCGCATTCCTGGTAACAAAGAGCCGCAACGTCTTTACCTATGCCCTTTTTGTAAGCGGTATGGCGGCTTTCTTTGTAGCTATTTGGGCGAGCTGGGCTTTCTTTGGCCTGTTCAACCACACAACAGCCCTTGTAGTTTCGGGCATTTGGATGGCAGTGACCATCGGCCTGATTATATATACCCGCACCTGGTCTCTTGCCATTGCGCTTTGCGCCCTTACTGGTTTATTTGGCATTTCCTTCCTCGAAGGCAACGCCGTGCGCATGGCCAACGACTACGATTATATTAACGTGAACCTCCAGCCTTGGATGGCGGCCGCATTTATCCTGGCGGGGCTCTATATTGTCGCGCTGGGCATTGTAGGCATGAAGCTTGCCGTTAAGTCCACGAATCCCGACAGTTCCAACCTGGCAACGGTACACAAGAAGGTGTTGGCCAGCTTCTTCGTGGCCGAAGCTGCCTTATTCTTCGCAGGCATCGCAAGCTCCTGGCAATACGCACAGGGCGCCATGCTCGTATTGATTATTGCCATCCTCATTGTTGCTGCCCGCAGTCCCCTGCCGGCGCCCCTACATAGCAACCAGCCCGCATGGAGAGTCAACGAAATTGTCGTGTTCACCATGGCGGCACTCGGGTTTTTGCTTTCAGCCTTAGATTCCAACATCGACTTGTTCACCGTAATTAGTTATGGACTGTTCACCCTAGGCGCGGTGGCACTTGCTGGACTACGTGCTTACAATCGCACCAAAGAAGGCTATGTGCGCCCTAACCCTGCCATTCCCGTGTTGTTCGCACTCAGCCTTACGGGTGTGGTCGTGAACTACCTCTGCGGCATACCCTTCGAACATGTGTCACCCTATGTTTGGAGTGCCGTGGCCATTGTTTGTGCGCTCGTCACTATTGCCGCGGGCTTCTGGTTCGGCGACAAGCCGCTGCGCCTGTGCGGCCTTGTGCTCACGCTGCTCTGCATCCTCAAAATTGCACTTTTCGACCTGAGCGGTGATGCACTTACTCACGCGGTGGCACTCGTCGTAGCCGGCCTTGTCTGCTTCGGCATTAGTGCCCTCTACACCTACGCCAACAAGCGCCTTTCCTAATCAGCAAGAGGAACACCTCTCATTTGCTGTATATGAGCGTAGGCAAAAGGAAGCGCGCTGTTAAGAAAAGCGACTAGTTTAATTAATGAAGTAACCAACTAGGGAAATCGGTGAACCATGCGTTCATCCATTCGGAGCTTTTCAATTGCGCGCTTCTCTTGCCGTTAAACGCGATTTTTCAGCAAATGGGAGGTGTCCCTCTTGCTGTTAAGGAGTAGAGAGTTTCATGAGGTAGTTGGCATCGGCAATAAGGTCGTTAGCACTGCGTTTCGGCTGGTCAAACAACCAATGACGCACCAAGCCAAACAAGCCTGACACCACGTAATAGAACAGCGATTCAACCTGTTCCGCCGACAGTTTGGGGTTAGCCTTCTGCCACGCAGGCGCATAGCGTTCAAACAAATCGTCCAGGACCCGGTCCACAAAGTTGCCTTCCCCGCTGTTGGCNNNNAGCACGCGATTTTCGTCAACAAAATGGATAAGCTCAGGCGCAATGGCAAACACGTCTTCGGGCATGCCCGCCAAACGTTCACGGTAGTCTTCAAAAAGATCTTCCTGCATGCCGCGCAGCAGGGCAAACTGATCGGAATAATATTTATAGAAGGTCTTCCGCGAAACACCAGCGCGTTCACAGATTTCAATGACGGTAATGTCGGAAACCGCTTTTTGACCCAAGAACTCCAGGAAAGACTTATACAGACAGTCCTTGGTATAACGCAAACGCGAATCACGAGGCTTTCGTTCTATGGGCATGGCCCCTCCTTCGCTCGATTAGCTAAGGGTCTTTTATACCCCAAGTATACATCTTAGGAACTAAAATAATAGTGAAGATTTCAGGACACAAGTTATTAACTCGCAGGATTATTTCTTGCAAAGCTGCCGCCGCTGCGCTAACATTGCTCCTTGCCTGTTCGTGCAAGCGAACAAAACACACGCGGGTGTGGCGGAATTGGCAGACGCGCTAGCTTCAGGTGCTAGTGGGCTTTAAGCCCGTGGGGGTTCAAGTCCCTTCACCCGCACCATTAAGAACAAAAAGCACCGCTCGGTGCTTTTTGCTTTTTAATCGTAAGTAAAGGGGCGCAGAAGCCTGGGGGTGCAGGACCCCTGCGTTTTAGGCAGCACTCGAAGCGGCAGCTTCGCCACCTTCTGCAGCTTCACTTGTTGCGGCTTCTGCATCGCCCGCTTCAGCGCTCGACGCGGCACTGCTGCCAGCGGATGCGTCAGCCTTAGCAAAGGTATACTTTTCAGCACCTGCCTGTTCGAGAACTAGATTGCCTTCAACCAAGGCCACGTCTACCTGCTGGCCATTCATGGCAAGCGTTGCGGTTTCAGCCGAAGCGGCTTCCCAAGTTTCAGACATCACCTGACCAAACAAATCGAAATTGTAGGTGCCGTCTTCGTTCAGCTTAAGCGTGCAGGTCATACCCATTTCCTTAAGCAGGTCAAAGTCGTCCTGAGAAAAGTTCGTATCGCCACCTTCAATTTTGACAAGTTCCCAAGAACCAACAAAGTTAGGCGTAAAGTCTTCGGGGGTGGCGCCACCACACGACGTCAAACCAAAACCCAGGGCAAACGCCAACGCAAATGCGGCAACTATCTTTTTCATTGAATCACGGACCTTTCTCTTACCGACAGGAATGTGCTTTGCCGCTGTATTCTACCATGCCAACAAGCACATCTGTTATTCTATGGAACCTGAAACGAAGCTGTTATTTCAAGAAAAGGACAAAATCATGCCAAAGATTCATTGTCTCAACAACATTTCGAGCTACGGTACCGACCGACTTCCCGAAAGCTACGAACTTATCGACAACATTAAGCAAGCCACAGGCATTCTGGTACGGAGCGCCAAGATGCACGACATGGAATTTGGCCCCGACACCCTTGCCATCGCGCGCGCTGGTGCCGGTGTTAACAACATTCCGCTGGAACGCTGCGCCGAAGAAGGCATCGTGGTATTTAACACCCCGGGCGCTAACGCAAATGCGGTAAAAGAGCTGGTCGTTGCCACTATGATCATGGCGAGCCGCAACTTAACCGAAGGCATTCAGTGGTGCCGCGACAATGCAAACGACCCCGAAATTGCCACGTCGGTCGAAGCTGCCAAGAAGGCTTTTTCCGGCACGGAGATCATGGGGAAGAAGCTGGGCGTTATTGGCATGGGCGCCATCGGTGCACGCGTTGCCCGTGCGGCCATCGACTTAGGCATGAAGGTATACGGCTGCGATCCCTATGTTTCGGTCGACGCTGCTTGGAACATCGACACCCGCGTAAACCACGTGGACACCATGGACGAAATATACAAGACCTGCGACTTTATTACCGTACACGTGCCTGCCTTGGATTCCACCAAGGGCATGCTGGGCGAAGCGGCATTTGCAAAAATGCAGCCAGGCACGATCATTCTGAACTTTTCGCGCGACACCCTCGTCGACGAAGCCGCTATGGCCAAGGCGCTCGAAGACGGCACGGTAGGTTGCTACATCACCGACTTTGCCACCCCCGCTGTCATGCAGATGAAAAACGTTATGGCTACCCCCCACCTGGGCGCTTCCACAACCGAAGCGGAAGACAATTGCGCCCTTATGGCGGTTAATGAACTGGTGGACTACATCGAAAATGGCAATATCACCAATTCGGTGAACTACCCTGCTGCAACGCTGGGAAGCGCCGCGGCCGATGGTGGTCGCATTGGCGTGCTGCACAAAAACGTTCCCAATATGGTGGGTCAAATCACTAATATCCTGGGCGAAAGTGGTGCCAATATCGCCAATATGGTCAACGCTTCCCGTGGCGACTTCGCTTACACGCTTATTGCCCTCGACGAGCCTGCGGAAAAGGCCTATGTCGAAGCAATTTGTGCCATCGGCGATGTCCTGCGCGTTCGTTTGATTAAGTAAAACCATTTACGTGGCAATTACATAAAAAACCGCACATAAAGTTGTATTTGTGGCACAATTCTCTTAACAGAGATATAGGTACCCTATTCGCAGTTTAAAGGAGCTAGTCGTGGGCATTTTTTCTCGTTTCGAAAACAAGATGGAAGACGGCCTTGAAGGTGCCGCAGGCAAAATCTTCAACGCACCCATTTCCCCTGTTCAAATCTCAAAAAAGGCTGAAAAGGCCATGCGCCGCGAAAAGATGGTAGGCGCGGGCAAGCAATATGCACCAACGCTCTACACCGTGCTCGTGAATGCCGAAGACGACAAAAAGTTGTTTGGCTATTACCCCACCATCGCAGGTGAAACCGAAACCTTCCTTTCGGCACGTGCCGCTGAAGAAGGCCTGACCATGGACGGCCAACCCCTGGTTCGCTTTATCGTGGACGATTCGCTCAAGCGCGGCAAGTTCGACATTGTGGCGGAATTGGTTTCGGCCCCCATCGTGGCCCAGCTACGCCGCGAAGAAATGCAGCGCTACGGCTTGCTGAACAAAAAAGATGCGGCAGCCGC
>CAJOJB010000029.1:4006-10291 GCA_905234635.1 uncultured Eggerthellaceae bacterium | reverse complement strand
CTGCCCCTGCAGTTCCCGAAGCTCAAGCCGCCGTTGCACAGGCTATTCCATCCACGGAAAGCGGTCAGCGCGTCGACTCGGGCGCTTTTGGGCACACGGCATACGCAAACCGCCTTGCCCGCTCAAATTCGGCAGACATTGTCGACCCGCTCGATTTAAGCGACGCAATTCAGTCGAAAAAACAGCCCCTTCCCTATGTGCCTGAAGAAGAAATCGATCGCAGCATAGACTATGGCGAATACACCTTCAACAGCCAAGACTTCGAAGACTACGAAAAGCATGGACCGTCTGCCCAGCTTATCAATCCGTCTACACCCGCCCAGGAAGAAGACGAAGATTTTTCAAGCTATGCAGACCTTTCGGGTCTCGATGTTGAAGCCTACAGCCCCTACGCCCACGATTCGCGCGACTTTGGGCAAGCCCCTGGTCAACCAGCTCCTGCGGTAAACACCCAGGTCTTTACCGGCGGTGCTGCTACCCCTACCCCCAACGCAGCTGCGGTGCGCGCGCGCCTGGTAAACACCGCAAGCAATCGCGACTACAACCTTGTGGGAGGGCGCTTAATACTGGGCCGCAGCCATTCCTGCGACATTACTGTTGACGACATCAACGCCAGCCGCAGCCATGCGGAACTGCGCTACGAACTGCAGGGTGTCTGGGTGCTTACCGACCTCGGCTCCACCAATGGCACCAAGGTCAATGGGGAACGCATTAGTTCTACCACCCTTAACAGCGGCGACCGCGTAACCATAGGCACAACCGACCTGCTCTTCCTTGAAGGCTAATTTAAAGACAAGGACGCGCCACCGTGATTGACGTCACCCTCCTTATAGCCCGCCTGCTTTTTGTTGCGCTGCTCTACATTTTCTTGCTCGCGCTTATGAAAACAGGTATTGGCCTGGTGCGCGGCCAGCGCAAAAAGGAAAAGGGCTGGTCAATTGCCGTTGAACAAGGTCCGAAAGAACTGCGCGGCGTGCAAATTGCCGTCCATGGACCCGTTATCGTAGGGCGCAACCCTGGTGCCGACATTGTTATCGGCGCTGGGTATGTTTCGGGGCGGCACGCTCGCTTCACGCTTATGGGGCAAAACCTTTTTGTTGAAGACCTGGGCTCCACCAATGGAACCACCGTCAACAAGCAACCCATCAGCGGGCCTTGCGCCCTTCACGACAAAGACGTAGTAACCGTTGGCGACGTAGCCATGCGCGTAAGGTTTAACTAGCATGTCGTCCCGCCCCAGTGCAAACCCTGGACGATCCAAGGCAAGCTTTGGAAGCCGCACCGACATTGGCTGCCTGCGCGAACATAACGAAGACAGCTTAGTTGTTGCCCCGCCCCTCTATGCCGTTGCCGACGGCATGGGCGGTCACGCTGCGGGTGAAGTTGCCAGCGAAATTGCCGTGCGCACCATGGCCGACATGGTCACGGCGGGCGCAGATTCTGAAGACCTCGAAGCCAACCACGCCGTGATAACCGCCGCCCGCAAAAAAGGGCGCGCTGGCATGGGCACAACCTTAACGGCTGCTGTTATCGAAGGCGAACGCCTTTCGATTGCCCAGGTGGGCGACAGTCGTGCCTACCTTTTACACCGCGGAAAAATGCAGCAGCTTACCCGCGACCACTCGCTTATGGCCGACATGATTGAAGCGGGCGAACTAACGCTCGAAGAAGCCAAGGTGCACCCCAAACGCTCCGTTATTACACGCGCCTTAGGGTCCGACCCTGGCATGCAACCCGACCTCTACGAACTGAATGTTAAAGCGGGCGACCGCTTGCTTTTGTGTTCGGACGGGCTTTCGACCATGCTCGACGACGACCAGATTGAAAGCATCCTGGTCCGCACGCGCGACCCCCAGCGGGCCGCGAGCTTGCTCGTTAACGAAGCCATTGCCGCGGGTGGCCACGACAACATTACTGTTATTGTGCTCGACATCGAAGGCAACACCGAACGCGAAACCCGCAAAACGGTACGCAAGAGCCGCCTGGGTGCGGTGCTGCTTGCCCTACTCACGGCAGTTGTGGTCGCAGGCATTGCCTTTGGCGCTTATACCTACACGCAAAATACGGCCTACCTGGCTGCTCAAGACGGAAAAGTGGTCGTTTACCAGGGTGTTCCCGACACGGTATTTGGCATGGAACTTTCCCACCTCGACCACGTTACCGACGTCGAAATTAGTAAATTGCCACCAGGCGTTGCCAATCGATTAAACGAAGGTGTTATTCGCGTAGACAATCTTGAAGCCGCCGACACACTGGTCGAAGAATATCGTACCACCATCGCAAAGGACGGCAAATGACGCGGCGTAATACAGAACTTTTGCTGTTGCTGCTGGCCGCGCCTATCGTGCTTTTGCTCTATGCCATGATTGTTGTCAACCAGGGCTTAAGCGTAAGCGTAAATACCCTTGGTGTGCCCCTGGGTATTTTGGCTGCCTTCGCTTTGGCGCACCTTGCCGTGCGCAAATGGGCGCCTGGGGCCGACCCAGCCATCCTGCCTATCAGCTTCGCGCTTGCGGGCATCGGTATTGCCTTCGTTACGCGCTTGGCGCCTACCTTGGCTGTCCGCCAACTCATGTGGCTCTACGCTGGCATTGCCGCCATGGTGTTAGTTCTTGCCCTGGTGCGCAATGTCGACAAAGTAGCGCAGTACAAATACACGCTTATGATCGCCGGTTTTGCGCTCCTGCTTTCCCCCATGCTTCCCGTGGTTGGTACCGAAATCTACGGCAGTCGCATTTGGCTCGATATCGCGGGCTTTAGCTTCCAGCCAGGCGAAGTGGCAAAGGTACTCATCGTTTTATTCCTGGCAGGCTATTTGGCGACAAACCGCGAAATGCTTTCGGTTTTCACCGTTTCAGTCGGCCCCTTCCATCTGCCCGACTTTCGCACCTTGCTCCCCATGCTCATTATGTGGGGCATTTCACTTCTCATCGTTATCTTTGAAAAAGACTTAGGTTCGGCACTTGTTGTCTTCTTTGTCTTTATTGCCATGCTCTACGTCGCAAGCGGAAAGAAGTCGTACGTTATTTTCGCGCTCGTGCTGGCGGCTGTCGGTGCCTTTGTCATGTGGCGCGCCTTTGGTCACGTACAAGTGCGCGTTGCAACCTGGCTCGATCCCTTTGCCGACGCAGAAAACACCGGTTACCAACTCACGCAGGCTCTCTATTCCATGGCCGACGGTAACCTTTTGGGCGTGGGCATTGGCAAGGGTTTATGCGACCTTATCCCCGTCGTGGAAAGTGACTTTATCTTCGCTGCCATCGCTGAAGAAACCGGCCTTTTGGGTGCCGCGGGCGTGCTGCTGCTATACCTATGTTTCGCTATTCGAGGTATCGTAACGGCCGCGCGCGCTAAAAGCGACGTTAGCTCGTTCATAGCCGCTGGTCTTACCACCAGCATAGTGCTCCAGGCCTTCATTATTGTAGGTGGCGTAACGCGCCTTATCCCCCTTACCGGCCTCACACTTCCCTTTATTAGCCAGGGCGGATCGTCCTTGCTGGCCAGCTTTATTGCCGTTGGTTTCTTGCTGCTGTGCGGCAATGAAGGTACCGGCGTCGAAACCGAAGTTGATACGGGTATCCAGCGTGCAAACCCGTCTGAAAATAGCGTGCTCGGGCGCGTTTCTTTGGGCAAGCGTTTGACCAACTTAATGATTGTCTTTTCACTTCTGTTCGCAGCCCTGGTTGCCAACCTTACGCTTATCATGGTCGTGCAGGCCGAAACCTACCGCACTATGCCGGCCAATAGCCACACCCTCGAAAAGCAGGCACATCGCGAACGGGGCACCATTTCCACGGCCGACGGTGTCGTGCTTGCCCAAAGCGTCCAAAACGAAGACGGCGGCTATTCACGCGTCTACCCCGCGGGCACACTTGCGCCGCACGTAGTGGGTTATTATTCGCCTCGCTATGGTGCGAGTGGACTGGAAAATACCTACGCCGAAACCCTGGTGGGCGACGACCACTTTGCCACCTGGACCGACGTGCTCAATTCCTACGCTGGACTTTCTACGAACGGTAACGACATACAACTAACCATCAATTCCACCATTCAACAAGCAGCCCAAGACGCGCTCGAAGGCTACAACGGGGCCTGCGTTGTGCTCGACCCCGAAACAGGCGCCGTGCTTGCCCTCGCAAGCGCGCCCACCTACGATGCTGCAGGCTTTGAAGACTTAATCAACACCGAACAAGAAGGTGGGGCTCTGTTCAACCGTGCCACTCAGGCACTCTATGCCCCTGGGTCAACCTTCAAGATAGTCACGCTTGCCACGGCCATAGACAACAACATTGCCAATGAGCAGAGTACCTACGACAGCCCAGGTTCGCTCGAAATTGGCAACGCCATGGTTTATAACTACGACCAGAATGCCATGGGCAACGTTACGCTTGAAGTAGCTACCCAATGGTCGTCGAACACGGTCTATGGACAGCTAGGTGTCGAAATTGGGCCTCAGCTCTTGGTACAAAGTTCTGAAGCGTTCGGCTTCAACAAAGACCTGGGCTTCGACCTTACAACCATGACATCGCTTATGCCCGACCCCAGCGAAATGACCGAATGGGAAACGGCATGGTCGGCCATTGGCCAGCCCGTTGGCGAACATGCCAGCCCTGCGGGCCCCCAATCCACCGTACTTGAAATGTCGCTCGTGGGTGCAGCTATTGCCAATGACGGCGTTATACAGAAGCCCTATCTGGTCGATCGTATTTACAATTCGCAAGGCGCGCTTGCTGAAACAACTGAACCTTCAGTTATGGCTAAACCCATTTCTTCAAACACTGCCAAGCGCGTGAAAAATGTATTGCGCACGGTGGTTGAATCGGGCACGGGTGTGGGCGCCCAGGTTTACGGGGTAAGCATAGCGGGCAAAACGGGTACCGCTGAAACGGGTAAGCCCGTCGACGATTCATGGTTTGTCGGCTTTGGCCCCACCGAAGACCCCCAGGTAGTTATTGCCATTGTTTTAGAGCAGGGAGCAAGCGATTACACCGACGCTGCCTCTCGCGCGAATAATGTGTTAAGAGTGGCCCTCGAAGTGCAAGGAGCCCTATAAATGCGGTATGCTATTACACTACATAAAACTTGTGTGACTAGCATGTGTCCAAAAGGAGTATAAACGTGAGCGGGAACATGATAGGCAGGGTTTTTAACAACCGGTATCAAATTACAGAACGCATAGGCATTGGAGGCATGGCCGAAGTCTACCGCGCCCAAGACCGCGTGCTTGGTCGCATGGTGGCGGTTAAGGTCATGTTGCCCCAATACGCTGCCGATACCGAATTTACTCAGCGCTTCCGCCAGGAAGCCGCTTCGGCAGCCAACCTGTCCAGCCCCTACATTGTGAATGTATACGACTGGGGCCAGGACGAAGGTACCTATTACATCGTCATGGAATACGTGCGCGGTTCCGACTTAAAAACCGCCATTAAACAGCGCGGCGCCATCAACCAGCGCAAGGTTGCCGAAATTGGCGCCCAGGTGTGCCAGGCCCTTTCCGTGGCGCACAAGCAAGATATTATCCACCGCGACATCAAGCCGCAAAACATCATGGTCCAGCCCGACGGCAACGTGAAGGTCATGGACTTTGGTATTGCTCACGCCAAGAATACGGTTCAAGGCCAAACGAGTGCTGTCCTGGGTACCGCTCACTACATTTCCCCTGAACAGGCTCAAGGCAAGGAACTCACCAATTCGAGTGACATCTATTCCCTGGGCATCGTGCTTTACGAAGCGGCCACGGGCAAGTTACCCTTCGACGGGTCCGATTCGGTTACGGTTGCTACCAAGCAGGTACAGGAATTCCCCGTGCCTCCCACGCAAATTAACCCTAACCTCGACCCGTCACTTGAAGCCATTATTATGCGCGCGCTGGAAAAGGATCCGCGCAATCGCTTCGAAACCGTAGGCGACATGAAGCATGCCTTGAACGACTTTTTAGCTGGGCGTGCGGTTGTTTTGCCTGGAACAGGCGTTACCGAAGTTGCCAATGCGGAACCCTATAAGACAAACAGTGCGCCCCTGCCCTATGCCGAAGGCACGTCGGTCATGCCAACACTCGAAAACGCGGGCGGCAACGGAGGCGGTGGCGCTGTTCCGCCCTATACCCCCATGCGTACGGTTGTCCCCGAAGAAGAATCGGGTGGCAAGGGGCGTATGGCGGCCATTATCATGGCTGTTCTTGCGGCACTCGCTTTGCTTGCGGCAGCAGCCTGGTTCTTCTTGGGCAAAAGCCCCGCGCCGGAACCAGAACCACATCTTATCCCCGACGTGGCAGGCAAGACGCTG
>CAJOJB010000029.1:0-3992 GCA_905234635.1 uncultured Eggerthellaceae bacterium | reverse complement strand
GCGCCATGAAGATCGGCGTGGATACGCTCACTCCCCTGCTCTGCCATTACTCCGAGCGCAAGGTTATTCGCACCGACCCAGCCGCTAATACGGAAAGCGAAGAAGGAAGCAGCGTTACGCTCTATGTTTCCGTCGGCAAGGAACAGGTGCTCGTTCCTGACCTAAGCGAAAAGAACGCCGACCAGATTAAACAACTCCTCGACGCTGCGGGCCTTAAGGGCAAAGAAGAAAACGCCGAAAACTCCGACACGGTTGAATCGGGGCTGCTTATTCGCCAAGATCCCGCTGCGGGTACGTCGGTCGACATGGGTTCGACGGTCAGCTACGTGCTTTCCAAGGGCACCAGTAAGATTGCGGTCGAAGACGTGTATGGTCGCAGTGAAGCCGACGCACGTACCACCCTTACCAACCAGGGATTCTATGTAGAGGTCTATCACGACAACAGCGCCGATTATGCAGCGGGCACCGTTATGGCCATGAACCCTGAACCGGGCACTCAGCTTAACAAGGGCGACACGGTTTCCATTACTATTAGCGACGGTTCCATGCGCCATACCGTGACGGCAGAAATCTATGCCGACCCCATGACGCCTGCGGCAAATGTTGCTCTGGACATGTATGAAGTTGAAGACGGCGGCACGGTGGGCTATTACATCACCGTTCCAGAAAACTACTACATTGTTAGCGTGACCGACGGGGCACACGACTATGGCACTGCTAACTCGGGGCAAATTGCCGACATCAAGCAAAACGTAACCTTAGTGGTAACCCTTGCCTACAATGCGCCCCAGCCAGAACCCGAGCCCGAGCCAGAGCCCGAACCCGAACCGAGTAGTGGCGACAGCAGCGCAAGCAGCGCCCAGTAGTGCCTGAGCAGCGCCTCGCACTACCTGCGCAAGGCCAGCAATACTCGCTAACACTAGGCAAACAATAAAGCAGCCTCCGGGCTGCTTTATTTTGCTTAAACCAGGGTTTATCCAAAGACCCTATAAGCTCGTGAGCACTTCTTTGGCCGCACCAGTGAAGGCGTCGATTTCTTCTTCCGTATGGGCCGTGCTTACGAACAGGGCCTCGTACTGGCTGGGCGCAATAAGGAAACCACGATCGAGCATACCGCGGAAATAACGCGCGAAAGTTTCGGTGTCGCAGGCCGCTGCATCCGTCCAATTACGGATGGGCCCGGTACTAAAGAACAGGGTCGCCACCGAACCGGCGCGGTTAATACACGCTTCAATACCAGCTGCATCAACGGCTTCTTGCAAACCCGCTTCAAGACGCGCACCCAAGGCTTCCAAACGCTCGTAGGTACCTGGTTTTTCAAGTTCGTTAATCTGGGCAAGACCTGCCACCATAGCCACGGGATTACCCGAAAGCGTGCCCGCCTGGTAGACAGGGCCAACCGGCGCCAGCGTGTCCATGATGTCTGCACGTCCAGCGAAGCAGCCCACGGGGAAACCGCCACCAATAATCTTGCCAAAGGTGCACAGGTCGGGCAGCACGCCATACAAGTCCTGGGCGCCGCCCAAAGCAGCGCGGAAGCCCGTAATAACTTCGTCGAAAATGAGCAGCACGTCGTGCTTGGTGCATAAATCGCGCAGACCCTGCAGGTAAGCTTCCGCAGGAGGCACTACGCCCATATTACCCGCAATGGGCTCGAGCACCACCGCAGCAAATTCGCCTGGTGCCGCTTCAAAGGCGCGCTGCACTGCTTCTAAGTCGTTATAGGGCAACACGACCGTATCGGCCGCAGCACCCGCGGTAACTCCTGGCGTGCCCGGAATACCCAGGGTCGCCACGCCGCTTCCAGCACTCACGAGCAGGGCATCGGAATGGCCATGGTAGCAACCTTCGAATTTGATAATCTTGTCGCGCCCCGTAAAGCCGCGTGCCAAGCGAAGTGCCGACATAACAGCTTCGGTGCCGCTTGAAACCATGCGAACTTTTTCGGCCGCCGGCACAACTTCGATAATCTTTTCTGCGAGCGCGATTTCTTCTTCGCAGGGTGCGCCATAGGAAACACCGCGACCAAGCTGCGCGCGCACCGCTTCTTCCACCGCCGTTGGCCTGTGCCCCAAAATCATGGGACCCCAGGAACCAACAAAGTCGATGTATTCGTTGCCATCGACGTCCCAAATGTGGCTACCCTGCGCATGGTCGTAAAACACGGGGTTGGTACCCACGCTTGCGAAGGCACGCACGGGCGAATTCACGCCACCAGGAATGAGCGTTTGCGCGTGGGCAAAGTCGGCTTGAGACTTGCTATGGTCAAGCATGATGGCCTCCTAAACAGCACGGGAACACACAGCGGGAGTAGCAGTAAAACCGCCACTTAAAGCCTGTGAAGGAAGGAAATATCGCATCGAAACTTTCTTGTATTCCGCAGTTGTTTCCAGGGCAAAATGCTCTTCGTAGGGAATGTCCGATGTTTCAAGCATGGTCTGCAAGGTTTCAATATTGCCTACCAGTTCTTCAGCAGTTTGCGCATGGGTCATGGCATAGAGGTTGGTGTTCCAGCTACCCATGCGATGACGCGTGTAGCAATGGGACACAAAATGCGCGCTTGCGAACAATTCGCCCGCCTGGTCGACATATTCGTCAGGCACGTTCCAAACGGTCATGCTGTTAAAGGCAAAGCCAATGACATGGTGACGCACCATGGCGCCAAAGCGACGTACGGTGCCCTGGGACTTCAGTTCGCGCAGGCGATTGATAATTATGGCAGGGGTCACATCGTCGCGCCCGAGCTTTTCATTCAAATGCGCGGCACAGGGGTCGTCGATGAGATCGCCATATTGGTCGCGGGCGATGTCGTCCTGGGCCCAGCGGACGAGGGCTACGTCGAAGTCGTCGTCGGCATTGAAGGGTGCGCCAGTTCCGTGGCCGTGCCCGCAACCATGCCCGTTGCCGTTCCCGTGACCATGCCCGTTGCCGTTCCCGTGACCATGCCCGTTGCCGTTCCCGTGACCGCCCCCAACGCCGTTGACGGCAGCATGAACGTGCGCGAGAAGAGGAGAAAGGCCATTGCTGCCCTTTGCGCTCTTACACTTAGCGCGGTGGTTTCCAAAGTCCACGGCAATTTTGTACTTGCGAATAGAAGGCATGTCGAGCAGGTCGTCACAGCCCGTCTGTTCGCGAATGGTATCCAGGATAGCTTGCTTTTCTTCTACCGAACGCGTAATGAGTGTAAACCAAATGTTATAACGATGCGCACGCCCGTAATTGTGCGTCACGCCATGGAAGGTGCTTATGATTTCCGCCGCACGCAACACTTCATCTTCCCCGCCAGGAACCGCCAGAGCACACAGCGTGGACGTGTAGCCCAGTTTGCGCGAATCAAAGGATGCGCCAACGCGACGCACGCCGCCGCTAAAGCACAGGGCGCATACGGCGTCCTTTATTTCGTCACGCCTGGTACCTAGTTGTTCAGCAAGCACGCCGTAGGGGTCTTCTTCCAACGGGAAGTTTGACTGAATAATATCAAGCACCTGCTGCTGAAGCGTATCCTTCATACTAGGACTCCACCTCCCCAGCATCGGCCTGTTCTACGCGCAGAGCACGCGGCACATAGGCGCAATAGGGTTCTTCTTCCATGTAATCGCCCGTTGCGGAAAGGGCACGCGCACGGCAGCCGCCGCACACGCCCTTGTATTCGCAAGCGCCGCACTTACCCTTAAGCTTGGAATAGTCGCGCAGGTCGGCAAACACGGGCGAGTCGGTCCAAATTTCGCTGAAGGGACGTTCTTTCACATTGCCCAGCTGCATGTCGAAATAGCCGCAAGGCTGCACGTCGCCCACATGCGAAATGAAACAGAAGGTAATACCGCCCAAGCAACCGCGCGTCATAGCTTCCATGCCGTACTGTTCGGCGCTTACCTTGCTACCTTCTTCGCGCGACTTCTGATGCGCAATGCGGTAGTACTGTGGGCTGTCGGTGGGCTTGAAGTGCATGGGACTTTCCTTCTGCTTGTAGTAAGGGCCGCAAGGATCCTGGT
>CAJOJB010000028.1 GCA_905234635.1 uncultured Eggerthellaceae bacterium | reverse complement strand
TCTTACGATAGTGTAACCGGCATTCTCTGCCTGAGCATATTACCAATGCGCTACGTGACTCATCGGCACTTATTGTTGTTTGCTCACCTGAGACAAAAGATAGTATTTGGGTTCAGCGTGAAATCGAAACCTTTATTGAGCTGCATAACAGGGAACGCGTTTTTGTCGTTCTGGCTGCGGGGGATGCATCGGAATGCATGCCTGAAATCCTGCGCACGAGAACAGTAATTGATGTCGATGGGGAAGAGCGCACTATTGCCGCGGAACCGCTAGCAGCCGACTTTCGGCCAGAAAGCGCCAATAAGCTCAGTGATGAAAGATTGCGCATAATCGCATCGGTAGCTGGCTGCGGTTTTGACGACCTGCGTCAGCGTCAGCGCGCACGCAAACGAAAGCGTATAACAATGGGTGCAGTAGCAGCGCTTGTAGTAGCAGTGGTGCTAGGTGGTTTTGCATGGACGGCCCACACTAATCAGCAGGCTGCACTTATAGAAGAATCGCGCACGCTGGCGGCACAATCGCAACAGCTCTATTCAGAGGGCGACCGCTATGGCGCCATAGACGCAGCACTTCAGGCGCTTCCCACTTCGGAATCCGATACCAGCCGTCCGCTGGTTTCGGATGCGCAACAGGCACTCGAAAATGCTTTGCAGGTCACTCCTTCCACCGATCTTTGGCTGCCTTGCTATTCTGTGCCTATAGATGAAATAGGCCGCCTAGTTCTTAACGAGGAAGAGAAGATTGTGGGGGTTCTTACCCCTGAAGGTGAAATACCCCTTTTTAATCTTGAAACTGGAAAGGCAATTGAAGATATTGACAGTATTAGTCAGGAAACTATTCAAGGATTCTTTGATTCTCGCGGCAATATCACGTCGAGGGAAACAGCAATAGAAATAGCTCAAGGATTCGTGGATAGCCCCAACGTCATTGATGCGGTCATGGGTGGAGAGAGATTGTTCGTCTGTACGTACAAAGCGCTCGATGAAGATAAATGGGACCAGTCATTTCCTTGGAAGTTGCAGGCTTACAATACCGATCTTTCTTTAGCGTGGGAATATGAGGACATTTCTTTTGCAGATGCAGAGCTTTCCTTGCGAATTAATGGAAACCTGGCTTTTGGCGGATTGCCATTTATTGCTAGTTATTATGGAGACGGAAACGCTGTCATCGTAATCGTTCGCAATAAAGCAATTGTGCTTAACGCGGAAACGGGTGAAAAAATGAACGAGCTTGCGTTCCCTATGCCAGTTGTTTCTGCAAGTTTCTTCACGCATAAAACTAATAGTGAAATTGGGATGCTTTATGCAGCATGTGCCGATGGGTCAGTGCTATGGAAAAACCCTTTTGATAGTTCTGCTATGGGAGAGGGCTTTTCGAGTAAGTATCAGATTCCTGCCTATATTTCGCAGGCGGCATTTGCTCTTTGTGAAAATGGCGAATTGTATCTCGCGGCATTTGATGATTCTAATGTTTTGGCGGACCCGTATGACGAAAACACTGCGTATACCGAAAAGGATAGCTATCGTTTGCTGGTGTATCGCTCTAACAGGCATGTAAAGAACGATTTAGACTACGGTCTCGATGAACTTATCGCTTTGGCCCACAAAACGCTTGAAGCAGCGGGCAGGGAAGTGCCTAGCAGGTAGCCCGTTGATTGGGCAATAAGGCGGTTTGATGGCGGATATTATGGCTTGGCACACAAGTAAAACACCTAAACAGAGCAGGAATTCGGCTGTCATGACCAAGCCAAAGCCTAAACCGCAAAGCGCTCTTGAAGCAGTGCGTGTAGCCTTAGAGCATGAAGAGCAAAAACGCACAGGTGAACTGAAACCTATCGAAGTTCTGAAGGTTGCTTTTTGCGCCTTCCAGGCACATGCCTTTTTGCCGATTGCGCAACCAAATGCGCTCGCGGAATCTAGCGACCGTGCTGCTCTGCGTCGTGGTACGCAGGCCGCAATGGACCGTCTGCTCTTCAACGTTAATTATTGGCGCAGCGCTTACGAAGATCGTATCGTTGATGCGTGTGCTAGTAAGGAAGATGCCGAAGAGCTCCTTGCGGCAATATGCGCTTGGAATACCCATACTATGAAGCTCAACACGCTCTATGAGCCACAGGTTAAAGACATGTTTGAGCGTTTTTGCCCGCCTTTGGTAGAAAACAATCGGCGGGGGAATGCTGCTTCCGATGCACGCGGGAAAGGCCCTGTTGCTGACTTCGTCCTGCAGGCGAAAAGCATCATGCCGCATCTATCACCAGAAAAACGAAGTGCGCTCGAGGGGATTGTTGCAGACGTTGAAGCGGAGGCAAAGGTTTATTCGCGTTTTCAGGAGCAAAATACCCTTGATGCTTTATACGAACTGCTTCCAGCGTGGTGTCTGCAAGACAAGATAGAACTTGTTATTGCCGATTGGTGGAACGATGCCGATGTCATTCAATATGTTGCCCAAAGGCTTTGCGACAAATTCGTTCAGCTGGGGCATGCAGAAGTGTACTGCACGTACTATAAGGACATGGTTAACGAAGCACTTGATGGCTATATGAAAGAACTCGATGATGTCCCAGCAGAAATGCAATCTAAGTCGCTTGATGAATTACTGAACATGTTGTCTGCAGCGCGCCGCAACCATCCTGATTGCGAAACCGATGGTTACGGTTCTGGGCTTCCCGCTTGGCTTAACTACAAAGAACAACTTATCTGGAACATGCTCGTGTGCGCTATCTATGGTCCGAAGCACGCGCGTCCATTTATGGCCGACTCCTTGCAAGACGAACCGTTTAACAGTTCCGCAGCTTCGAGCGATGTTATTACAAGCATGGCGAAGAATGCATACACGCGGTACGTAGATTCCCGCCAGGCGAGTATGGCAGACGCTGAATATGGTTCCTTCGACCAGTTACCTGAAGACCTTCATCGTTCAAGTGTCGAGCGGATTGTAAGCTTTCCCGAAATGCTGAAAACTCTGGGGTATCGCATTGTGCCATCTGCGAGTTGCTACCCTGAACAGCGTATTGCCGCTCTTGCGCCTAGTGAAATTGAAGTGTTGGCCATCTTGGAGCATCGACGTTGGTGCGAAGAGCGCAAGGCTGCTGGCTGGTGTTTCGCTAAGTTTAAGGATATAGAAGGGAAGAAAAGCCCCTATCTTACCGAGTGGGAAAGCCTTCCCGAGCGTGCACGCGAGTGGAATCGCTGTACGGCGCGCGACATTCCCTTGCTCCTTGAAGCAGAAGGCCTTGCTATCAGCCGCTAGGCAAACCGCCAAACGCCACCAACTCATACTCTAACCGCTGGATTACATCGTGGTGCCAGGTAATGCCGGGCTTATCAACAGAACAGTACGCTAGTTCTCCAAGTTCAAAACGAGCCATCATGTCCAGTAGGCCTGTGTTGTCGTAAAGATACGCCTCGTTGCATATATCTAGGACACGAACAAGGTTTTCTATCGACGCTTTGTAGCGGCGTTTAACCACGTCAGAACTAATTCCATGACCGCCAATCGACTCTCTATGGGCAATACGTTCTTGCGCGATAGAAACATCTTCAACGCTCACATAGAACATAACAATGTAAAAACCAGCTTCATGTGCTTCCTCGATATGACGTACTATCGATTTTCCAGTAAGGGTCGTTTCCTGGTTGAGCGATTCACGCTTGGATAAGTATTGCTTTATTAACTTGACCGCTTCACGTCCTGCTTGGAATTGTGCTTTAGGGTCAGCCCAGTTCAGACCTTGTGCTGCAAGTATTTCATCGGTATTAACGCGAGGGTACCTATCGGTAACACCATTATGTTGCCAGCCCCCTGTGCGATAGAGCGTAGATTTTCCTGCACCATTAACGCCTGCGAAAAGAATGTAATACGGCCTTTCCACCTAGTACACCCCTTGCGCAATAAGTTCGCGCTGTTTTTGCTGAAGAAAAAGATTAGCCGTTTTAATCCAAAATTCCTGTTCTTGCGAGCTGCGGGCAAGATCTAAAAATGGAGCGCTGTAACAACCGCTCAGCACACGTTGTGCATCGTCGAAAATACGGTGTGCCAGCTCCACATCGGGTAAGGCAGAATCGGGGGGCAGTGCTTCATTCTGCTTTTTCGGTCGTCCAGTTTTTCTGCCTTCGTGTTTGCGCTTTTGGACAGACTGTTCTGAAACCATCCAACTTCGACCAAATTTTTCCCCTTGAAGCCGACCGTCTGCAAGCATTTTTCGCACGCGCTGTTCAGACACGCCAAGTTTTTTAGCTGCTTCTTTTGTAGAAAGCATAGGTTTCCTTTCTCGCTGAGGGATAGTTTCTCAAAACTATTGCGATAACGCAATACTTATTATTCCCTTACACTCTTGTTTTAAAAACGGCGAGATTTATTGCGCGTGTTCTGAACGTGGACATTAGGGGCTTAGAAAAGCCACTGCGTCCCAGTTCTAAGGTTACAAACCCCCAACAACAATGTGGAGCATTTGCAAAAAACTGCAGGTAGTACACCAAAAAAATGACAAACCTTGACCAGCGTGCTACAATGGCGCGCATTGTTTGTGTCCCCGAGGTAATGTAGGAAGAAGACGATACGTCATGGATCTTGAAAAACAGGCAAAAATCGTTGACAACATTCACGATACGCTTGATGAATTTATCGGCCAGCGCCTTTCCGTGCGCGCGAACATGGGCCGTTCCAAAATTGTTGAATCTGAAGGTGTTCTGGTGCAGGTGCATCCGCAGCTGTTCATCATGGAAGTGGACCGCAAGCGCGGCCGCACTGCCCGCCAGTCATACCAGTATGTAGACGTGCTTACGGGCACGGTTGAGCTTTCCCAGAATGGGGAAGCGTTGTTCGAGCCCTTTATCGAAGAGGAAGACGACGAAAACTACGTGTCCCCACTGTTGGGCACACTCGACGACTAAATTTGCTGGCGGTTGTAGGTTGCGCGCATGGTGCACCAGACGCCTTGGCGCACTGAATGCATTTGCAGCCAACCGCCGTTTGACAAGAGCCGCCCCACGCGGCACAATACCTTTGCTGCTGAAGCGCAAAGCCGAAAGTAGCACCCCATTTGGGGACGTAGCTCAGTTGGGAGAGCGCGGCGTTCGCAATGCCGAGGTCGTGGGTTCGATCCCCATCGTCTCCACCAATGTTATTGCGCTGTTCAATCGGACAGCGCTTTTTTATTATGCTGGTCAATCGGTTGACGTTCATTTTTCGGTTTGAAAAGAGGAACAAAGCCTAATTCTTCTTGAATAAGAATAATCAGGGGTATGGCAAGCGCCACGGG
Organism: uncultured Eggerthellaceae bacterium; assembly: GCA_905234635.1. Lineage (GTDB taxonomy): Bacteria > Actinomycetota > Coriobacteriia > Coriobacteriales > Eggerthellaceae > CACXMZ01. The sequence continues at coordinate 10,343 of CAJOJB010000028.1, read as the reverse complement.
GAACGCAATCGAATTAAACAGCACCGAAGCAGTAAACACCCATATGTCCACATCGGGGTACACCGCATGCACGGCGGGCGCCAGAATAAGCCATTCCATAATGCTGCACGCAATAATGGCCAGTACAAACAGAATAAGGTCCTTCCCGGTACGCAGGCTGAAGGGCTTTTTACTTAGCCGCGTGTATAAAAGATACAGCACGTAGGGGTAGGCAAAGTTAGAAATAAAACCTGCAATAGACGTCCATCGCAGTTCGTCTGCCGCAATGTCGCTAATGAGGTTACCAACCCCAAAAGCCAAACATCCCGGGATGCCAAAAAAGATGCCATATGCGGGCACGAGCATGTTTACGGGTCGAATGTCGGTAAAACCAGGAATGACGGTAAGCACCTTGAACGGCAACGACACAATCAGATACACCGCCAAAAGAATCGCGAATAGAGCAATACTGCGCAACACGGGGGAATTCAGGCACGAAAGCAGGGCTGCAACGGGGTCGCCGTGAGGTGAGGTCGTAGTGGGCTCGTTGTGGCCTTGGGTCGTAGCGAGTCTGTCGTGGGATTGGGCTGTCGTGGTGTCGCCCTGGGGTTTCGTGTCTACCGCTATTGCGCCGTCCGGCAGCGCATCTGCGGCTTTGCTTAAGCGTTCCATAAAGGGTGCGACTTCAATCAGGTTTCCTACAACCACCAGCGCACAGCCCACAAGAATAGGAAGCGAAATGTCGACATGGTCAACAATGCCTGCGGGGAGCAGGGTCGCCCAGATAATCGAAAAGATTATTTCGGTCGCATAAATAATGGTTGCCTGCGCGGGCGTTGCGCGGCGCTGCGCAAAAATGTTGAGCACCGTTGCAAAAGCAACAATGAAGTAGCTGTAAATAACCGCAACGGCAATGAAAGTGTTTGACCAAGGAAGAGCAAGGAAGGTTCCTGGCTGCACAAAGTTCCACGGAACAAAAGCAATAATGCTATTTAAGCACGTCATGCCCGCTGCAATCGCAACGGGGTCATGCTGGCGTGCATAGTCGTTCAGCCTCACGATATAGATGGCGCGTAAAATGCACCCGACAATGAGCACCGCAAGGCCGCCCACTTGGCTGGTGTGCATCGAGGGGGCAACAGCTGCCACGATGCCTATAAGCACACAAGCGGCAGAAATCCAGGTTTTAGGATTTACCCCGCGTTTCGACACAAGCAGAATAACAGGCAGAATCACCGCTGTCATAGACAAGGTGAACGCGCCCGATGAAACGTCGAAGTAGTCCAGGCCCGCGTTGTACATCACGTTATAGCTGGTGTTCAGGACGGCAAGCAGCACAAGCCTTTTTTCGATCGAGCCCCTATCGCGCTTGAAAGCGGCAAGAATGCGTTCGCCAAAACAAAGGAAAAGCAATACTGTGGCAATAATGGAAGTTACGCAGGTAAACGCAAGGGGGTTAATGCCGTCGGGGAGGGCGGCGAGTAGGATAACTTCGGTAGACCAACACAGCGTGACGGCAAGAAGACAAATGGAAGATTGCATCTTGTTCATCTGGGTTGCGTCCTTTGAAACTCTTTTACGTTCAGTTGCCTTGCTACATGGAGCCGCTTAGTTGGTCACCTGCGGAAATAATTCCCGCGAACCGTGGTCTATACTAGCAGAAAACCCCCATAGCGCCCATGCTGGAACTAGGCTACAATACAACCACGGGTGTATAGGAGGTGCTCCTTTGAGGAGCATCTTTTATGTACGCAGACGATTGGTTTTGAGAAATGTGAAAGGGGGTTAGAAATGAGCGAAGAAAAGAACGTACTCGACGAAGTTATTGCTGCGATTAAGGAGCTTTTGGGCTTCGGCGAAACAGAGCAGATTGCCACCATGGTAAACGGTATTACTGAAGCCAATGGCGACGAAAAAGGCATCGTTGCTGCACTGAAGGGCTTCTTTGGTAATGCAATTGGCGAAGCGGATCTGCTTTCTGCCGTCCAGGGTTTCCTGGGTCAGGGCAAGGGTCTTGATTTAAGCAACATTACTGGCCTGTTCCAGAGTATTGGCGAAGCCGTTGGCGGTTTTGACAAGATTGCCGGCCTTATGGGCGTAGCTGCTAACGCTGGTAAAGTAACCGACGCTGTTGGTTCTGTTACTGGTGCTGTGGCTGGCGCTGCTGGTTCCGTTTCTGGCGCCGTATCTGAAGCTGCCGGTTCCGTTACCGGAGCAGTGGCTGAAAAAGCTGGTTCCGTCACGGGTGCTGTATCTGGTGCTGCCGGTTCCGTTACTGGCGCTGTTAAAGGTGCCGCCGACAAGGCAACGGGTGCCGTGGGCGGCGCAGTTGATGGTGTGAAGCAGGTAGCTGCAGAACCTGCTGCCAAGGCTAAGAAGAAGTGGCCCGTCGTTTTGGGCGTTGTTGCCGCGGTACTGCTGCTCGCCGGTATTGGCATGTTTGTCTGGCACGAACAGCCCAGCTTCTGCGGTGCTATTTGCCATGACACGATGGACGCCTACCTCGAAGGCTACAACCAGGAAGACAATGCCGCTGGTGTCGACAAGTATGGCAATGACGTTGCCAACACGCATTCCATGTTGGCGGTTTCTCACAAGAGCCAAAATGTGGCCTGCCTCGGCTGTCATGTTCCGTCTGTTTCCCAGCAAATTGGTGAAGGCATGATGACGATTTCGGGTAGCTACACGGTGGTCGACCGTGTGAATGGCAATGGTTTTGCCCAGCATGAACGCACTCTATCCGACCTGCTGGTAAACGCTGGTCACGCAGACGATACAGGCAAGGGCGACCAATTCTGCCTGCGTAGTGGCTGCCACGACATGGACCGTGCTGAACTGGCGAAGATTCAGGTTGTTGAAGGCACCGTGCGCCAGCCGCATCTGTGGCTGAACACGCCTCATGCATCTGCTGGCGGTATGGAATTTGCTTGTGGTGACTGCCATAAGTCTCACAGGGCTTCCGTGAATATGTGTACTGCTTGCCACGCTGACGCAGAGTCACCTGAAGGCTGGCTCACCTTTGCGGAAAGTAATGCAATTATGAAGGCAGTCAAGTAAGCCTATGGTTTAAAAACCGCTTGAAAGAACCTGTCCTCGGACAGGTTCTTTTTCCTACACCATTTGGTGTATAAGCCCAGGTAATCGGTGGGCTTTTATGTGGTAGAGGGGTACAATCGACCGCCTTTGTGTAAGGCACATGGCATCATTATTAGGTTAAAATCTGCCGTCTTGTGGGCAATTGCCACGGTGACGCAAAAAATGACAAAGGGAAAGGTTTGCCTTGAACGCACGGACTAAAAAACGACTCATTATTGTAACGGGTATTATCGTTATGGCTATGGCGCTTATTCTGGCCATCGTTGGTGGTGGAACGGCTGCTAAGACGGTATCTATTGCCCAGGCCGCAAGTGGCGACTATGCTAACCAGCGCGTACAAGTTTCGGGCAACGTGGTCGAAAACTCCTACGCCACCAATGACAACATTCTTACCTTTAGCATTTATGATCCCGACAGCACGAATAATGCTGTGTTAAACGTAAGCTATGACGGTGGTGCTGCTGCTACCTTCGGTAATGACGTCACGGCAATTTGCACAGGCAAGATGGGCGAAGACGGCACGCTTGTGTGTAGCGAACTGGTTACGAAGTGCCCGTCCAAGTACGAAAGTGGCATGGACGCCCTGGGTGTTGCCCAAATGCTTGGCTACGGCGACAAAGTCTTGAACAAGACCATTAAGGTAACGGGCACGGTTCAGGCAGGAAGCCAGAACCCTGCTGGCCAGGATGTTCGCTTTGTTTTGGTAGACGCCGAAGACGCCGCTGCTACGGTTTCCGTACAGTGCGACATTGCCCTGTCCGACGAAACTTTGGCCGACGGCGCCAAGGTGGTGCTCACGGGCAACATGCTCGAAAACGGTAAGTTTTCTGCGACCGACGTGGCACTAGAGGGCTAGGCTATGGGTTTTCCGCTCATTGGGCTTTCAAGCCTCCTCATCGCATTTGCCGCAACCATAATTTCAATCGTCTGCTTGCTCGCTGGGCATGTCAAGCGTAAGTCCGCAGCAAAAAAAGCCGGTGCCGATGCGCGCAGCCTGGGTGAAACCTTGCTGTGGGCAGGGCATGTGGCTTCGTTTTTGACCTTGGCAGCGCTTACCTTTTGCTGCTTGCTGTTGGTATATTGCTTCCTTTCGGGCGATAACACCATCGAATATGTAGTACAGGGTCGCAGCCATGCAACGGGTGCCATGGGTACCTTCTATCGCGTGGCTGGCCTGTGGGAAGGCCGCGAAGGCTCGCTGCTGTTTTGGGCGTGGCTTATTTCAATCTTTACGACCGTGCTTGCGGTGCGCAATATGAAAAAGCTCGAAAGCCTGGATAATATGGCGCTCGTGGTAGCGCAGTTGGTGTTGGTAACTTTTGCGGGTATCTTGCTTTTTTCTGAAGAAAACAGCCCCTTTGTAGCTACTGCTACTGAATACCTCAATGCCGACGGCAGCCTGAAGGGCGTGGCAACGCTTTGGGGCATGAATACGCTGCTCGAACACTGGGCCATGGCGGTTCATCCCCCTGCCTTGTTTGTGGGTTATGCAGGCCTTACCATTCCGTTCGCCTATGCGGTGGCAGCGCTCATTTGCTCGAATGCGAGTGATGAATGGGTGCGCAAGAGCCAGCGCTACACCCTGGTGTCTTGGTGGTTCTTAGGCCTGGGCATTGGCCTGGGTTCCGTATGGGCCTATGTCGTCCTTGGCTGGGGTGGCTATTGGGGCTGGGACCCCGTAGAAAATGCCAGCTTGCTGCCCTGGTTGGTGACGCTTGCGCTCATCCATAGCTTTACCATTTATAGGCAGCGTGGAGCCTTCAAGCGTTGGAGTATTTTTGCGGCATGCTTGTCTTTTGCCTTTGTTATTACGGGTACTTTTATTACACGTTCTGGCCTGGTCGAATCGGTTCACGCATTTTCGGGTGACCCAGTTTCGCTTAACCTGTTTGGTGGTCTGATTATTGCAGCACTTTTATGCGGGGTAGTGGGGCTGGCTATTCGGTGGAAGGCCTTTGCACCGCGTACGGCCGCCGACGAAGATATCGACAGTTTTATGTCGCGCGAAGCAGCCTATTATTTCAACAATGTCATCATGGTCGTGTTTGCTATCGTGCTGTGTTACCTTACGGTGTCCAGCGCCCTGCCAAGCTTCCTGCCTTTTGGTGGGCAGGCACTTACCGCAGGTACCTACAATGCTATTGCGCGTCCGTTGGGCGTGTTCTATTTGGCTGTTTTGGCGGTGTGCCCCTTGCTCAGTTGGGCGGCCACCAGTAAAGAAGTATTCTTCAAGCGCGCAAAGCTTCCTGGTCTTTTTGCCCTGGCTGCTTTCGCGCTTCTGATGGTCTACTTCTTCACGCAGCTTAGTCCTGCCTACGACGCTACCATTGCGGCAGGCGGTTCGCAGGCTGAAGCCCTGGCGTCCGACGGTCCCGCCTTCTACTACAAGGGCCTGGCTATTGTGGGCTTCTTGGTCGCCAGCCTTATCTTTTTCAATACGCTTTTCCTTATTGGGCGCAACACGAGTAACTGGGCCAAGGCCAACAACACCAACCCTGTCGTAGCTTTCTTCAAGATGGCTGCGAGCCATGTGTCCACCTATGGCGGCTACGTGGCGCATCTGGGTATGGCGCTTATTCTGCTTGGCCTTATTGGTTCGTCGATGTTTATCACGGAAAAGGTGGAATACGTCAGCTACAATGGCGCGACCAATACGGCTCCAGACATTCAGATTCAGGAATTTACCCTGCGCTATACCGACAATTCCATTGAAAAGGCCAACAACGACCAGGACATTATTTACACCGTCGAATTTGACGTGTATCGCAATGGCAATTTGATTGGTCACATGAAGCCCAACCTGCAAATGGTTGTTACCACGCAGCAGACTAAGGCGAACGCCGCGGTTATGAGTTTCCCTGAAAAGGACCTGTTTGTGGTGTATCGCGGCGTGAATAACGCAGGTGCCTTTGCCATGGACGTGCGTATTAATCCGCTTATTAGTCTTGTATGGGTGGGCTTTGGGCTGCTCATGTTGGGCGGGCTTATTTCAGCTATTGGCAGGCGATCTGCTGCTAAAGCTAAGGCGGTTGAAGCCGAAGTTGAGGTTAACGAGGCCGAAACTGAAGCGGGCGAAGCTGGTGAAACTGTTGCAGCTGAAGCTGAAACATCTGAAGTTAAAACCGAAGCCGCCGAAGTAAAGGTTGTCGAAGTTGCCGAAGCTGAAGCCGACCCTCAACCTGAAGAGGAATAATTGGAAGCACCTGCGGTACAACTCGACCAGCTTAGCAAGGTCTTCGGAGACCGCTATGCCTTAAAGAACGTGTCGCTGGAATTGCCCGCGGGTTCCTTCCTGTCTATTTTCGGCCCCAACGGGGCGGGGAAGACCACGCTGTTGCGTATCCTAGCAACCTTGGCGCGCCCCACCAGTGGCACGGTTACGGTGGCGGGCATTAGCCTGAAAGACGACGCCGACGCAGCCCGCGAACAAATCGGCCTCATTTCGCATAATTCCATGCTCTATGCCGACCTTAACGCCGAACAAAACCTTCAGCTGTATGCGCGCCTCTATGGCATCGAAAACGCCCAGGAACGCGTGGACGAAATGCTCGATGCGGTAGAGCTTTCGCATCGTCGTTTAGACACCGTGCGCACCTTTTCTCGTGGCATGACGCAGCGCCTGGCTATCGCACGCGCCTTGTTGCATGACCCCCAGGTGGTTCTGCTCGACGAACCCTATTCGGGTTTGGACCCCCACGCGGTCGAAATCTTCGACTCGCTCCTTGAAGCGGTGCGCGAAAATCGGACCTTCGTTATGGTTAGTCATGACTTGCGCAAGGGCTTTGAAGCATGTTCGCATGCCCTTGTGCTTGCGCGTGGAACCAAGGTGGCTTTTGCTGCCAAGGAAGAAATTGACTACGACGCTTTCGCGGCGCTCTACCATGAAACCGTGGGCATGGGGGTGGCCTAGCATGGCAGTCCTTCGCGCAGTACATCACGCTGCTGCGCAAAGACTTGCAACGCGAATTCCGCACGCGCGACATGCTGTCGTCCATGGCTATCTATGCCTTCTTGGTGCTGGTGGTTTACGGCGCGGCCCTTTCGCAAACAGGTAGCCAGTTCGACATCCTCCAGATGAGTGGCGGCATGCTGTGGGCGCTCATCGTGTTCACGAGCTTGCTTGGGTTGAATCGTTCGTTTTCCTACGAAAAAGAAGATGGTTGTCTGGAAGGCATTTTGCTTGTGCCGCTCGACCGCAGCGTCGTGTTCCTTGCGAAAGCCACGAGCAACTTTTTATTTCTTCTGGCGGTAGAAATTGTGGTGCTGCCGCTGTATTACTTCTTCTTTCTCACCACGACCACGCCACAGCCCACCTGGCCTTTAATGCTTATCCCCATGTTGGTTGGTACTATTGGCATCGCGGGTATTGGCACGCTTCTTTCAACGATTACGACCAGCACGCGTGGCAAAGACGTGCTGCTGGCCGTGCTTTTTATTCCGCTGGTATTCCCGCTGTTGTATGCCTGTGTTTCTGCTACAACCGTGGTGGTGGCAGGCGGCGACATCGAAGGCATTTTTAGAAATTCGGTGCTGCTTGCTGTGGGCTATGACTTGGTTATGGTTTTGCTTTCGTGGGTACTCTACGATTACGCCGTTTCTGCTTAAGGGCGGCTTGCGAAGTATAGAAGCTGGAGTTTGTTGTGCATGGGCGCATAAAGATTGAAGGGAAGGGTATGACTGTAGCAAAAACCAATAAGCATCCGATAGGGGGGCTGTCCGACAAGTTGGCACAACCAGCGCTGCTTTTGGGCGCACTTCTTACGGCGCTTGCCTTTGTACTTGCCTTTACCGTGGCAAGCCCGGTGGTGGGTGCCAAGGTGAATGGTGTCGAACTTATCGGCAACGAAATGATAGGTAACCAAATTCTTCTTTCACAGAAGATCTTCTACTTCCATATGCCAGTGGCCGTAGTGAGTATGGTCGCGCTTACAGGGACGGCATTTTTTGCCATCCGCTTTCTTATGACGCGTGACGCCCTCTACGACCTGAAGGCAAAAATTTGTACCGAAATTGGCCTCGTGTTCGTTATCTGTACCATGATTTCGGGCGACTTGTGGACACGCTTCGAATGGGGCGTGTGGTGGGTATGGGAACCACGTCTGACCACCTATCTTATCCTTACGCTCATGGTCATTGCGTACTTTATCCTGCGCGCCGCCGTGGACGAACCTGAACGTCGCGCTACTTACGCAAGCGTGTTTAGCCTCATCATGTATGTGGATGTGCCCATTTCCTTTTTCATTACGCGTCTGATTCCGTCAAGCGTACACCCGGTTATTATGCGTTCGGATTCTGGCATGTCACCCGATATGTTGGCACCGCTTATGTGTGCCCTTTTCGGTTTCTGCCTGATAGTGTTTGGCTTGTATCGTTTCCGTGCGCGTACGGAATTGATTGCCGTGCGTGTGGAAGCCGCGAAGGACACGCTGGACGAATAGTCTATGGCGGTTGCAACACCCGACTGAAATGACCGAACTACGATAACGACTGGAATACATTAACAAGTAAGGAGCTCAAACATGAATTCCGTTTTGCAAGAAATATACGCCACCATCCTTCCTTCGATGCCCTTTATTATTGCGGCTTACGTGCTTATCTGGATCGCGTTGCTGGTGTATGTGGTATTCGCCATGCGCCGCTTTAAGAACGTGGAATCGCAGCTTGCATTGGTGGAACGCACCATAGCAGAAGGCAAGGGTGCTGGCGACGCCACCGCTTCCGTATTGAAGTAATCTCGAGGGTACGAGTGGTCCTATTTTGCGACCGCTTTCGCTGTTCGTGCAAACAAGCCAAAGGGTTTGATTTGCGCTCATGCGCTCTCGCTTGACGTTCGTTAACTATTAACGTGCAATTTTTGGTAACAGCAAAAATTGCAGAGTTTGAACTCACGACATCGCAAATAGGACCACCTGCGCTCTTTCTTTCCGTTACAATAAAACTGTTGTAAAGGAGCACCGCATGAAAGCTGTAATTCCTGCTGCAGGTATGGGCACGCGCTTTTTGCCTGTCACTAAAGCTATCCCTAAGGAAATGCTTCCCGTGGGGAACAAGCCTGTTATTCAATATGTTGTTGAAGAAGCGCTCGCTGCCGAAGCGGACGAAGTCGTGGTGGTAAATAGCCGCGAAAAGCAGGCAATCGAAAAGCATTTTGCAACCGATGCTGAATTGGTGGACACCTTGCGCGCCAAGGCTAAGGAAGCTCTGGGCGATGCCGTTGAGCATGCAGGAAGTCTGCCCGTGAGCTTTGTCTACCAGGACGAACCGCTCGGCCTGGGCCATGCCGTTCATTGTGCGGCAGAAAAGACGGGGGATGACCGTTTTTATGTGCTGCTGGGCGATGTGATAGTGCCGGACAATAATATGCTGCCACGCATGAAAGAAGTCTCCGACGCCCACGGTGGCGCCAACGTAATCGCGGTGTTGCCTCTGCCCGACGAAGAAATTCCTCGATATGGCATTATTGCGGGCACGGAAGTGGAAAACGACGTGTGGAAGATTGACTCCATCGTTGAAAAACCTGCACTCGAAGAAGCTCCGTCCAACCTGGGCGTGTTTGGGCGCTACCTGCTTTCGCCGCGCGTGATGGAAATTCTGGCCACCTTGCCTCCGGGCGCGGGTAATGAAATTCAGCTGACAGACGCGCTGGATGCCGTGCTGGCCGAAGAAGAGATGTATGCGCTGGTCATTGATCCAACGGATGGTTTCGACACGGGTACGGTGGAATCCTGGTTCGCCACAAACGCGGCTCTTATGCAAGGCTAATTCCATGCCCGATATTCAGCTCCGTTTTCACAATGACATGTTGGTGCTTTCGGCGCCTGTCGACGCAGCGCTTGCGGCACGCGGTTTTACCGAAGAACGTGAACGCGAACTCCTTCTGGTAACTGAACCTGAATCGATTCACGAACCTTTACGCCTGGACATGATGGCGGGTGCTCAATGCTTGGTGTTGCCTACGGCGGGCATTACGCGTGCGCGCCTGGCCCATGTGCGCGCCGAAGACAATGCCGCACAAATTGCCGAAGCGGCGCTTGCCCTGGCGGCGCAGTTCAAGCCCCAGCACGTATTCGCTGAAATCGGGTCCACGGGTTTACCTATAGACCCGTCCAATAACACCACATTAAAGGCCAATCAGGTCCAGTACGCCGATGCAGCTGCGGCCTTTGGCGAAGGGCCCATAGATGCCTTCTTTCTGAACGGCATGGCAGGCATTGATGATTTGCGTTGTGCCCTAGAAGGAGTCCAGAGCGTAAGCGAACTTCCCGTTT
>CAJOJB010000027.1 GCA_905234635.1 uncultured Eggerthellaceae bacterium | reverse complement strand
GGGCGGCTAAGGTGCAAAATTGAAGCAAATTCGCTTGCGGTGTCCGACCCCGCCTGCACACCCTGGCCTAGATGGACCAAGATCATGATGTCGTCGACATGGAGGGTGCCCCCTTGCACAAAGTGATGAACCGCGTCCAGGTCGTGAAAAAGTTGGCTAAAGTCTTTGGGAGCTTTCATTGTGCGTCCTTACGGAAGCGCGCAAAGCGCGCGATGGCATAGCCCACAAACACCAGCGTATATACCGCCAAATTAATTTGCGTATTTGTGCTGCCTGCTAATGCGCCCGATCCCAAGAGCAAAATAATGTGAAAGTAAACCAGGGCATAAAACAGGTAGGACCATTTCTGCAAGTTCTTCCACGATTGAGAATCCATGCGTTTCTTTATGAAGGTAAAGGATGTAAGGCCCAGGACCACGACGAGCGCGAACAACACCAGAGAAATAGCGATGGACGCGGCAAGGGTCGGCCGCGTGCTCGGGTTGAAAATGCGCGGCAGGAAGGTGCCTAGGTTGACCGCCATGTGCATGGCAACGAGCAAGCATGCCGCAATGGATAGTTCTGCACGGGCAAGCTGCAAACGTGCGCGCAGGGCGGAATCGTGCGGCAACACGCCTATGTACATGACGACGGTAAACAGCGCCATGGCCAGGGTGCCTCGACGCATCAGCAGCAATGCCATGCGCCCCGCCGGCCCCGGGACGGCCGAAAAGGCACCTGTGGCAAAAAGGATGTCGATAAGAAGCACCGCTCCGTAAAGCACCCAGGGGTACTTATGAATGGCAGGGGCCGCCACCCAGGAAAGCAGCGCGCAAATAACAAGTATGACTAAAAAGATCATGCACTCATTGTAGCGACCGCTCTGGCTTGAGGAGACTTTCTCTTAAGAAATACTTTCATTTTTGATTTTTGGGAAAATATCCTCCGACCCCAAATTCCCATTTTTGGGAAATTATCCTCCGACCCCAAATTCCCAAAAGCGGAGGCGGAGGGCGTTGGTTACCACGAACAAGGACGAGAGGCTCATGGCGGCTGCTGCAATCATGGGGTTAAGCGTAAAGCCCGCCCAGGAAAGCACGCCTGCTGCAATGGGAATACAAATGACATTGTAGAACAGCGCCCAGAACAGATTTTGTTTGATGTTGCGCATGGTCGCGCGCGAAAGCTGAATGGCCGCGGGCACGGCATTCAAGTCGTTGCGAACCAAGACCACGTCGGCCGATTCCATGGCAACATCGGTGCCACTGCCCAGGGCTATACCCACATCGGCACGGGCAAGCGCGGGTGCGTCGTTAATACCGTCGCCCACCATGGCCACGGTTGTCCCTTCGGCCAAGCGCCACACCTGTTCTTCTTTTTCCTGGGGCAACACGTCGGAAATGGCACGCTGAATACCCAGCTGCCCAGCGATAGCCTGGGCCGTTTGGGCATTGTCGCCCGTAAGCATGACGCTTTCAATGCCCATATTGGACAGCGTGGCAATCGCTTGGGCGCTGCTTTCCTTAGGCGCGTCAGCCAGGGCAATAATGCCCAGCAGCCTTTGCTCTTCAGCGAAGAACAAAGGCGTAGCACCGCTAGCGGCAAGCTGTTCGGCTTGGGCTTTGGCGCCTTCCATGTCTACCCCGGCATCGTCCATGAGCAAAGCATTGCCCGCAAAGTATTCCATGCCTTCAATGCTTGCGATAAGTCCGCGCCCCGGTACCTGCTTGAAATCTTCGTAGCCCACGCTGTCAAGGGCCGCTGCAGATTCGCCCAATTCGGCACGCGCATAGTCCACGATGGCCCGTGCCAAGGGGTGTTCCGACTTGCTTTCGACCGCCAGGGCGGCAAGCAGCAGGTTGTTGCGGTCTATGCCTGGCGCAGGGTTTACGGCTTGCACCTGCGGGGTACCCTGAGTAAGCGTTCCTGTCTTGTCGAACACCACAAGCGACGTGTCGTGGGCTGCTTCCAAGGCTTCCGCTGATTTAATCAAAATGCCATGCCGCGCGCCTGCCCCCGTTCCCACCATGATGGCCGTTGGTGTGGCCAGACCCAGCGCGCAGGGGCAACTAATGACCAGGACCGTAATGGCATGGTTAAGGGCGGTTTCAAGACTGCCGCCCACAAGCATCCACGCCACAAAAGTAATAGCCGCAACGGCAATAACCGCCGGCACAAAAATGCGCGCAATGCGGTCTGCCATGCGTTCAATGGGTGCTTTAGAGCTGGTGGCTTCGTCCACCAAACGGATAATCTGCGCAAGAGCCGTTTCGCCACCCACATGGGTCGCACGCATGAGCATCCAACCCGCAGTGTTAACCGTGGCACCTGTAAGTGCGTCCCCTGGCAGCTTGTCTACAGGAAGGCTTTCACCGGTTAGGGCGCTTTCATCCACGCTGCCGCTGCCTTCGAGCACCACGCCATCGCAAGGCACGGACGCACCCGCACGCACAACGCACACGTCACCCACCTGCACTTCGGCCGTAGGCACTTCCACTTCCACGCCGCCGCGCTGCACGATGGCGGTTTGCGGCGAAAGATCCACCAGGGCTTCAATGGCGCCCGTGGTTTTGCCCTTTGCCCGCGCTTCGAAATACTTACCAAGCGTAATAAGCGCCAGAATCATGCCGGCGGAATCGAAATACAGGTTCATGGCTGCCTGGTGCGCCGCTTCGTGGTTGCCCGTATTCAGGCCAAGGGCCAGCGTGCCCAGCCCATACAGGCTATAGACTATGGAAGCTGCCGACCCTAGGGCAATGAGCGAATCCATGTTGGGCGACCCATGAAACAGGGTTGAAAAACCGCGCGTAAAATAACTGCGGTTTACCACCACGATAGGAATCAGCAACACAAGCTGCGCGACCGCGAAAGGCAGCAGATGGCTGGCGTCCTGCAAGTTAAAAGGTATGGGCCAGCCAAACATGTGGCCCATGGCTAGGTAAAACAGGGGTATGCCAAACACAAGCGAAACAATAAGACGGGTACGCATGCGGCGTTCTTCTTCGGCACGTTTAGCACTGGTGGCGCGTGCCGCTTCCGCAAAGTCCTGCATGCTTTCCGCGCTGCCTTCGCGCCGGCTTGCCCCATAACCCGCCTTCGCGACCGCCGCACAAATAGCAGAAGAGACCGCGCTTTCGTCGGCCCCTTCCGCGAATTCAACTTCCATGCTGTTTTTGAGCAAATTAACGTTTGCCTGCGCCACGCCTTCAACGGTGGCGCTCGCCTGCTGCACGCGCGCAGAACAGGCGGCGCATGTCATGCCACTTATGTCAAATGTTGCCTTAGTACAGGCCATACAGGTTGTAGTACAAACTGTCGAGCGAATACTGGTCGACCTTCCAGGTGTCGCCATCCTTCGTAACGTTTATGCTCGCAACGTATTCAACTTTGTCGGTTTCGTCCATGGCCTTTTTCATAGCTTCACCCATCCAGGCGTAATACTTGTCCTGGTCGCTCATATCTGGCATGTCTTCCGCATCTGACGCAATGAGCGTGTCGTAATAGGCGTCGATGAAATGATTCCAGTCACGGCATTCAATGCTCACGTCAGCCCAGCCGTATTTGTCGGTCGCAGTTACTTCCTGCACCGCGTATTGGAAGTCGCCTGAAGCCCATTTTGTATAGTCTTCTTTGCTCACGCCAAACTGTTCAAAGGTGCCGCCATAGGAAAGCTTAAATGAGTCGTCAAAGTATGCATCGAGTGCCTTCTGCTGTTCGGCACTGGGTTCTTTGACCGCATTCATAACTTGTTCGGCCAAGGCACGCACGTCGGCTTCATTGTCGCCGGTTGCCTTCAGAGCAAAGGCTTCAGCGGGGATAACGGAAGTAAGGCCGTAGTCAAGTTCCGTCAGTTCGGACCCCTGGCCAGAAGCGTCGGCGTCCGTGTTGCTGCCTTCGGTCGAGTCTTCCGTCATGCCAAGTTCCTGCTTGAGTTCGTCAAGTCCTTGCTGAAGTTCGCCCGTTTCGTCGTAGCTGGACAGCTGTTCCATGGTATCGATAAAAGCCTCGGGGTTTTCGGCTGCCGCGCTCAGGCCCATCATCGTGATGGCAAACAGAGCAATGGCAAAAACGATGGCAAGAATGGAAAGAATCAGACCGATAATGCTGGTAATCTTACCTGCCTTGGCACGGCCGTTATTTGGGTCCGCGGCTAGCACGGGGCCCGACTTCTTCAAGCCGATAATGGAAAGTACCAGACCAACTATGCCGGCAAACACAATGGACAGAATGCCGAGCACCATAGGGGTGGTACCCGGGTTAGAACCGTTTGCATACTGCGACGCGCCCGGGGCTGCGCCATAGGGTTGCTGGTCATACGGCTGCTGATTTGGATCGTAGGGCTGCGCAGGCTGCGTGTACTGGGCCTCCTGGGCAGGATCGTACGCTTGCGTGGGCTGCGTGTACTGTGCCTGCTGGGCAGGATCGTAGGCCTGCGTGGGCTGTGTGTACTGTGCCTGCTGGGCAGTCGCAGCGTCGTAGCTTACCTGCTGAGCTGCAGGGTCGTACTGAACAGGCTGCGCGAATTCCGCAGGCTTGTTCGGGTCGCTAAAAGGCTGGGTCTGAACGGGCGTGGTTGCTTCGGGAACTGAAGCGTTGTCGTCAGCAAGCGCATTGGCGAGCTGACCAAAAACGTCAGTTGCAGGCTGGCCTTCGACGGCTCCTTCTGCCGCGACCTGAGCGGCGTCCTGAGCCGCGTCCGCAGCGTTTGCGGCCGCGTCCGCAGCGTTTGCGGCAGCGTCCGCAGCGTTTGCGGCAGCGTTCGCAGCGTCCTGAGCGGCGCTGTCCAAGTTTTCCGGAGTCAGATTATCTTCTGGCATATTTCTTCCTTTTCTCTAAAGCGCGCAATACAGATGCGCCCAATAACTTAAGTTGCATGCCCTTTTAGTTTACTTTATGCAGTCCCACATGCTGGAATCTTTTTTCGCAGCATTCAGCTGGTCGTCGGTTAAGGTGTAGTCCCACCAACCACGGGCCACCGTTTCCTTACCCGTAAAGCTGTAGGTCGCACCAAAGTTTACCTTGCCGTTTCCGTCGATATAGAAGGTAGTCGACACGTTATTTGCGGCAGAACCCTTGCCCTGCAACGCGCCAATGAAATTATCGCGCCCCGCCGATTGTTCAGCGTTGCCTTCGTCGTACTTCGACAGGTTGTCGATGAAGGCAGCGGCAATTTCGTCATTAATTTCCAACACGTCGTCGATGGTGTATATCTCGCCCGTCTTCAGGTTCACGTTAACCGTGCGCAGGGAAATAAAACCGCCCATCCAGGAACCGATGGAATATTCGTCCGAAAAACAAATGCTGATAAAGTCGTCGTTGTTATAGCTGATGGCGTAATCGACTTCGCTTTCCAAAATGGCGTCAACAGACTTAGGCACACCATAGCCGTCGGACGCGTAGAGTTCCAGCATTTCCCGCGCTTCCGAAGTTGGATTTTCGTAGGTCGACGCAACAGTTACCATGGCCGTGTCGCGGATGGTCTTATTGATTTCTTCCAGGTTAGGAATATCGCCCGTTAGCTGGGGATATTCGATGTCGAAGTCGTAGCCGATGGTCTTGTTGTAGAAGTCGATACTTTCAATGCCTTCGCGGCTGTAGTCGCCTTCGGTGTAGTTATAGGAAACCGACTTATTCCATGCATCGTGCAATTCGCCATCGTCGGCGTCGATGTCGCCGCCATAAATGTGCTGGGCACCGTTCTGGCTGATGGCGTCGTCATTGTCGTCCCAGTCAAAGCCCCATTGGTCCTTGCCTTCGCCGCCTGGGCCGCCTTGGCCGTTGCCCTGACCGCCACCCTGGGCGCCACCCTGGGCGTTGCCGTTGCCTTGGCCACCACCCTGACCGCCACCCTGGGCGTTGCCGCCCTGGCCGTTGCCGCCGCCCTGGTCCTGACCACCCTGACCGTCGCCCTGCTGGTTGGAATCTTGCTGTTCGGTTGGGGTCAGCTGCTCGATAAGATTGTCGCTGGCTTCACCTGCGCTTGCAAGAATGCGCCCCATGATTATGGCCGCAATAATGGCGAGCAGGGCAACTATCACAACCACCACAATAGCAAGCGTGGAACGGTTTGACTTAGCATAGGCCGGCGTTGCAGGCTGAGGTTGCACGGTGAAGTCTTGCGCAGGCACATACCCAGCAGGCTGCTGGATTTGCGGCGTATAGGCTTGCGAATAACCCGTAGGCTGGGCATGGGGTTGAGGCTGCGCAGGCTGGCCCTGCGGTTGCGCAGGTTGAGCGTAGGGCTGAGATGCCCGAACTTGTGGCTGCCCAGGCTGCATGGGTTGGGTTTGTGGTTGTGCAGGCTGGCCCTGCGGTTGCGCCCCGTATGCCGCTGGCTGCCCTGCCTGCTGCCCCACCTGTGGTGCCGTTTGAGGTGCCCCATACGTTTGTTGATAGGGCTGAGCAGGCGGCACGGCTTGCGGCTGCGCCTGCGGAATGGGCTGTGGCTGCGCGGGTTGTACAGGCTGGAAACCGCGCCAATAACCTTGCTGGTCTGCCGGTACCGCCTGACCAGGTACGACCTGCCCTTGCTGGGGTTGCGCCACCTGAACAGACTGCCCATTAGCGTCATAAATAACCTGGGTGGTCTGCTGATATTCAACGGGTGCCTGCGCCGGATAAGACGAAGCCTGGTCGCCCGCTACCTGGACTACAGGCTGCTGGGCCTGCGTTGCCTGCGGCGCTTCCGCTGGGGTCGAATCATCAAACCACGCACCCATGAGTTCTTTCAGTTGCTCTTCGGCAATGGCAACTTTGCTCACGGCAGCGCGTGCTTGCTCAAGGTCGCTACCAGCCTTGACCGATGCGTCGGGGAATGCGCTTACTTGGCTTTCTTCCGCAGGTGCTTCCGCAGCACCTTCGGGAATCGCTTCCGCAGCTTCTTCTTGCTTTTTCTCTTGGTCTTCAGCCATGTTTCCAGGCCTTTCTCGCACAGGATAATAAGATGCAGCTATTCTAGCATCCGACGACACGCACAATTTGGCTTCCTGGCATCTGTTGCCATTTGGAAACGTAGGCCCTTTCACACCGTCTTCTTCAGATTTTGCTTGCATTTTTCACCAACGTGCTGCGCCAATCGCACGCGTTTCGTGTATAGTGAATTTATCAGTAAAGTCCGAAGGTCGGCGCGCTGCAAGGGGGCGCGCAGCGAGAGTAGGAGAACCCCACATGAATGAATTGGAACTGAAGTACGGTTGTAACCCCAACCAGAAGCCATCGCGCATTTACATGGAAAATGGCGCGGACCTGCCCATCGAAGTTTTAAGCGGAAAGCCGGGCTACATTAACTTTATGGATGCCTTTAATTCCTGGCAGTTGGTACGCGAAGCTGCCGCGGCCACAGGCAAACCTGCCGCCGCTTCGTTTAAGCACGTTTCACCCGCGGGTGCTGCTATTGGCCTTCCGCTTTCCGATATCGAAAAGAAGATTTACTTCGTTGAAGACATGGAACTGACGCCTGTGGCCAACGCCTACGCTCGCGCCCGCGGTGCCGACCGCCTGTGCAGCTATGGCGACTGGATCGCACTTTCCGACGAATGCGACGAAGCGACGGCGCGCATTATCGCTTTGGAAGTTTCCGACGGCGTTATCGCCCCGAGCTACACGCCCGAAGCTCTAGAAATTCTGAAGACCAAGCGCAAGGGCAACTACAACGTTATTAAGATGGACACCGAATACGTGCCCGCCCCCGTTGAAACCCGCCTCATTTATGGCATCGGGTTTGAACAGGGCCGCAACGAACTGCCTATCGATGCCAGCTGCCTTACTAACATTGTTACGGAAAACAAGGATCTGCCTGACGCCGCCAAGGACGACCTGGTGCTGGCCCTTATCACGCTGAAGTACACGCAGTCCAATTCCGTGTGCTACGTAAAGAACGGCCAGGCCATTGGCATTGGCGCCGGCCAGCAGAGCCGCGTTCACTGTACGCGCCTTGCGGGCAACAAGGCCGACAACTGGCTACTGCGCCAGCACCCGAAGGTACTGGAACTGCCCTTTATTGAAGGGGTGGCTCGCCCGTTGCGCGACAACGCCATTGACGTATACATTTCCGAAGAAAACGACGACATCCTGCGCGACGGTGCATGGCAGGAAGTCTTTAGCGTAAGGCCCGACGTGCTTACGCTTGCTGAAAAGAAGGAATGGATCGCGGCCCAGAGCGGCGTGAGCATTGGGTCGGACGCCTTCTTCCCCTTCGGCGACAACATCGAACGCGCGCGCAAGAGTGGCGTGCAGTATGTGGCCGAACCGGGTGGCAGCATCCGCGACGACAACGTGATTGAAGCGGCAAACAAGTACAACATGGTTATGGCTTTCACAGGCAGCCGCCTGTTCCATCACTAAGTCGCAGCATGCAGATGCGAGCTGAAGCCACAGGCTACGAGAAACGAACTGAAGTCGTAGGCTGCGAACACAAGCCGAAGCCGCACACCGCTAACCACAAGCTGGCAGCAAACTTGCAAGAGCCCCGCACTGAAGTGAACCCCGATAGTTGGACCGGAAACTTTTATTGACCGTTCAACTTTTTGGGTCTAGTTCACCGCGGGGCTTTTTTAGAATTCGAGCTCTGCGTAGATTTTTAAAATTCGACCTCGGCGTAGAGTATGTTTTGTTCTGTTTCAAGCCAAGCAAAAAAGCCCTCGGGTGAATACACGGATATTTCAGATTGAGCATAGTCTTCAAGGTTTGACGTAATAAGCACAGCGGGCTTTACAGAACGCGCTGTCTGATAAACCACCGCATCTTCAAAGTCGTCCCATGAAGAAGCAAGGGCGGCATCTATTTCAGGTTCACCCATCATGGAAACGTGCACAGCCTTGCGAACTTCCTGAAGCTTGGCCTTTATTTCTGTGCGCCGCGACGGCTTGCCACCTTCGGTGAGAATATAGAACACGTCTGTCCATTGGCTTGGGCTCGCCCATAGTTCAAATTCCCCTATTTCACCCAGCGCAAGAATAAGCTTGGCAGCATTGTGGCTGCTACCGCTTTCAACCAAGGCATCGACTATGACGTTTGAATCAAGAAACACTTTCATTGCAAACACCCTAGGCCTTTTTCGATTGTTGGCGTGCCAAGCGATGCTTTTTGGTGTCCTTCGTTGACATTGCAGCAAACGTAGGCGAAAGGCTCACCTGAAGGCCGTCCACCCATTCCATGGCTTTTCTTAAACGCTGCTCGTCCAGGCCTGATGCCTGTGTTTGATTTTCAGCCCAAGGAAGCGATTTATGGGTAAGTAGGTAGTCGTACAATTCATTGATTGCCTGCGATGCACTACACCCCAAACTCTCAAGAACACGATTCCCCGCTTCTTTTTTTGATGGCTGCATACGCGCCGTTACCATTGCGTCCTGCATAATTCACCCTTCTGTATTACGTTGTACCTTATTATTGTATTACGTACAACGTTTTGTAGTCAAGACAAATGCAAGCGCAGGCAACTACCGTATACTATGCACTATCAAATTGTTTTATTCGACCGCAAAAGAGGCGCTATGCTCAAGATTGATGTTTTGGCCGTGGGGAAGCTGAAAGAAGCGTTTTGGCGCGATGCCTGCGCGGAATACCTGAAGCGCCTGAGTGCCTATGCCAAGGTGAACGTGCAGGAAATCCCTGACAGCTGCCCCTGCAGCGAAGCGCCTGCACTCTTTGGCCACCTAGATGCCCTACCGCCAAGTGCGCAAGTGGTTTTACTGGATATTCAGGGGAAGCAGGTATCGAGCGAACAGCTAGCGGAAACCCTGGAGGATTGGACGGTAGGTGGCATTTCGCACATCGTCTTTATTATTGGCGGCAGCGAAGGCGTCACGCCCGAAATCAAGCAGCGTGCCCATACGCGTATGAGCTTTGGGCCCATCACGCTGCCTCACAACTTGGCGCGCGTGGTGTTGCTCGAACAGCTCTACCGCGCCTTCAAAATCCAGCGCGGCGAACCTTACCACAAGTAGTTACAAAGCAGTGTGCAAGAGGACATGTGGGAAAAATACCTCTGTGGGAAGAATACCTCCGTCCCCAAATTCCCAGGGAAAAATACCTCCGTCCCCAAATTCCCAGAGGTATTTTTTCCAAAAATGGGAAAAATACCTCCGTCCCCAAATTCCCATTTTCTCACTATTTAATAACGCGAATGAGCGTGGGAGCGGCGCCAGCAAGGATGTGGTCGAGTTTGGCGATGTCTTCCAATACCGCACGCAGGTCGCCTTCGCGCGTGGAATGCGTGACGTAGGCGACTTCGGCCGCGTCCTGTTCATTCTTGCCACGCTGAATAACCGAATACACGCTTACCCCATGGTCGGCAAACACAGCGCTCATGGCAGCCAGCACGCCCGGACGGTCTTCCACTGTGAAGCGGATGTAAGCGCGGGTCACCAAATCGTCGGTGTTAGTGAAGGGCAGCTTGTCGCTATAGGTGTTGCCCTGCTGCGGTTTTTCTCCCGACTGGATACGACGCGCCACTTCCAGCACGTCGCCCATCACGGCGCTTGCCGTTGCATGCGAACCAGCGCCCTGCCCAAAGAACATGGCAGGACCAATGCGCCTTCCACATAAATGGCATTGAACACGCCATTCACGCCTGCCAGCGGATGATCCAGCGGCACCATGGCGGGATGCACGCGCACGTCGATGCCTGCGTCGGTGCGGTTTGCGCTTGCCAGTAGCTTCACTGCGTAGCCCATGTCAGCCGCGGCAGCTAGGTCGGCGGTAGTAATGCTGCGAATGCCTTCGCAGGATACTTCGTCCTGAGTCACGCGGGTATTGAAAGCGATCGATGCCAGGATGGCAATCTTGGCTGCGGCGTCCAAACCGTCAACGTCGGCGGTAGGGTCGGCTTCGGCATAGCCCTTCGCCTGCGCGTCGGCCAGCACGTCTTCGTAGCTGATGCCTTCGTTGGCCATGCGTGTAAGCATGTAGTTGGTCGTGCCATTTACGATGCCCAGAATGCTGTTGATGTCGTTGGCAATAAGCGAATGCTTGAGCGGCCCGATAATGGGAATGCCGCCGCCCACGCTTGCTTCGTAGGCCACTTCGCAACCCTTTTCAGCCGCGAGCGTTTCGATTTCTTCACCGTAAGCAGCAAGCAGGGCCTTGTTGGCGGTAACCACATGCTTGCCGTTTTCCAGGGCTTCCATCACCACTTCCTTGGCCGTGGTGGTACCACCCATGAGCTCCATGACAATGTCGATTTCAGGGTCGGTGGTAATGTTGTGCCAGTCGTTGGTATAGAGTTCCGGAACGCCATGCTTTTCGGCACCTTCCGACGTACGCGCACACACGCGCACCAGTTCCACGTCGATGCCGTAGCGGGTCTTGAAATCTGCGGTATGGGCGTTGAACACGTCAATGCAGCCACCGCCAACCGTACCCGTTCCTACCAAGCCAACCTTTACTGTCATCATATGCTCCTATCTACTGGAGAGTCGCTTTGTGTGGCGCACAATCGCGACCGTTTTCGCTGTTCGGCAAAATAGTTCACTGGACTATTTTGCCTCATGCGCTTCACTTGACTTCACTTAACCTTCAAAGTGCAAATAATGCTCGCATTATTTGCGAATAAGCGTAGTTCAGACATCGCTTTGCGCGCCACGCAAAGCGGCTCCCTACAAGTCGCACGTCATAAGATCCTGGTAAGTTTCGCGGCGGGTGACGACGCGCGCAGTGCCATCTTTCACGAAGACGACAGCGGGACGTGGCTGGCCATTGTAGTTGCTGCTCATAGACCGACAATAAGCGCCTGTCCCAAACACGCACACAATGTCGCCCAACTCGGGCGTTTGAATGGACCCGTCGAGCACAACCGCGTCGCCACTTTCGCAGTGCTTGCCCGCCAACGTGACTATTTCGGTACGCGGCTGGTCGGCCTTGTTAGCGATAACCGCTTCGTAGGCCGCATGGTAAAGCGCCGTGCGGATATTGTCGGACATGCCGCCATCGATGGCCACGTACTTACGAATGCCAGGCAGCGTCTTCAAAATGCCAACGGTATAAAGCGTCACGCCCGCCGTCGCTACAATAGAGCGACCTGGCTCGGTGAGCAGCTTGGGTGGATTCACGCCATGCGCTTCGCAGCTGTCCAGCAAAGCTTCGGTTGCCACTTCAGCGAACTGTTCGATGGTAGCGGGCTGGTCTTGGACTGTGTAGGCAATGCCCACGCCGCCGCCAATGTCCAGCTCGCTAATTTCGAGCCCATAGCGCTCCTTGATGCGCGCGATGAATTCCACCATAATCTCCACCGCTTCCGCGAAGGAATGCAGGGCGAAAATCTGCGAGCCAATGTGGCAATGCAGGCCCACCAGGTTCACGCCAGGGGCAGCCAGTACGTCGCCCACACAATTAAACGCGAAGTCTTCACGCATGGTGAAACCAAACTTGCTGTCTTCGCAGCCCGTCTTAATATATTCGTGCGTGTCGGCTTCCACGCCGGGGGTTATGCGCATATACACGTCTTGCACCACGCCTAGGCGCTGGGCAATTTCAGACACCCGCGCCAATTCAATACGACTGTCGAGCACAATGCGCCCCACGCCCGCCGAAATAGCTTCTTCCAACTCCTGCGGCGTTTTGTTGTTGCCATGCACATAAATACGCTGCGCCGGAAAACCTGCTGCCAGCGCAATGGCTAGTTCGCCGCCGCCGCTTACGTCCAGACTTGCGCCTTCTTGCGCCACAATGCGGCACATTTCCTTGTTAATAAAGGCTTTAGACGCATATATAATTTCGCTTTGCGCGTAGCGCGATTCAAACGATGCTCTGTATTCCTGCAGACGACTGCGCACGTCTTCTTCGTCGAACACATAAAGTGCCGTACCCTGTTCGCGCGCCAAATCCACCATGTTAACGCCGCCAATATAAAGCGCGCCGTCGCGCACCTCGGCTGTTTTAGGAAGCACAGCGCCTAAGTCCATAGTGGTTAGGTGGTCTGCTTGCTTGGTATGGTCTGATGCGGGCAGCGACATGGGATTCCTTTCATTTTGCTGAAAGAAAATTCTACCATGAATAAAAAGCCTGCCACGCAGCGGCTGGTGAACGGATGGGTGAAAACAAAGACGTATACACGCAGCCCAACACCCCCCATACAAAAGCCCCCGCAACGACACGCCCCTATACAAAAGCCCCCGCCACATGGCGGGGGCTCTTATAAGGCTTATACCTTACGTCCTAGGCACTTGGTACAGAGCTACTTTCTACGTTGCGCACGAACGCGTTTTCCCGAAAGCAGCATACCTGCACCACCAAGCACTACCAACATGCCCAAAATGCTTGCCAACTGACTCGCTTCGTCTGAAGTCTTGGCTGTCGTAGACTTGGCTGTCGTAGACTCGCCCGTTGTAGTCTTGGTTGTCGTCTTAGGCTTTTCGGTGTCGGGCTTGTCGTACATAACCACGGCGTCGTCGCATGCCTTCCATGTTTCGCCATCTTTAACTTCCAAGGTGCCGTCTACGTTAACGCGGAAGATTACGTCTTCGGCTACCAAGTAACCCGAAGGAGCTTTAACTTCGCGCAAGGTGTACAGACCCACAGGCATCTGGCCAACCGCATAAGATTCCTTGGCGCTTGTCCATTGCAGTTCAGTACCGCTGGCATCCTTGGCAACATTGCCGTCTACGTCGAGCACTTGCAACTGCGCACCAGCAAGTTCGTCGGTGCTACCTTCGGCACGCTTAGAAATGCGCATTTCAACATTGGGGTTGTTCGGATGGTTAGTAGCACCCATACCCGACGTTGAACTTACGTCGATTACGATTATTTCTTCTTCACCGTCAGCCGTGTAAAGGTCGATAAAGTCGGCGGTGTTGGCTTCCAGTGCACGGTAGTAAATGCGTGTGGTACCTTCATAGGCGGGCAGATTTTCGAAGCTGCCCTTCCATTCGTGGTTACCTTCAGCATTGCTTTCGGTAAGGGTAACGACTGCGCCTTCAACCAGTTCCCATTCGCCGTCTTCGCCAACTTTCTTGTACAGCTGGAAGTCGACCGGCGCACGGTCCTTGCTGTTGCCGCCGTCGTCCCAGGTCTTGGTAACCGAAGAAGCTTCAGCGGAAAGGAATTCTTCACGCTGCTTCAGGTTGGTGAAAGTGCCTGCATCCACTTCGGTTAGGCACACTTCAGTAATTTCGTCACGCGAATCTACTTTAAGCGGGCCACCATCGTTAATGTTGTAGGTGTCTTCGTCCACCACGGCAAGCACGCGCACGAACTTCGTGCCGTCGGCCGTATCGTCTGCAGTAGCCGGGGCAATAGCGAAGGCAAAGGGCGAACCAATACCCTTGCCAGACAGGACGCCAAAGCTATTCAAAAGCGAACCGAACAAGTTCGGAACGAAGTCCTGGCCGCCCGTGGTAAGCATTTGCACGCTCGATGCAGGAAGGATAAATTCGGCAACATAGAATTCACCTTTGTTTACCGTGGTGTCGTAGGTAATAGCGGCATCGTCACCCGGCACTTCAGTAACTTCATAGGTATATTTACCCGACTTAGTAAGACTTGGCAGGGCAAATTCTGCCTTCGTCCCACTTTCGCCACCATTTGTGGCACGCATGGTGTAGCTGGTGCTTTCGTCGAGCTTAATAAGTTCGCCGTCGGGGTCGTATGCCTTCAGTTCGAAGGTAAAGGCTCCGTTTTCTGGCGTAATGTATTCTTCATCGGAATACTTAAACACCTTGTTGGCAACCAGCACGACATCGGTAAATTCCTGCTTAGGCTTTACGGTTACGGTGTTGGATTTGTCCTCGTATTTATCTTGCACAACGCCCGCTTCATTCTTAACGCCAATCACATACGATGCGTCATTAGGAACACCGATATGTGCTTCGTTTGAAACAACGGGGTCGTTGCCTACATTGGGCTCTGCGCGGTCTGCTTCAACCTGGGTAGCGTCGATCTGTGTGTACTGCAAGTCGGCTGGCGTAAGGCCGTCGGCAAGCTTGGCGCTAAAGGTTACCTGAACCCATTTACCCTGAAGCGCGGTTGCGTCGGGAATGGTTACCGTCAGCGTTTGGCTCGCTGTGTCGATAGTAGCTTCAGCATTGGTTACTGCGGCCCCTGTTGTGGCTACAGTAGCGTCGGCGTTTTCGGCAATTTCTACACCCTGAATGTCCTTAAATGGCAGGTTATTGCAGGTGTCGTGCGAAACAACTACCACGTCGGCTTCGCTCGATGCAAACTGCAGCTGGCTGTCGAGCACGTCGGTGATGGTGACTGTTTCGGCGTCGGTGGTAACGTAGGCAATAATGTCGTAGGTGAACACTTCTTCAAGGTCGATTTCCTTATGCACCGCTTGGTTCACATACTTTTCGATTTCGGGCTCTTCCGGTTTTTCCGGCTTTACCGTAACGGTATTAGAGCGATCTTCGTGTCTGGCCGCATTTGCTACAGAGATTTCGTAGCTTGCCGTATTTGGAACACCTTCGTGTGTTTCATTGCTTTCCACCGGAGCGTTACCGATATTGGGAACCGCCCTTGTTTCTTCGCCTTCGGGAATGAATTCAACATCTACAGGAATTTCTGTATAGTTCAGATCTTCAATCTTTAGACCTTCTTTAATCTTCGCAAAGAACGTAACCTTTACCCAGTTTCCTCGCAGGCCCTTTACGGTATCGAATTCTCTTGTAATAGTCCCCGCTTCTTCGTCTACCGTTACTTTGTCATCTAGGGTAACAATAAGCGTTCCGTTTTCATGTGTTTCGCTGACGGCGTCTTTAATTTCAATAGTTTCACCAACGGCATCTACGGTTGCATCGCCATTTACCTGAACATTATGGATATCGTTCTTGACTTTATGGTTGTCGTCGTCGCCCATATTGCTGATGGTGATTGGGTGTGCGTCGTCTACCACAAAGTCCAGCTGCTTATCTAGTTCGTCGGTAATAACCACGCTGTCTGCATCGTTCGTAATATATGCAATGATGTCATACTGGAATACTTCATCGAGGTTGATGAACTTATGCACCGCTTGGTTCACATATTTTTCGATTTCAGGCTCTTCCGGATTTTCCGGCTTTACGGTTACGGTATTAGACCTGTCGCTGTACCTGCTTTCGTTTGCAACCTTGATTTCATATTGAGCAGTATTCGGAACACCATCGTGTGTTTCAGTACTAACAACAGGATCATTTCCGTTATGTGGTTCGAGTCTAGACTCTTCTCCCTCTGGAACAAATTCATCGTCCATCTGGGAGATTTCAACATTTTCTAGGTCATCCAGAGTCTTTGTGCCTGCATTAATTTCATCCTGGATGGATTCTTTAATTTGCGCACTGAATTCAACTCGTACCCAATGGCCCCTTAAATTCTTTACCGTTTCGTATTCTCTGGTAATGGTGCCTTCTTCTTCATCTACGGTAACTTTGTCGTCGAGGTCGACGGTTAGCTTCCCTTCAGCGGCCGTAATCTTAATGCCCTCTTCTGCTTCGTCCATACTTGCAGAAACGGCCTTGATTTCCGTGCCACCACTGACGCTCGGGACGTCTTCACCGTTGTCGATAGGTTCACCACTAACATCATTTACTGGTAAGTGATTTACCGTTTCGTCCAAGTCGTACAGAGTAATCTTGTGCTCGTCGTCAAGAACGAATTCAAGGTCGCTTACCAGCTCATCGGTAATGACAACCGCATCTGCGTTGCCTGTTATATAAGCAATAATGTCGTAGGTGAACACTTCGTCTAAGGCTATGTTCTTATGCACCGCTTGGTTCACATACTTTTCGATTTCAATATTGTCTTCTTTGTTCGTTAAAGTAACCGTTGTTTCCTCGAGCGCATCTTCTGTTTTTTCTACCGTCTCTTCTTCGGTTTTGACGAGCTTAGAAACGATACCGTTCACAACTTCTCGTACTTCGTAGCGGGAATACTTCAGCTGCGGAACTTTTTCAAATTCAACAACTGTTTCAAACGCTGTGACCGGGTCAGAAGTTTCAACCTTAGTTTCTTTCTTGTCCACCAATTTAGGCTCGTCGTTTTCGTCTAAAACAACATTACCTTGGTCATCTTCTTCAATTTCCATGTCGATACGCCACAGTTCAAAGGTGACTTCAACCAGATTGCCTTCAGCATCGGTCGGCCATTCCGTTAAAGCATTGCCTTCGCTATCAACCCATTTCTTTTCTGCCTTGAAAATCTTTTCTTCCGGCTTAACCGTTACGGTATTGGTCATGAAGGAGAATTCGTGATCATTACCGTACTTGCCGGAATAGGTAGCATTGTTCAGTGCACCCTCATGCTCTTCGTCGGTCAGAACCGGCCAGTTCTTGTAGAGGCGGAACTTGCCGATCTCGGTCGTGCCGTCAGCCTTCTTGACGACAACGTCATCCTTGGAAAGTGTACGGGGATCAGCCTCACCCTCAACGGTGTATTCACCATCTGCGGGAGCGGAATAGTACGTGGTGCCCTCTGAGTCGGTCAGTTCAAGAACGGTGCCCTCGATGATGTTGTCGTCAGCATCAACGACGATGAAGTCGCTGATGGGCTGCACGTTCTTGTAGGGGCGCAGATACTCGGCCTCAAACTCGTCGAGCCATTCCTGGAAAGTATCGAGATACGGTGCATCAGCAGCAGTTGTATCATTTGCAGGGAAACCATCAACAGGTTTCCATCCGATAAGGTTCATCGCCGGGATCATGAGCACGCCGTTGCCGTTGAAGTCCGCTGGCCCATAAGAACCGTCTGGCAGCAAAGTGCGATCCCAATCGAGGCGGTACCAGCCGCCGTCGCCGCGGGCACGCACCTTGTTGTCGCCAGTGGAGGCGTAGGTGCCGCGGGCATAGTAGATGTCCTTGTCGGTATCCCAATCCTTTACCTTGATGTAGAGCGTACGACCCAAGCCAGCCACATCGGTACCACCATTACCGGTGGTGTATTCAACAATCTGCTGACCAGTCTTGTAGGTCTCGGCAGAGGGCTCCTTGTTGCCCTTCTTGTCTTCGGTTGTTTCGCTCCAACTATCTGCATCGCTTTCAAGATCTTCAATCTTTCTATAATCATCTTTGATACGAGCTTTGAAAGTTACCTGTACCCATTTGCCACGTGCGGTAGCTAGGTCATCGTCAGTAAGCGTGATTGTTAGCTTATTGCCTTCAATCTTTGCGTTCTCATTTGTAACTTCAATTGTATCGACGACAGGCTCATTCTCATCCACCACAGAGCCTTGTTCCTCTGCAGTCTTATGATTGTTATTTTCCTTAGTTGCAATACGGGATACTGACAGTTTTGCATCGGTTGTTGTTCTGCCATATTGATCTGCAAACTCAATTTCATCTACCAGTTCATCGGTGATGGTAAATTCCGTTGCATCCATAGGAACATAGGCCATGATGTCGTAGTCAAATTCCTGGTCGAAGTAAACGATGTCATCATGTACCTTCTTATTAACATATTTCTCTGTTTCAGGCGCACGGTCGTTGCCGATTTCCTTCGACAGGTCAAGATCAAGGGTATATACACCGAAGCTCGCAACCTCTGTATCATCTAAATCGATGTCCTTAATGACAATGTTCTCGATAAAGTTGAGCTGAAGCTGCTCCAGGACGTTGTTGAGCGGAATGACGTATTCCTTCTTGCCGCCGTCGTAGTATTCGACGACCTTGAAATTAACAGCAGCGACCTGTACATCGTCCGGAGAAATGGTCTCGTTTAAGATGCCTTCGCGAATCTTGTCCAGATCCTGCAGGTTGTACGGATCGAGAACGCCCTGAGGCGTATTCACTTTAAAGAGTGAGACGTACTTGCCGTTCTGATCCTTGAAGGATGTCTGCAGGTTATAGTTGGCAACCCACGGCTCGCTTTCCCACGCACGGTTGGTCGTAGGATATTCGTTATAGCGCTCAAGCGCTGGAACATTTTCGTACTGAGTATAGCGGCGCTCTTCGACTGCACGGATGTCAACGTGCCAGTAGGTCTCTCGCACGCCTGCCTGCCTGTCAATCTCGCCGTTGAGCGTCACGGAGTAGTCAAGCAGCGGATCAGGATTCTCAAGAGGATTTCCATCCTCATCGGTCATATAGAGCTTGAGGACAACATCGCCGCGCTCTTCTTCGGGGATGCCGCCCCAGTCCTTCGTGACCTTCAGGTTTGCTTCCATGCGCGTGGTATCGGCACGGCCAAACACAACCAGACCATTCGAGCCGATGCCACCGCCCTGCAGTGCCTCGTTACCGCTGATGGTTATTCCGCTAGCCGGGCATCCTTGAATAACTGCCACATTTGTTGCGGCAACTGCACCCTCGGGACGTTTGGTCGTGGACTCGATGAGCTCGTTAGGAAGCGTTTGCCCCGTGCGTTCGTCCTGGAAGACGTTCGGTTCGGGATAGGTTAGGTAGAGGCCGTTGGTATCGGTGTTCGAGACCAGCATGTCCAAATACAGATCCTGGCCCATGCCGCGGTCGGCGCCGTAGTTCTTGGCGCGAACCGAAGCACCTTCTGCAATGGCCGTATTGTCGGCAACCACAAGACTGTTCGGTTGAGTATCGCCAAAGTTGAAGGCGCCGCCGTAGCCACAGCCCCAGACGCCACCGCCCTGGCCTTCCTTCTCACGATCGACCGTTGCCGTGCCCGCATAGCCCTCGCCGGTGCCCATGCCATTTTCAAAGTCGCAGGCATTGCTCGGATCATCGAGCTTCAAAGTCTGCGTCAGTCGTCCGGGCTGACCGGAAGTGACCGCGGTGTTGTTGGTGATGCAGCCGGAGCTGACATACAGCGAATACAGGCGGTTGCCAAAGGAGTCGCCTTCGACATAGACACCACCGCCGANNNTGGTAATCTCGCCACCCAAAAGGGCAACATGGTTCGACATAACTTCGATGCCGCCGCCTCGGGAGACGGCCATATTGCCATCAATGCTACCACCATTCATGATAAAGGTTGCTTCACCGGTTTCGGGTGTCTGGTGATCTGCACGGCCGTCAAAGTCCGCAGAGGCATAGGGCTCTTCCGATGCCCACACGGCACCGCCCTTGCCCCAGGCAAAGTTATTTGAAATGGTACCATTGTCCATTTGAACCTTGGCGCCGTTGAAGATATAGGTACCGCCGGCATGATGGACGCCGATGTTGTTATCAATCAGAGCATTCTCGTCGATGAGCAGTGTCGAGGTATTCTCTGCTACTTGCGTACCAGCCTGCTTGTCGGGCGCACCTTGGATGACGATAGCACCCGTGTCGCCACGGTTGCCGGAAAGTTCGCCGCCGGTAAAGGTACCTGTTGCGCCGTTCGTCATGATGATGGCGCCGGCTGTTTCAGTAATCCTGTACTCACCGAGCTTGCCGTTGGCTTGATAGTTGCCGGTTTCCTGCTCGCCGCCGATACCATCGCGCCACGCATCGTAAGGCTTGTTCGAATCGGCATTGTTTGCGGAGTAGCCCACAGAGTTGTGGGTGATTGCACCGTCTTTGATTTCGATTTTGCCGCCATCAACAACTACAGGAGCTGCATAGGAAACTTCACCTTCGGTAATAAGGTCCTTCAGCGTTGCGCCATCAAGGGTCAGTTTGCCGCCCTGGCCCACCTTAACGAACAGACCGTTGGGGGAATCTGCGGTTCCGGAAAGAGCATCGCCACTAAGGGGGTCAGCACATACACCTGCTTCAGGCTGGCCGGAAATCGTAAGACCTGAGCCAAGCGTAAGGTTTTTGTCTGTGACATTAAATATAGGACTGCCATCTAAAGCCGGGTCTCGATAAATCGTTTTATCGCTACCCTTGATGGTTATATCCTTTGAAATAGTAATAGAATCCGTTGCCTGGATATCATCCGTGATGGTAATAGTGTCACCATCATTGGCATCCCTCATGGCATCCTTGAATTCTTCCCACGTGCTTACACTGCGGTCTTCTGCAAATGCTTGCGTAAGCGTAAGCGCAAACATGCAAGCAAGTGCGACAGCAAAAGCTACAACTATTGCAGCAACCTTTTTCGTGGCGACAACTGACTGATTCATGGTGTTCCTTCCAACGGCGGCTAGTTTGTTCGTTTCTGTTTCGTTTCTATTGCCATAATCTAGGAAGATATACCCAGACTAACACTGAAAGTATACAGCATTACTATTGTGAAGAAAACCCAAAATCGCAGGTCAATCGGTAAAACCCTGCTACCACAATATATTGTGTATAGCCTACATTGACCACAATATATATTGTCTATAAAAGTAATAGAATTACTATAATTGTGTAGGATTTTTGAGTTGCTTCCGCAGGTTAACAACCTAATGAAGTGCCAGAACCAAGTACAGCATCAAGAAAGAACCCCCGCAGCATAAGCGGGGGTTCTAAATTGGCCCTTAAGCTTTCGTTAGTTGGGAGGTTCTAACTAGGCAGCTTATGCCTGCGCCTGTGCGGCGTTCCAAGCCTCGAAATCGGCAGCGCTGGATGTTACGCCCAGAATTTCGTCACCCTGGTTGAGCAGCTCTTCGAGCTTGTCCAAGCACATGGTGTAGAGCTTCTGGTTGTGAGCACCTTCACTGTTGTCTGCCGCAGGCAGATTCCAGTAGTAGCATGCTTCGCGCTGGATTTCCTGGAGCTGTGCAAGTTTGTCGGCGTCGATGCCATTTTCAGCTGCGAAGGCTTCGTCGAGTGTCAGGACTTCGTCCGTACCACCTTCAGGAACCTGCATAGTGGCAACTTTTTCTTCAAACTTGTGGATGAAGTCGGCGTAGCGCATACCAAGTTCATGGTTGCGTCCGTCGATCCTGTCCTGAATTTCCTTCACGTATGCAGCGATGTCGCCATCGTGGCAGCTGCTGCATGTTTCGGCGATTTCAGGATCGTCCAGTGGGCTGGTCCAGGTGTGGCTGGTGTATTCTGTGCCGTCGTCGGCAGTCTTGGTGCCCATGTGGCAGTCTGCACAGTCATACTTTTCACCCGTTACAGGATTCAAAGTATTGCGCATCTGGCTGCCGCCTTCCATGACGTAGTAAATTTCAAACTCGGCATGGCGGATAGAAAGCATCTTGGCACCTGTGGAAGCATAGGTCCAGTCAACGATGTCATGATCGTTGTAGAACTGATATGCCTTTTCAGGAGTCATGTTGCTCAGGGTACCGTCGGTGTCAGCCTCGTACGGGCTGGTGGGCTCGCCATTGCTGTATTCGTCGTCTGTCTTGGACAGAGCCATCGAATAGTCGCAGTGGCACTGGCCGCACACCATAGCGGACTGCGGAATGTCCAGGCTGTTGTTTTCCCAAGCTGCACCAAGAACGCGCTTCCAGTCTTGACGAACAATGTTCATCTCGTTTGGATTGTCGTTCACGTGGCAGTTAGCACAAGAAACGTTTTCGGTGTAGTAACCTGCACCGTTGGTTGCGCTCTGCTTCCAACCAGAGATTTCTTCGCCTTCTTCATTCACTTTGAGTTCGACGTCAGAAGCAACGGCCATTGGCCTAAGTTCGCCAATCTTCCAGCTTTCTGCGCCACCCAGATTTTCGGCGTCGAAGTGAATCTGCGGAGTCTTGCAAGCATAGCAGGCAAGGATGCCGCCTGTGCCGCCACCGCGGACGTCACCCAGACGACCGTTGTGCTCGATTGACCAAATAGAATAGGTATGGCCACCGGGCTCGGTGTAGTACTTGGCATAACCATAGCCCTTACCAATAACTTTGATTTCAGGATATTGGTCGTCTGCCAAGAAGTTGGCCTTCTTAGAAGATTCGGTCTTCACGTCCAAACCAACAGAAGTTTCGTCTGGTTCATTGGCGGTAATTTCTTCATACTCGCCTGCATAACCAGGAACGTTGTTGGAGTTCAGCTTATAACTTGCATACTGATTCGGGTAGATTTCTGCCCACTTGTCTGAAGTTATAACACCGAACTGGTCAGGCTCGGGCGCTGCAGAAGCCTGGGTAGCCTCTGCGGAAGCCGAAGCTTCTGGCTCTGAAGAAGCAGTTGCTTCTTCTTCTGCGCTTGCGGATGCTTCCGCAGCGGCGCTTGCTTCTGCGTCACCTGACGCAGCAGCGCTTGACGTTGCTGCGCCGCCGCTTGTGCAAGCAGCAAGCACAACACAAGCCATGATGGCGATGAGGGCCAGCACCCACACCATGGCCTGTTTGCCAAGCTTAAGTCCCTTAGTGCGCTTCATAATATCCTCCTAACGCACTTTTTCCCTGCGCGATATTTTCCCAGAGTGTGGAGGAATTGTAAAGACTATACTCTTGTTCTTGAGTGTGATTTCTCTAGGGTTTTACCCCATGAATACACTATTTAATGTATGAGCTGTACCCCAGCTAGCCGACAGTAAAGTCAATAATCTTATTGCTGTCGTCGAAGGTGCAGGTAATGGTTTTAGTCGACTTATTCAGGGTCCAACCGTTCTTAACTTCGTCGCCCGAAACCAGTTCGACCGCCACAGTAATCGAGTCGCCCGAAATACCTGTTGCCTGCACGCTTGTGGCAAAGCTATAGCGCGCACCATTGCCTGAAGCGAGCTTGCCCGCTGCCGCCGAACCATTGGCGACGTACTGACCAACAACCGCATTCCAGTTCGTAATAACACGCACTTTGGAATCGTTGTCGGGGTCGGGGAAGGCCACGTTCGTATAGAAGCTTTCGACAAAGCTTTGAGCAAGCGGTGCCCGTTGCTCTTCGTTCTGCTTGCGTCGTTCTTCGGCCGCCTTGCGTTCTTTTTCTTCACCCACAATCTTGCGGGCCGCCGCGGCATTTTCTTCAGCAACGCTTGCAAACTGTGTGTCTTTAATAGCCCAGTTGTAGGCATTGTTGACCGCATCTTCGGTAATTTCGGCGACATTCATGGGAATAAGCACGATGGCCTGGTCGATATGAATGACTTCTTCTTCGTCGTTAGGAATGCGGAAGGTGTAGGTGTCACCTGGGACTTTATACATGCCACCGTTGGCACGAATGGGCGAAGCGGGAATGCTTGCCGTGTATTCGCCAGGCGCAAGCGAAAGACCGTCGCCTTCGTTGTTGATAAATCCTTCGGTTTGCACTTCCTTGCCGTCCTGGTCGATGCCGGTAATAACCAGGGGCAAACGCGTGGAAAGCGAATCGTAGTCAGCCGCCGAAACGATAAATTTCAGGGTACGAGGCGCGTGGGCGGCTTCTTGGATGCGTGCTTCTTCAGCTTCCGCTTCTGCCTTTTCCTGCGCTTCGCGAGCTTCCTGGGCCTTGCGTTCGTTTTCCGCCATGATGGCGGCTGTTTCCTGTTCGGACTTTACGTGGCTGCTATACATGCCAGCGCCCAGGCCAATGCCAAAGATGGCCAGGATACTAATGAGTGCTGCCGCAACCTTGTGGCGTATGCGCCCTTCGTTGCGCTCCAAGGTGGTATGGACGCTTTCTGTGGGGCCCTGCACCACGGGCATAACGGGGTGAGCCGTACGCTGAATGGGTGTAAGGAGCTGGGTCAGGCGTTCGTCGTCTTCGCCATTTTGGCGTGCTTCGGTTCTTGCCATCCTGGTAGTAACCCCTTCATTGGGCCGCTGAACTGGTGCTTCTTCGTCGCCATACAGCGAATCGATTGCTTCTTCTGCTTCGTGGGCAAGCTGCTGCTCGACCAATTCTTCGTCGGGCATGCGCTCTGTTAAGTCCTCGTCAGGCAAGACCTGTGTCAGTTCTTCTTCGGGCACGCCTTGCTCCAAGCCCTCGTCGGACATGCGCTCCGTCAATTCTTCGTTGAGCTGTTCGTCATGTAATTGATTGCCAGCCATTGCACCCTCCTGCTGCGGTTCTGTTGCGTTTGCGGCCATGTATCCATAGCATTTGTTGGGCAGCTTTGTGCGTTCGCATATTTTAAGCCTAGAGCGTGATTTCCTCAAGACGTGGGGTTTTTCGCGTTCATAACTATGAGACAATAGCGATGAAAGCTCACCATCGCCGAACAAGGAGGCCACAGTGACAGTAGCAAATAATGACATCGACCTTGAAGCTTTAATAACCGATATCCCCGACTACCCCAAGCCGGGCGTCATTTTTAAAGACATTACCACCCTGCTGCGCGACCCGCGTGGTTTTGCTTTGGCAATAGACCGCATTGCCGACCATTTTATGGGCATGGGTATTACCAAGGTGGTAGGCGCCGAAGCCCGCGGTTTTTTGGTTGCAGCGCCCGTCGCTTACCGACTGGGTGCTGGTTTTGTTCCTGCGCGCAAGCCGGGCAAGCTGCCCCGCGAAACGCGTTCGGAAGAATACGAATTGGAATACGGTTTTGATCGCCTTGAAATTCATGCCGACTCGATTGCCCCGGGCGACAAGATTTTGCTGGTGGACGATCTTATTGCCACAGGTGGCACGGCCGTTGCTCAGGTAAAGATGATTGAAAATTCCGGTGCCGAACTTGTTGGCATGGGCTTTTTGATGGAACTGAAGTTCTTGAATCCGCGAGAATTGATGGCCAAGCACACCGACGTCGAACTGTTTAGCTTAATTCAGGTGGACTAATTGAAGCTTTTAGGTCCCATTTTCGACGGTGCCAGTGGCTTTATTTTCGATTGCGATGGTACGCTGCTCGACACCATGAATGCGTGGAATGCGCTTGAAGAAGACTTGTTTGCCCAGGTCAGTATCCCGTTTACACCTGAACAAATTGACGAAGTGCGCGCCCTGCCCATTCAACTGAGTGCTGGTCGCTTTTTTGAACACGGCATTGGCGAAAGCCCCGAAGACGTCATGGAAATATTGGACACGGCCCTGCTGGGCTTTTATCAAACTGAAGCCAAGGCCCTGCCGGGTGCAAAAGAATTCGTACGCGCAGCCCAGGCGGCAGGCATACCTTGTACGGTAGTTAGTTCGAGCCCGCAGCGCTTTGTGGTGGCAGGGCTTGAACGCAACGGTTTCGCAGACGCCTTCAGGGCCATTGTAACCACCGAAGACGTAGGCATGTCCAAGCAAGACCCTCGCATCTACTTGCATGCGGTTGAAGCCATGGGGTCCCAAGTTGAAAGCACCTGGGCCTTTGACGACGCGCTCTACGCCCTGGAAGTTATGCGTGGTGTGGGACTGCGCACCTGTGGCTGCTACGACCACGACGAAACGGGCACCTACGAACAACTAAAAGGAGCGGCTGACATTGCCATCCGCTCCTTTGAAGAACTACTGTCTTAGGGCGTAGTGTAAAGCGAAATTAAACCGCAGCATCGACGATTCCGCTGTTCGATAGTACAGCGAAATTACCTGCTGAGGTGTTCGATGACTTCGGCTTCATGCTTGCACGCAAAGTAGCTAGACGGATAGCTTTCCGAAACGCTCTTACCTACGTGTACGTCTTCACCATTGCGGTAGATTTCGCCCAAGCTGTAGATAGGGCTGCCCAGCGGCACCACGTCTTCGATGATGCGATAGCCGCGGAAGC
Organism: uncultured Eggerthellaceae bacterium; assembly: GCA_905234635.1. Taxonomy (GTDB): domain Bacteria; phylum Actinomycetota; class Coriobacteriia; order Coriobacteriales; family Eggerthellaceae; genus CACXMZ01. The sequence continues at coordinate 6,277 of CAJOJB010000027.1, read as the reverse complement.
TGTCCGTCGGGGCAGGTGTGACGGGCTGGTAGCTGCTTGTAGGTTTGGTGGTGTTAATGCTGGAAAGCAGCATACCCAGGCCAATGTTGAGCAGCGTGCCCGTAACAGAAGAACCACCGATGCGCCCGCCGCCCCACACATAGGGACCACCGTATCCAAAGTTTGAAAGCTTGCCACCCGAAATGGCGCCACCCAAGAAGCTGTCCAAGCTGGACGGATAATGCGAATGCGAAACGCCGTAGCCCGGACCACCAACATTAATAGTAAAGCCACGCTTACCCTTGGGGCCACTGTCACCAGGGCCGCCCATAAACATGGCAGATCCCTTTTGGACCTGTTCGGTATGTGCGGCAACACTGCCCGCGGAAGCACCCGCATAGGCAGGCTGCATACCGCCAAAGGCCTGCTGTGCCGCCCAGGCTGCTTGGGCAATACCACGGCGCGTCCATTCGGCTGCACCAGCGAGCCAATTCGCACCTGTTTCAGCGGCGTCCAAAGCGCGCGCAGAAAAGCTCACGCGCGGGTTTGAACCGGCACCATGCTGAGCCATGGCTTGATTAAGCGCGGCAGACACTTCGGAATTAGCGCCTTCCACGCGATTTGTCGAATTAATTAAGATAACGTGGTTGTCAAAGGAATTTAGGTCCACGTAAATACGTTGATCGCCCGAATTGTCCGTGAAATAGAAGGGCTCGATTGACTTTTCATGCGCAATAAGCGTTTCCACGTCGCGCCCTTCGCGGCTTTCAATGCGATAACAACGCAGGTCGTAATAGGCAACTTCGCGCTTGCTATACGGTGCGACCACGCCGCCCGTTGTTTGCGCGCTGCCAATAAGTTCACAGTAATGACGGTAGCCTGGAGAAGCTTCACCCAGGTCGTCCAAAATGTGCACCGCGTCGGTCGTTGACGTGGTCTGCGTCATTTTGATGTCTTCAACAATTTGGGAAGCATTAGCAACCGTTTGCTGTTGAGTAGGCTTTGACCCTGAACTACTTTTGCGCATGCGTTGAATCATGAACACAATGAACATGGCAACAAATAGAAACAGGAAAAAATCGACCATCATTTCCGCCATTACTTCTTCCATGGGTACCCTCTCGGTCGAGCGCCATACCAGGCGCAATGCCTGGGACCACCAACGGCAGCCCCAGGCGCATTAATACTTTGTGCTAAGTCTTTACAGACCCAGTTCGCCCTTCAGGCGGGACAGTTCGTCGTCAACAGCAGCGTTGTGTGCCATTTCGTCGAAGGTCTTTTCGGTTGCAACAGCGTCGGCTGCGCCAACTTCAGTCATAGCTTCAGCAATAGATTCCTGTTCAACAATCTTGCGCTCCAGCTTGTCCAGCTTGGCGAAGGCAGAATCGGTGTCGACCGAAGAAATAGATTCGGCAACGCCTGAAGAAGCTTCGGCCATCTTGGCGCGAGCGATAAGAACGTTCTGACGGCTGCGAGCTTCTTCGAGCTTCATCTTCAGCGTTTGGACCTGGTCCTTCAGCTTGTCAACCTGTTCGGTGATGCCGTCATAGGAACTCTGCAGTGCAGCAACCTGTTCGTCCAGACCAACCTTGGCGTCCAGAGCCTTGCGGGCCAGACCTTCGTCGCCGTTGCGCAGGGCCAGCTTGGCCTTGTCTTCCCAGTCTGCAACCTTGGCCTTGGCGTCTGCCAGTTCCTTGGCGGCCAGCTTCTGGGAGCCCATGGCCTGACCGAGAGCCTGGGTGGCTTCGTCAACGTCTTCTTCCATTTCAAGAATGAGTTGCTTCACCATTTTTACGGGATCTTCGGCCTTGTCGATAAGGTCGTTGATGTTTGCCTGCAGGATATCTGCAATGCGCTCGAAAATAGCCATGTGAGTCACCTTTCTCTAAGGAAAATAGCTACGTCGCATATTGTATGACAACGCGTTCAACTTGTGCGCGAGAAAAGCATCTTAGAGAAAGGTTGCTGCCGTTTCGTAACCTTTAGATGAGTTTTAGACGAGTTTTACTTTAGACGAGTTTTAACCTCTGCGCGAAGCGCGCCTCCGGGTGCATGGGGGGCACCAGACTGTGGTATCGGGGCGACGCCAACGAACTAGCGCGCCCCCAGGTGCATGGGGGGCACCAGACTGTGGTATCGGGGCGACGCCAACGAACTAGCGCGCCCCCAGGTGCATGGGGGGCACCAGGCGGGGCGTATGCAGGGCTCCAGGCGGAGCGTATGCAGGGCTCCAGGCGGGGCAACGCGGTACCCGCAGATAGCCGCAGTCGATTCTGGATTGAACACAATTGTGCAAATAATTGACCGTTTACGGCAAAATATGAGCTTTTTTGTAGCATTTTGTACAAGTCGACGGGCACTTGCGCTATAATTAAGCCCTGCAGACAGGAAGGATGCCTTGTGAGCGCGCGCATTATCACACCCGATTTTTCGAAGAGCCAGGGTTCGTTTTTGGATTCGCCAAGCCGGTACAACTTGTGTCGTGGCCTGCGCGTAACCTATTCCGAAAAGCTGAAGGCCTACCTGGAAAACCAGCGCGATAAAGACATTCTTATTTCAGCCTACAAGCCGCACGGGCACATGGGCAAATCTGAAGAAAACATCCAGCAAATTACTGAAGCACTTGCCGACAAACTTATCGACAACGGCACGCCTTATGTGGTGGGCGAACTGGGCCGTGTGTTAATTTCGAACACCTGGATTCCCGATGAACGCAATGCGGTTGTTGAACTGGACCTCACCAGTTGGCTGGGCGTGAAGGCCGTTACCGCCAAGGGCCTGAAGCGCCAAGACATCTTGGGAAACTTCGCCCCGCTGCTGCAGCAAATGGACGAACAGTCTTAAGAGACCAACATTAAAAACAGGAGCATGTATGAACGTTGTTTATTCTGACAAAGTGAAAGAATATCTTGCGCGTGAAGGCAAGACCGATATCTTGGTTTCTTCATTTCGTGCAAAGGGTTGTGCGGTAAAACCTGAAGAAGTTGTTGAAGCGATTTCTTCGGAACGTGCGGCGGAATTGCTTGAAATTAACACGCCTTATGTTGAAGGTGAAGTGGGGCGCCTGTTTATTACCAATAGCTGGTTGCCAGACGACCCCAACCGCACCTTCGAAGTAGACCTCAAGTCTTTCTTGGGCACCAAAACCATTACGGTGTCGGGCCTCAAGAAGCCGAATCTCCCCGTCTAGCAGGAACGATTCGGTTCCAACCTACGTCTTAGTCGACCTTGGTAAACATATCCTTGCCAAGACCGCAGACAGGGCATACCCAGTCTTCGGGCACGTCTTCCCAAGCGGTACCAGGGGCAACACCGTTGTCTGGATCGCCCTTTTCAGGGTCGTAGATGTAACCGCAGGGGCACTTGTACTTATCCATAGTTTTCTCCTTTTCTCCTTCTTCAGATGCTGCACCGCCAGCGCCCAACAGGGCTTCCACCAGTACAGGAATCTGATCGTACACATCGTTAGTCATGGGGTTCCAGTTGCACTTCACAACTTCATCCACCACGTCAAAGCCCGCCTCCGCAAGCTTGTTCTTCACAATGTCGACCGATTCGCCACTCCAGCCATAGCAACCAAAGGCGCCTGCCTTCTTGTTCTTAAAGCGCAGGCCGTGGAGGAAGGTAAGCCAACCCGCCACGCTTGCCAGGATGTCGTTACTTTCCGTGGGGCTGCCCACCAGGACCGCCTTGGAACGGAACACTTCGGTCATGATTTCGTTTTTGTCGGTCTTCGCAATGTTGAAAACCTTCACCACCGTTTCGGGGTGCTGCTTGTTGATTTCGCTCGCGATTTCGCGGGCCAGGCGCGTGGTGCCTTCCCACATGGTGTCGTAGGCAATGGTCACCTGGTCTTCCTGGTAGTTGTCCGACCACGCCTTGTACAGGTCGATAATCTGGCCCGGGTTGTCGCGCCAAATAACGCCATGCGAAGGGCAAATAAGGTCGAACTTCAGGTCCAGTTCTTCAACCAGCCCGTCGATTTCTTCGAGCTTCTTTTTGCAGATGGGGCTGAAGGGATTCAGGATGTTAGCGTAGTACTTCATGGCTTCGTGCATGAGCTGGCACTGGTCGGCCTTGTCGTTGAACAGCTCTTCCACGGCGAAGTGCTGGCCGAAGGCGTCCATGGAAAACAGGATGTTGTCGCCTGTCATATAGGTTGCCATGGAGTCGGGCCAGTGGAGCATCTTCATTTCAATAAAGATGAGCTTTTTGCCGTTGCCAATGTCGAGTGTGTCGCCCGTCTTGACTGTCTGGAAGTTCCAGCCGCGGTCGCCGTATTGGCCCACCAGGCTCTTCACGCAGTTTTCGGTGCAATAGATGGGCGTGTCGGGGATTTCGTTCATGAGCGAAGTTAAGGCACCGGAGTGGTCCACTTCGCCATGATTGCAGATGATATAGTCAATCTTGTTGAGGTCGATTTCCTTTTTCAGATTGTCGATGAATTCGAAGCGGTGCGGGCGCCAAATGGTGTCCACGAGCACCGTTTTTTCTTCTTCGATAAGGTAAGCGTTCTGGCTGGAACCGTGTTTGATGGCGTAGTCTTCGCCATGGAAAGTTTCAAGTTCCCAGTCCAGGTAGCCCACCCAACTGACATTATTCTTTACATGTTTGCGCATAGTTTCTCCTTTTGTTGGTTCGCTTTAATATAGTTTGTTGAATAGCTTCAATATAGCCATTACGTAACTGTTTTGGAATACCCTCTGTGACGTAATTACGCTTGTAGAGTACTTTTGGGATATCATAGCGTGACTGTAAAAGAAAGCGCCCAGCTGCACATGCAAACCGGGCGCCCATGTAAGGGGGGACTAGGTTCAGGATGCTTTCTTCCCCCGGGGGACCTTTTTACCGCGCACGATCTGCGCAACCACTACCGCAGGGAGCACCATCATCCATACCGCTGTGCTCGCAATCTTCTGCGGGAGTGTTCTTTCGTGCCATTGCTTTTTCATCGTTATGTCGTCTCTTTCTTTTCGTGTGTTCCGTTTTCGCCAGTGTAACTGGGAAAATATCCTCCGACCCCAATTTCCCATTTTTCGGGCACAGTGTAACTGCCTTTTATATGCATGAAGGCCAGGTTTCAAAACCTTAAAGCTCCTGTTGCGCAGGCGTTTCCAGCTTGTCATCTTGTTCGTACACCTTATTGCGTACTTTTTGTACAAGATTTTATTAGTTTTCTGTAACAAAGTTACTTTACTTTCATCTATTTGGATAATATAGTGCAATTCGTTATAAGTAAAAACTAACCGAAAGGATTTAACAATGAGCAAGAAAAAGAACCTTCCCTTGATTGGCGATCCGGCTCCGGAGTTTAAGGCAAACACCACGCAGGGCGAAATCAACTTCCCCGCCGACTATAAAGGCAAGTGGGTCATCCTGTTTTCGCACCCCGCCGACTTTACCCCGGTGTGCACCACTGAATTCATGACCTTCGCTTCCATGGCAGAAGAATTCAAGGCCCTGAACACTGAACTGGTTGGTCTTTCTGTCGACGGTCTGTTCAGCCACATTTCTTGGCTGCGCAACATCCAGACCATCGAATGGAAAAACCTGAAGAACATTGAAGTTAAGTTCCCGCTTATCGACGACATTAAGATGGAAGTTGCCAAGGCTTACGGCATGATTCAGCCCAAGGCTTCTACCACGCAGGCAGTCCGCGCGGTCTTTATTATCGACCCGAAGGGCATCATCCGCACCATTCTGTACTACCCGCAGAGCACCGGCCGCAACTTCGACGAAATCAAGCGTATTATCCAGGCGCTGCAAACCGCCGACGCTGAAGCTTGCGCTACCCCTGCCGACTGGCGCCCCGGCGACGACGTTATCGTTCCGCCCGCTGGTTCCTGTGGTGTTGCAAAGGACCGCATGACCAAGAAGACCGCTGGCCAGTACTGCCTGGAATGGTACCTGTGCTTTAAGAAGTACACGGGCGCTGCTTTCAAGAAGGCCGCCGCCAAGAAGGCTCCAGCCAGAAAGCGCAAGTAAGCGCGAGTAGCTACCGCTTGCTGCGAAATGCGCATGGCAGACAGCTGCAAAGCGCACAAGCTTGGCAAGCATGTAATTTGACAATCCTCCTTCTAATCGGACTTTACCGATAAAGCAGGGCTGGTCCTACCCTTGCAAGTACCCCTTTCCTCCCAGCCCTGCACATGTTGACCCTGCGGTAAGTCCCAACCGCATTCAAACATACAGCGCCTCTGCGAACTCCCACAAAGCAGGGGCGTTGTTGTTTGGGAAAAAGGGGCATAGCGCCAATCTGGCAAACGATTGTTATTTTGCCAATGTGGTGTCGTACACC
>CAJOJB010000026.1 GCA_905234635.1 uncultured Eggerthellaceae bacterium | reverse complement strand
TGTTTAAGGGCGTCGCGCTTTTTTGGAAGCAGCTCTAACAAAAAACGATAGTCAGTAAATGACAGGTCGATACTGCGCTTGACGGTGGCCGCAATAGTTTGGGTAAGCGCATAAATGGCCGTCACCTCGTAGGGCACTGGCAAGCGCGTGCCCCGGTCGGGCAGGCCTGCGTGGGTAGCAAAAAAACTGCCGGGCTTCGCGATGGCGTCGTAATACATGGCGCGGTAGACAAAGGCTTCGTCGTCGTCCAATTCGCCCTGGGAATTGCCCATGAACCTGTCGATAGACTGTTCCGATTCGGCGATATAGGCACGTCCTGCCTCGGAAATAGAATAGTGGGTGTCGTCCTTGGTTTCGAGGTAATTGGTGGTATTCAGAAATTCGAGGGCGGCTTCAATGTCGGACGGGCGCACCATAAGCGTGCGCGCGAATTGAACAGGTTCGAGTTCGGCGGTTTCGGGGCGGGTAAGCTGCAGCAAAATGCGGAAGTGCAGAGGCAGAAACCGTTCAGGCATGCGACGCTCGATGCCCTTACCTGCTTTACCAAGCACGGCACACCACAGCGTGATGGTCTGAGCCTCTGTCTGATTCAATTACCCCTCCCGTCAACTATAAGTATAGATGATGGACAGCGTTTTAACGATAAAGCCTACGGGTTCCGCAACGAATGCCCAATAAGTCCTGCACGTCGGCAAGAGTGGCCTGGGCAAGAACGGCCAGTAAGTCGTAGGTAGGGCTTTCAGCATGCTGGGCAAGCAGGGACAAGTAGCGTTCGCTCCAGCACAAAACATGGTCACCCAGGAATTCGCAGAGTGCTTCTGGTTTGGTCTTAAGTATTTCACAAGCCAGCAGAAGCAGGCGCCCCAGCTGGTCTTCGGGATCGTTTTCTTCGTAGGTGCCCGCGTAGCCGCGTTCGCGCATCCATGCGCGCAGGGCCACCCAGGTCCAGCCATACATAACCTGGTCGCGGTCCATGTATACCGAACCCCAAGGCGGCGCATACAAATGCCCTGGCCCTCGGAACAGGCGCGTATAGGCTTCGAGCTGGTCTTTTTCGCTTTCTTCGGCAACAGCGCGCGCCAACAGCCGGGATGCTTCGGCGAGCTGCTCTTCGGTGCCAAAGGGCCAATTTTCAAGCCCGCCCATGGCTTGCAAAGCAGCAAACGCAGACTGGAACTCTTCGGTCTTCGGACTGAAAACAAAGAGGACGCCCAGCAGGCGAAAGCTTGCTTCGAGGGCGGTAGTGAAATCTTCGTTGGCTAAAAGTTCCGCGCTCGCTTCTTTATTGTAGCTACACGGTTCTGGTGTGTGCGTAATTCGTGGCATGATGTATCTCCCATAACAGGTTCCGTAGCAAGGACCAGGCGATTATATGCCGCAACCAAACCCAAACCATCGGGTGTTCCTTGCTGCCATTTTACCCTTGAAGTAAAGGCCCTGTCTCGCTATTACTTTCAAGATAAAGACCCCGCTCCACCTTTCCGTGAAGCGGGGTCAAACATGAAGCTGGGACCTAACCTTACCTAGGGTTTAGGAGGGTGAAAACCCCTTAGGAAGCCCAAGCCTCGTCGCCGGCAATCGTCTTTTCGTTGGTAACCGTACCCGTAGCATCAGCCGTTGCGCTTGCAGCAGCAATAATGCACAGGCTCGGACCAGTTGCGTCACCAGTGGGCAGAGGAGCAATAGCATCCACCGCGTCGGGATGAGCAGCGCGCAGTTCTTCGATTTCACCGAAGTCCAGGGCACGCAGCGGGCAGGACTCGACGCAAATGGGACGCAGACCCGCGGCAACACGGTCACGGCAACCGTCGCACTTGTTGGCCTTCTTTACGTCTTCGAAGTAAATGGGCACGCCATAGGGGCAGGCTTCAACGCAAGCGCGAGCACCACCGCATACGTCCTGGTTGATGTAAACCAGGCCGTTGCCTTCGTCCTTGACAACGGCACCAACCGGGCAAGCATCCAGACAAGCCGGGGTTGCGCAGTGGTTGCAAGCAGCCGAAACGTGATACATAAACACGTCGCTTGTTACCGAGCCGTCTTCTGCAACCGTAATGGCACCACCTTCAAAGTCGTACACCTTGCGGAATGCCTGTGTCTGGTCGAGGTCTTTGTAGTCTTTGCACGCAAGCATACAGGTACGACAACCGGTGCAACGCGTACTATCAAATAAGAATCCATACTGAGCCATCATGCACCTCCTTTATGCCTTCGTTACCTGTGCGATCATGGAATGAGCTGGGCCGTTGCCCTTTGCATATGGGGACGGATGGTAGGTCGTGAGCGTGTTGACGCAGCCACCCTTGTCAACCTTGTCGCCGTTCATGTCGGCGTCATGCCAAGCACCCTGCGGGATAGCAATGGTGCCCGGAATAATACGATTAGTCACCAGTGCTTCGATTTCAATTTCACCAGCGGGGCTCTTAACGCGAACCTTGTCGCCCATTGCTACGCCACGAGCTTCAGCGTCGGCGGGGTTGATCCACACCTGCTGACGCGCAACCTGTTCCAGTTCGGGGATGAAGCCGAAGGAAGAATGCGTGCGGCTCTTGTGATGGAAGCCCGAGCAATACAGCGGGAATTCATCGGTTACGCTGCCATAGCCCTGGAAGCCACCGTGGAAGTCGGGGATGGGATGGATGCGTTCGTCGTTGTCAAATTCCCATTCGTCGTTGAGCTGAGCCAGCTGTTCAGAATAGATTTCGATCTTGCCAGACGGCGTGCCCAAGGGGTTAGCCTCGGGGTCGTCGCGGAAGGCCTTAAGACCAACAGCCGGAGCAACAGCCTGCTTAAAGACAGCATCTTCCTTGATGGTGTCCCAGCTAGGCAGAGTAATACCAAAGGCTTCGCCGAAGTTGTTTTCGTACAGATACTGTACCCATTCGTCGTGCGTGCGACCCTGGGTGAATTCGGCCTTCTTGCCAAACATGTCGGCCAGGTCGGAAAGAACGTCGTAGCAGGAACGGCAGTCGCCCGGAGGGGTCTGGGCGGCGGTACCAACGGTAACCATGGTCCAGTATTCGGAATAACCCTGGGTCTGCATGTTCATTTGCTCGGAACGCATGGCGTCGGGGAGCAGCAAGTCGGCGTACTTAGCGGAGTCGGTCATAACCGTATCCCACACCAGAATAAACAGCTCGTCGTCGGGCTTGCTAGTAAGAACTTCGTGCACCTTGTTGATGTCACCATGCTGGTTGGTAATGCAGTTACCAGCATAGTTCCAAATGAAGTGAATGTTGCTCTTCAGCTTGCCATCGTTGTCGTCGAGTTCGCCTGCGGGGTCCAAAATACCAGCATTCTTGACGCCCATTTCGGTGCCATGATCAACTGCGTTGAGGTACTGGTATACCGGAAGCAGAATAGAACAACCAGGTGCTACGCCACCTTCAGGCACATTGCCGTCAGCATCGGCGTCGTTACCAGGAATGCTGCCAACCAGATAGATGGGCGGTTCGGCTTCGCGCTGACCCGTGTTGGTGCCAGGAAGACCAATCTTGCCCAAGGCGATAGGAATCATGCAGATAGCGCGAGCGGTTTCTTCGCCATTGGTGTGGCGCTGGCTGCCCCAACCCTGTACCACAAAGGGCGCCTTGGCATTTTCAAGATCCTTTGCGAGTTCGCGAATCTTGTCTGCAGGAATCTGGGTGATAGGTGCGGCCCATTCAGGAGTCTTTTCCACCATATCGTAACCTACGCCCATGATGTAATCGTAGTAAGACAGGTTCTGGCCCTTGGCGGATTCGGGCATGCTGTCTTCGTTCCAACCTACGCAATACTTGGACAGGAATTCTTCGTCCGTCTTTTCGTCAACGATGAATTCGTGGATAAGCGCTGCAGCCAGAGCTGCGTCGGTGCCGGGGCGAATGGGAAGCCATTCTTCCGGATGCGCCGAACATGTTTCGTTCATGCGGTAGTCGATGCTCACGATCTTGCCGCCGCGACCCAACACGCCTTCACGCATTTTTGCATAGTCCCACACTGCGTTAGCGCCACCCATGCGGGTTTCAGCGGGGCTGTTGCCAAACATAACCACGAGGTCGGAATTGGCTTCGGCTTCGCTGAAGGAGCTTGCATGTACGTTGTCGTAGGGGCTGAACTGGGTGCCATACATGTAAGGCATGATGGCCTGAAGCATGTGCGTTGAATAGTCATAGCGCTGGTCCATGCAGCCGCCGATGCAGTTCAGGAAGCGCTTCTGAATACGACCCGTGCTGGCATACATACCGGTGCCATAGATGTTGTAAATGGCCTGGTTGCCCCAGGTGTCGATGGTGTACTGCAGCTTGTCGTGCAAGATCTGCAGAGCTTCGTCCCAAGAAATTTCTTCGAACTGGCCGCTACCGCGTTCGCCCACGCGCTTCATGGGGTGCAGCAGGCGGTCGGGGCTGTTCAGCCAACGACGCATGGAACGACCGCGCAGGCAGGCACGACCCTGAAGGTCGTCGTCGCCAATGTTGTCGGTTTCCATGTATTGGACTTTACCGTCCTGTGAATGCCATTGGAAAATGCAGTTGCCACCGCAGTTAACGTTGCACTGGCTCCAATGGATTTCGTCTTCTGGCAGAGCGGCAGGCTCTACGGCAGACGAAGTCGCCGGCTCTTCTGCTGGTGCCGACGACGCTGATGCCTCTTCAGCTGCAGATGAAGAAGCGCTCTGTTCGGCAGGAGTGCAACCGAACATGCTTGCAGCACCCAGCGTACCCGCAGTGGCGACTGCGCCGGCGAAGCTGCCTTTTACGAAGTTGCGGCGTGTTACCGCATGCTCTTCTGAATTCAGCATGAATCCCTCCTTCTCGTCAATTGTTTCGGGAACCCTGAAAAAGAACCCGATACGTCCAGTTAATATGCTAAAGGGATGCACGGGCAGATTCAAGGAAACAAGTTTCTGCGCATAGGCGTTTGAACTGGGGCTTTATGAAATTTTTCGTTCGGAATTGGTGAACAAAAAGTGCTACAAATTTGGTGCCATTCCTTTTTCGAGAGCTATTGGCTCTTGAGTGCAGCGAGCTGCTCTTGAAGAATCTGGTAATGTTCACGCTCTTCTTCGGTCCAGTCAGCAAAAATAACGTCGTAGCCGCGGTCGCGTAGAAGGGTCGCTGTATTTAGAGGCGCAGCACTCGTGCGCAGGGTGCCTTCAATAATAAGGTTGTAGCCCTCGCTCGAAAACGCGTCGATAAGCGCTTCCACCATAGCGCCCGCCCACTTGGCGGTATGCGCCGGAGCGTCCAAGCCGTAGCGTTCCTGAATTTCATAAAAGTGCGGGTTCTTGGCAGCGCGGATAAGGTTGGCATTGGCTTTGGTAGGAGTAGTTGCAGGCATGACATACTCCTATCAAATAAGTGCGATATGAGCATTATTAATAATATTACTCTAATTTGATTGCAATATGAATGCAAGAACGCTTGCATGTGGTTGCGTTATGGGCACACAAAACTAATGGGCAAGATAGTCCCAAGCCCACTTAGCGGCTGGGAGCAAAACGGCACAACCAACGAGCAGCACGGTAATGTCGGCCGGTGAACCCGTGATATAGGTGAACTTGAGCGCGCCTGTAGCAAGGAAGACGGGCCCTTCGCTTAACAAGTTGAATGCAAAATGCGCCGCCACTGCGGGCCAGATACTCTTTGTTTTTACGGACAGCGCACACATGGCCATGCCGAAAAGCGTACCTTCAAGCACTTTCACGACTGCCTGGATATATGCCTCTACACGAAACAGCGATCCCAGGTCGCTCGTGACATGAAGTACGCCAAAAAGAAGCGACGACGCCAAGGCTGCATAAAGCAAGGCGTTTTTTGAGCCGCGGTCGCGTAGCGTTTTGGCAAAGCCTTCAAGAAAGAAGCCACGAAAAAGGATTTCTTCAAACACGGCAGTGCCAAACATAAGGACCACGAACATAATGATGGCATGGCGCGGCGGGCTAATAACGCTGCCCTGCACATACACGGCCGCAAAGCCAATGACCGCGGCGGCAGCCGCCACCACGCCAAGCGTGCGCTTCAGCGATAAGTCTTTTGTGCCCGCATCGACATCGAGTTGCCATTCACCCGAGAAAAGGTACAGTGTCGCCAGCAGAACGGCCGACATGAGCGTTTGTCGAAAAGTGCCATAATCAACATATCTTGGGTTTGTCCCGCCAGGAATCAGACTGAAGCAAGCAATCACGGCCATTGCCGCAAGGAGCGCAAAATACAGAGGTGCACGAAGGCGTAGGTCTTTCAAAACGTGCCGCCCTTCGCTCGCACCGCAATAAGAGGAAGCAGACTTTTGCGCGAACACACAAGATGCTTTGGGGTCTTTCGTGGTGTGACCAGGGCAATATCCTTCCGATTAAGCTTCGTTTATAACAACACTATAGCAAAGCGAAGGGGACTTTGCTTCCTATGTTCGAAGTGGTCACCACCGTTCCGGCAGAGGTAACGAAAACGGCTTCGCAGTCGGGGGTCTGCTCGATGAATTCGCGCGCACGATCGAGCCCCATAACAATAAGCGCCGTGGCATAGGCGTCGGCTTCGAGTGCGGAATCGCAGATAACCGATGCGGACACCAGGTCGGTTTCGGCAGGCCTGCCCGTACGTGGGTCGATAATATGGTGGAGCCACGTGCCGTCAGGCGCACGGGTACCGCGTTCGTAAATACCGCTGGTTACCACGGCGCCTTCGGACAGCTGGACGGTAGCAAAGGAATCTTCGCGAAGGGCAAATTTCTTGGGCACGCGTAGTCCAATAGTAAAAGGCTGCGCAGCATTCTTTGCAGTGGGTTTGCCACCGAGCACTTTCACGTTGCCACCCAGATTTACGATGGCATGTTCCACGCCATGCTGCTTAAGCAGTTCACACAGTGCGTCGGCGATGTAGCCCTTCGCAATGCCGCCCAGCGACGTGATTTGTAGCCCCGCTTCCCTTGGTTCCTCGCCAAACAAAACACCCGGTTCTTTGTCTGTTTCATAACAAGGGTTGAAAAGTCCGTCGGTAGCGGTGCTATAAGCTAGGGCAAAGTTGATGAGTTCACCTAGTTCTGGGTCGATGTCTTCAGGCTTGCCGCCTTCGCGATTAAACTGCGACAACGCACTGTTGGGGTCCGTATGGCTAAAAAGCTGCTCGTAGCGTTCGGCTGCAGCATGCACCGCTTCGAAGGCAGTCGGAGCCACCAAAATCCCTGCCCCTTTGTCCTCTTTGTCAAAAATGATGAGCGTGTTAATGGTGTTGAACGCCGTAAATTCGTAGGCCTTCTGCGGGACATAAGGGACGCGCTCGTCGTTCGTGCGTGCGGCGCTTATGCGCATATCGCCCGTGCGCACGCCGCCTGTGGGCTCGTCGCCTGTTTGGTGTGCGCCCACCATTAGCGCGCCACCGCGTCTATGTCAGGCGCACTACTCGAACCAACCAGTTCTTCTCCCGTGTAGACCGAAGGCGTATCGGGGCTGCCATCAAGGGGCACAATTTCAACGATAAGCCTATGGGGCAAGCACACGAGCAAGCGCCCCTGGTCGTAAATGGTACCCTGCTTCATGCAGTCACCCCCTTTGCAGTTGGCGTTTTCAATATGAACGCCTTCGCCCTGCACGACCACGGTGTTTGCACCTTCTTCGCATTCCACCACCTGGCGCGCTTCCTGCGAAAGCGGCAGCACGGCCACCACTTCGTCGTGCGACGTCACGCGGGCCACCAATTCGCCCGTAGCGTGCGGTCGGACAAGCTGCATGAACATACTGCCAAGCAACGCACCAAGCATCACGGCAGCAATAAGCAGAATGCTCCCCTTGCGTGTTGAGTGTTTAGTTTCGCTTGCCATGGTTTATCATCTTAACATGCTTTCGGAACCTAACATTGTTCCTGTAACGGATGAAACGAAGCCGACGCCCAGCGCAGGCGGCCTTACGTCATTTACGTTGAAAATCGTGGCTATCATTGCCATGACCTGTAACCATGCGGCGTATGTTTTCTACCCGCATCTGCCCTACTGGCCCCGCTGCGTGCTCCTGGCCGTGGGCGGGCTCACCTTTCCGGTCATGGCTTTTTTGCTCGTGGAAGGCTACATACACACTTCAAATATTCGACGCTACGGCGAACGGCTGCTGGCCTTTGCGTTGGTTTCCGAAGTCCCCTTCTGGCTTTTCTTGGGCCATGAAGGCAATGTGCTCTTCACCCTGCTGGGCGGCCTTGCTGCGCTCTGGATTGTCGACAACGTTGAAAACCCGTGGGCACGCACGATTTTAGTGTTGGGCATATGCCTGGCAACCTGGGTGTGCGACTGGGGAACCGTAGGGCCAGTGTTGGTATTGCTGTTTTACATGCTGCGCGAAAAACCAGGTGGCACCGCAATTGCCATGCTGGTTCCCATTGGCATAGGTCTGTACAGTACGATTGGGCACTTCGTTGATGCCCTGGCGGAAGGTAGTTGGCGCAACCTTCCCTTCGTACTGTATTACGCTGTTGGCAACACGGCCGCCATACCACTGCTTATGGCCTATAACGGCCAGCGGGGTCGGTCGCTGAAGTGGTTCTTCTACCTGTACTACCCCGCCCACATTGCGGTGCTTGGCATTATTCACCTGCTTGTTTTTGGTGACATGCCCCGCCTTATGGTTGGTTTCTAGCTTCACGCACCCCAAAAGATTTAAGAACAAGACTTGCAATAAGCCCCGTGATGCAACCGGTGACAACGCCCGCAACCACAAGAATGGGCGCAAGCGTCCAGACAGAAGGCGTACCCAGCGCAAAGGTAGCCACGCACAGCTGACCGATGTTGTGGCAAACGGCCGCAGCCGCCGAAACGCCCATAAGGCCTATACGCTTCGAGTTTTTCAGGAGCACCATGGCCACAAAAGCTAAGGCGGTGCCGCCTAGGCTAAAAAGTGCCATAAAAGGTGAACCAAAGGTAAAGGCAACCACAAGCAGTTTTGCAACCGCCACAAATGCCGCCATGCGCGTATCCACGGCATAGAGCGTAAACAGAATAGCAATGTTGGCAAATCCTAGCTTAATGCCTGGCACAGGAATGGGTAGGGGTACCAGTGTTTCGATGTAGCCCAGCAGCATGCCCACCGCGGCTATAAGCGCGGTAAGTACAAGCCTGTACGTGGAATCGTTCGAAACCGTTTTCACAAAGCAAGCGTTGCTTGTTCTAGTTCTTGGCTTGCGCGAGGGCGTCTTCGAGGGCAGTCTTCACACCTGCTGTTGTAAGCGAAGCTCCCAGCACACCGTCAATTTCCGCACTCTGGGCTTCTTCAATCTGCTGTTTAAAGGTGCCGTCGGCAATAGCTTCAGCGCCACCGATGCCCACCGTTTCGCCTGGGTCGGTAATTTCATCTACCGTAATCTTGTCGCCCGCAATGGTAATGGTCACGGTAATTTCGCCAGACTTTCCTTGGCCAGCGCCCGTATAGGTGCCATCTTTATACAGGCTCGCAGCGGCGCCGCCACCGCAGCCTACCAAAGCAGCCAGGGCAAAGGTAGCAACCAGGACAACAATGAACTTCTTCATGCTTGTTCCTTTCGGTCGGGTTTTCAACATCATGTGACGTGCATAATTGTACGCTTAAAAATGTCGCAATTCTTTAAATCTGGCAATATCCCCCCTTTTTGAAAAATATTTAATGAGGGAATAAATTTTGCTTATACCCCAAAACCAAGCCTTTATCTAAGGTGCTATGCTTATGCCATGAGAAAGCGTCCTGAACAAACCGCGCGCACCAAGGCCGACCTCGAGCAAGCTTTTTGGCAGCTCTACGCCACCACCCCGCTTGAAAAGATTACCGTGGGTGAAGTGTGCACGCGCGCGGGCTACAACCGCGGGACCTTCTATTTGCATTTCCACGACCTGTACGACCTGCTCGCGCAACGTGAAAACGCCCTGCTCGCTGGCATGACCGAATGCGTGGAAGGCTGCATGCAACGGCTCGCTGGCAACGCAAGCAAACTGAACAAGATTGCAGCTTGCACCGACGTGGTGCTGTTTTACGAACACAACAAGGTCTACATTCGCGCACTGCTGGGCACGCAAGGCGACAATGCCTTCATGCATAAGTTGAAGGACAACCTTAAACCGCTTTGGCGCGAATACGTGCTACAGCCAAGCGGAACGCGCTCGGAAGGCGAAATCGAGCTCATGTTGGAGTATACGCTCACGGGCACGCTCTATATGATTTCTGAATGGCTGGCCCACCCGGGCAAAACAAGCGCCCGGGACCTGGCCCATTTGGTCTATGACTTCGCCATCAAGGACGCGCGCACCCGCGCTGAGGGCTAAAAAGTCAGCTTATAAAGCTTGTCCCCCGTAATGAGTTTGTAGGTCTTCGACTTAAACGAAAAACCACCAGTACAAGCAAAGCCGACCATACCAATTTCCACATTGGGGATGCTGCGGACTTGTTGTTCTTCCGCTTCGCATTCTCCTTTTTCCATAGGTGTCTTGCGATACTTACACTCAAAGAAATCCAGTGTGTCGCCCCTCTTCAATACACAATCGAATTCCCCATTGGTCTTAGTGACGGGGTCGTCGTACCAGTAGGTTCCAAAGTCGTCGACGCCGGGCAACTTGCCCGCATGTGCCAGACGCACGAAATACTGACGTACCACTTCTTCATAACGACGGCTAATATATTGCGTGAGCGTAGGTGCAATTTCGTTTTCGAAAAAGGTGTGTTCGCCCAGGCGGTCAATGAGTGGCGTGCGACCGAACAAAAATGCAAAATAGGTGCGCATGAGATTGTCTTCAATTTCGTAGAAGTGCTTCTTTTTGTCTTCGGCCTTGTTTATAGGGTAGGTTTTCGTAATAGTTTCCATATCCATGAGGCTTTTAAGCTGCTTGTCGAGCAGACCATTGTTTTGCCCGCCAAGTAAGCCGAGGATGTCCGAATAGCGCTTCTTCCCATTGCCGAGCACTTCCAAAATGCGCACATCGAAACTTTTCTGTATTTCTTTGAGCATGACGCTTTCGATATGCGTGCGCAAAATGCCTGTCGAGGGAAGAAGGAGGCGTTCCAGGTTGTCCTGCAAAGGCGCTTCTACATCGAGCGACTCAAGCACAAAGGGGCTGCCCCCGAAAACACCGTAGAGAGCAATCTTATGGTAGGGCGGCAATTTGGGATAAAAACGCGCGGCATCGTAGTAGTCGAAGTCTTTCACATGTATGATGGCACTCATGCGACCAAAAAGCGGGTTTTCTTCGTCCAGCAACTCTTTCATGACACTGATGTACGAGCCACAAAGAATAATCTTCACATTGGGCGGAAGCGTGTCGATAATAGTCTGTAGGTACGAGTCTATTTCGCCGTTTTTAAGCGACTGCTTAAGGTATTGATATTCATCCAGCACGACGAGAATGTCCTGATCCTGCTGGCCGAGGAACTCAAAGAGGTCAAACACGTGGGAAAAGGAAAGGCTCGGCAGGGAAAGCGCGCGGCTGACGCTACGGTAGAGCAATTCAAGATTGCCTTCATAGGTACTCTGGACGCAGAGATGGTTTATAACCACGCCAGAAAAATCCTGTACCGCTTGAGCAACAAGCGTCGACTTTCCCACGCGACGCTTGCCGTAAATTAATACAGCCGTTTTGGTGCTGCTGCTTAGTTGTTCTTTAAGCGTTGCAAGCTCTTTTTCACGACCAACAAACATGATATTCACCCTTTTACTAAAATACTGAATAATTTTTCACTGAATAATAATTCAGTATAAATACCACGTGCGGAATGTCAAGACGGCGCGCGGGTGGTGGTGCTAAAAGCGGGTATGGTTTTAGCGTAGCGGCAACTACTGGAAGAGGCGGTGGGTTTTAGCGCCAAACCATGAGGCGGCGTTCGGCGATGTCGAAGGCGGCGTAGAGCACCACGCCCAACATAGCCATGGCAATGATGCCCGCAAACATGCGCGGGTAATTCACCATCGACCAAGACTGCATGATGAAATAGCCCAGCCCCGTGGACCCCGCCATAGCTTCGGCAATAAAGAGCACGGCAATAGCAGTACCCACCCCAATGCGCAAGGACGTGAACACGGCGGGCAGGGTTGCCGGCACCACCACATGCCAGTATTCATGCCACCGGTTGCCGCCCAGGCTACGAATTGCCCAGAAGGCAGTTTCGGGGATGTTGAGCACAGCGTCGCGCGTGGCAACGAGCACCTGGAAAAACACCGTGAGCGTAATAAGCACAATCTTGGGTGCGTCCGCCAGGCCTAGCAGCACCAACAATATGGGAAGCAAGACGACCTTGGGAATGGGATAAAGCAGGTAAAGCACGGGCGCAAACAAGGCGTCGAGTGTTTTGGAGCGCGCGCAGAACTGTGCAATGGGAACCGCCAAAACAGTACCCAGCGCCACCGAAACTACCACACGCCAGGTGCTGGTAACAAAAAAAGGCAGCAGCTGGTCGGCGTTGGCAACGAGCATCTGTATGGCCTGAAGCGGCGTGGGCAGAGCAGGTGTGTTAAGAGCAAGGGCCGTGAGCCACCACCCCACCACAATAAAGACGACGGCAAAAGCGTAGCCGCCCGCCTTCTTCGCCCATGTGTGTTCTACTTCGTTCATTAATTACCTGTCGGCGCTTGCGCGGGCGAAGGTTTAGTGTGCCCCTACCGCCAAACGCTTTCGCCTGGCTACTTAACCGTAAAGCCGCCCGTGCTAGCGTCGTAGCTTAGCTGCTGGCTGAGGTAGCCCTTCTTTTCCATCCATGCCAGAACCGGATCAACCATATCTGCCGTAGGCATCTGGGCCGCCGGATATTGGCAAATGGGGTACGAGTCTGCAATTTCTTCAGAAAGGTTAGCGTTGGCAATAAGCACGCTGCGGTAGTTTTCAGGATTGGCGTTAACCAGGTCGACCGCTTCGTTCCACACAGCTTGAAGTTCTTGGAGCACGCCTTCGCCACCTTCGCTTTCGAGCAGGCTGTTTTGCACAATCATGACCGACTGTGACAGGTTTT
>CAJOJB010000025.1 GCA_905234635.1 uncultured Eggerthellaceae bacterium | reverse complement strand
AAGATGTTCCTGGGGTGGCTCCTGTCGAAAAAGACGCAGGCCGAAATGCCGGGAGGGGGAAGAAGCTTCAGGAGGATGGCAGAGAGGTTCTGGGGCCTTTGGGCACTGCCGCCGCTTGTTGACGAAATCCACCCGTTATCTTCATCGATGCCATATACATCGCCAGGAACGCGCGCGTGCTAATCGCCTGCAGCGAAAGTCACGTGCTCGGCTGGTACCTGGCCCAAAGCGAGCATTCGAAGGCATGGGGTGCGCTCATGAGCAGAATAGCCCCGCCTGGCCTTGTTGTCACCGATGGCGCTCCAGGCTTAGGAAAGCGAGGAGCTCGCTTAGCAGGCTGGTGAGCACTGGAAGCGTGTTCACTTACCTGACATCGGAGCAGGCGAAGGAAAGGGAGCTTCCGGCGACAAACAACCAAATCGAAAGCCTCAACGCCCAGATACGCCATGTCCTGAGAAACCACAGAGGGCTTTCCACTATGCGCAGGGTCAAGGCTGTGTTCTGGTGGTGCTACATGCATACCGAATGCCCAGCGAACGAGGCCAAGATTATAAAGATGATGCCAACGGACGAGGATATAGAAGCGATATATCAGGAGCTGGCAATTGATGAAAAACGCTTCGATTCTATTCCTCAATGGGGCGATGCGCTTGTGTGGTCGGAATTCCATCATAGCGACCCATGGAGGCACGACTGGGACTAGCCGCCAGACACACTTTTTGTCCTATAACCCTAAAACGATAGCTTAAACAAATGGCCTCCTCACTTCGAGGGGGCCATTGCTATTGAGAAAGGGGGAGCGTTGTGCTCGTCCGTGGTTTTGGCAAGCCGTTAAACGCGCTTCACAAAGCGACCGTCGCGTGTGTCCACCTGTACGGTTTCGCCCACTTCGATATACATGGGGACCTGAATGGTTGCGCCAGTTTCCAGTGTAGCTGGCTTGGTGCCACCCTGTACGGTGTCGCCCTTAAAACCAGGATCGGTTTCGGTGATTTCAAGCTCAACAAACATCTGCGGTTCAACCGAAATGAGTTCTTCACCCGCATAGTTGAGAGCCACTTCGTCGCTTTCCTTCAGCCACTGGGCAACATCGCCTACTACGTCGGCAGAAACACTCATCTGCTCATAGCTTTCAGGATCCATGAAATGGAAGTCCGAGCCGTCGTTATACAGATACTGGAGACGCTTGGTTTCCATACGCACGCTGTCGAATTTCGTCCCAGAATTAAAAGTATGCTCTACGATGCGGCCCGTGCGCACGTCACGCAGCTTGGTGCGCACGAATGCGCCACCCTTGCCAGGCTTTACGTGCTGGAATTCCACAATGGTCCACAGCTTGTCGTTGTGTTCGATACAAATGCCATTCTTAAAGTCAGCGGTTGAAATAGCCATGTTTTGTTTCTTTCTCTTCGGTTTAAAAGCCCGTCTATTATACGGCAAAAGGCAGCAGCACTTTTTCCTTGCTTGAATGATATAAAACAGCCACAATAATATAATCATGTTTGTTGAATACTTTAGAAGGGGAACTCATGAAGACAATATGGGATACATGGAATAGCTGGAGCCTTATCTGGCGCATTCTGGGCGGCTTGGTTGTGGGTACTATTATTGCCCTCGTTGTGCCTGGTATGGAATGGCTAGATATGGTTGGCAATCTGTTCGTAGGTGCCTTGAAGGCCGTCGCGCCGCTTTTGGTATTTGTGCTGGTTATTAATGCCGTCTGTAGCGCTACAAAAGCCAGGGGTATGGGGCGTATCATTTTGCTCTACGTGTTATCCACGTTTATTGCGGGTGTGGTAGCCGTTGTGGCATGCAATTTGTTCCCCATTTCGCTCACGCTGGCTGGTGTTGAAGCGGCAGAAAATACAGCACCTTCTGGTGTCGCTGAAGTTATTGCAAATCTGTTGCAGAAAGTTGTTTCCAACCCCTTCGGTTCGTTGACTGAAGCAAACTTCTTGGGCATTTTGATGTGGGCCATCCTTATTGGTATTGCCCTGCGTCAGTCGTCCCAAGCCACTAAAGATTTCATGGCTGATATTTCCGATGCCGTTGCTCAGGTGGTACGTTGGATTATCGCCTTCGCTCCCTTTGGTGTGTGTGGTTTGGTTTATACTGCTGTTTCTACTAGTGGCCTGGAAATATTTACCGAATACGGCAAGCTTATCGCCGTGCTTGTGGCGGTCATGGCAATTATTGCACTTGTTACCAATCCGCTTCTGGTCTGGCTTAACGTGCACGAAAACCCGTTCCCCCTGGTGCTGCGCTGTCTGAAGGACTCCGCTATCATGGCATTCTTCACCCGCAGCTCTGCTGCAAACATTCCAGTGAACATGGAACTCTGTAATAACCTAGGCCTGAACAAAGACACCTATTCTGTGTCAATTCCTTTGGGTGCAACCATTAACATGGCGGGCGCCTGCGTCACCATTACCGTTCTTTCGCTGGCCGCTGCCACGACCATGGGCATTTCGGTCGATCCGCTGACCGCCATTATTTTGTGCGTGCTGTCTGCCGTTTCTGCCTGTGGTGCCAGTGGTGTGCCGGGCGGTTCGTTGTTGCTTATTCCTGTAGCCTGCTCGCTGCTGGGTATCGATACCAATATTGCCATGCAGATGGTAGGTATTGGCTTCATTATCGGTGTTATCCAGGATAGCTGCGAAACAGCCCTGAATTCCAGTTCCGACGTGGTGTTTACCGCTTCGGTTGAATACTCAGACCTGAAGAAGCAAGGCGTGGTGATTGCATTGGGTAAAGACCATGTGCCCTATGTCGAACACACTAGTCACGCCGTGTAATTAATTGCCCGTTAAACAGCCGTTTTGCGCTTTTATAGGTTAAATTAAGCGCCCTTCACTTAGGAGGGCGCTTAATCTTCTATAATACAAAGTTCGAACTTTGTTAATAAAGGAGGTGCATGCACGTATGCCTAAGCTACAACTTATGGACGTAACCATCCGCGACGGTCAGCAAAGCCTTTGGGCAACGCGTATGCCAGTGGGCGACATGCTTCCTATTTTGCCCGCCATGGACCGCGTTGGTTATTGGGCCATTGAAGCGTGGGGCGGGGCAACCTTCGACACCTGCTTGCGCTTCTTAGACGAAGACCCTTGGGAGCGCCTTCGCTCTATAAAGAATAAAACGCCAAACACGCCCTTGGCCATGCTTACGCGCGGCCAAAATTTGGTGGGCTACAAGCATTACAGTCGCGAAATTTGTAACCGTTTTATCCATGCGGCCAAGCGCAATGGTATCGACGTATTCCGTGTGTTTGACGCGCTCAACGACATTCGCAATGTGGTGGACAACGCCGAAGCCATTCACGAAGTGGGCGCCCACTTTGAAGGTGCCATTAGCTATACCGTAAGCCCTGTTCACACCCTGGACAGCTACCTGGAATATGCCCAGCAATTAAAGGACTTGGGCGCCCATTCCATTGCCATCAAGGACATGGCGGGTATGCTTACGCCGTACCGCACCGAACGCATGGTGCGTGCGCTTAACGCTGAAATTGGCCTGCCCGTGCATGTGCACTGCCACTATGTAGGTGGTATGGCTCCGGCCAATATTATTAAGGCTGCTGAAGCGGGCGCTGCCATTGCCGACGTGGCCAGTGCGCCGTTGGCTTTTGGTAACAGTCATCCAGCGGTGGAAATGATTGTGGCAGCCATGCAGGAGTCTCGCTACGACACGGAACTGGATCTGGATCTTCTCTTCGAAATTGCCGAGTACTGGGAAGGTGTGCGCAAGCGCAGCCATTACAAGCGCGGCGTATCCAGCCTCATTCACATGCAGGTATACAACCATCAGGTGCCTGGCGGCATGATGAGCAACTTGGTTGCCCAGCTCGAAGTGCAAAACGCAAGCGACCGCTTGGCTGATGTTATGAAAGAAATCCCGAAGGTCCGCGCTGAAGTGGGCTATCCGCCGCTCGTTACGCCCATGAGCCAGATTGTGGGCACCCAGGCGGTGTTCAACGTGCTTACTGGCAAGCGCTGGGGTGTGGTTTCCAAAGAAATGAAGGACTACATCTGCGGTTACTATGGCAAGGCACCGGGGCCTATGGATCCAAACGTCGTGGCCAAGGTAGTGGGCGCCGACGATATCTTGGACGAAAGTGTTTCGCCTGGTTCGTTGGTGACGACCACCTTCGACGAAGTGGCTGAAGAAATTGGCGATCTTGCTCAGAGCGAAGAAGACGTGCTCATGTACGCTTTGTTCCCCGTGGAGGCCAGGACCTTCTTAAGCAAGCATCGTACGGGTGAAAAGACTGAGTTTTTGCTTGAAGAAGAATCAAGCGAAACCAAGGAGGACGATTACGTGGACATCAATCAAATCAAAGAACTTATTCGCGTTGCTGAAGAAAGCGGCGTAGGTGAAATCGTCGTTGAAGAAGGAGGCAATCGCATTGCTGTACGTATGCCTGGCATGGTAAGTGCCGACGCCTTGGCAGCTGCCGCAGCTGCCGCACCCGTGGCTGCCCCGGTGGCTAGCGCGGCGTCTGTTGCAGAAGCGGCTGTGGCCGAAGCTCCAGCAAGCAACCGTCCTTCGGAATGGAAGCCGGTCGTGGCGCCTATGGTAGGTACCTTCTATGTAGCCCCTGCGCCGGGCGAGCCGCCCTTCGTTCAAGTAGGTGACGAAGTAATGGCTGGTCAGACCTTGTGCATCGTCGAAGCCATGAAGCTCATGAACGAAATAACCGCCGAAGAAATGGGTGTAGTACGCGAAGTATGCGTGGACGACTCCATGCCTGTTGAATACGGTACGCCTTTGTTCTATATCGAACCACTTCACTCCGATACGCTTACCAGCATGGAGGCGTAAATGTTCGACAAGATTTTAGTGGCAAATCGTGGCGAGGTGGCCCTGCGTGTTATGCGGGCTGCGCGCGAGCTTGGCGTGAAAACGGTGGCAGTGTATTCCACCGAAGACGCCAGCACCTTGCCCGTGCGCTATGCCGACGAAGCGGTGTGCATAGGGCCGGCTCCTGCAGTGCAAAGCTATCTGGTTATGGAATCCATTATCCAGGCGGCAATAAACACGGGTGCCCAGGCGGTGCACCCCGGCTATGGTTTCCTAGCTGAAAATGCGGGCTTTGCGCGCTTGTGCGCAGAAAACAATTTGGTCTTTATTGGCCCAAGCCCCGAATGCATCGAAAGCATGGGTGACAAAGCCACGGCACGCGAAACCATGATGTCATGCGGTGTGCCCACTGTTCCTGGCTCTGACGGTCTTGTCGACACTGTGGAAGAAGCGGCGGCCTTTGCCGAACGCGTGGGTTATCCTGTGCTCATTAAGGCGAGTGCCGGCGGCGGTGGTAAGGGTATGCGCGAAGTGCACAATCCTGCCGACTTGGAAGCTCAGTACAAGGCGGCACGTATGGAAGCGGGTGCGGCTTTTGGCAACGACACCGTTTATCTTGAAAAGCTGGTCATGCACCCCCGTCATGTGGAAATTCAGGTGCTCGCCGACGACCACGGCAACCGCGTGGCCCTGTGTGAACGCGACTGTTCCATTCAGCGCCGGCATCAGAAGTTGCTCGAAGAAGCACCAAGTCCTGCCCTTGACGAAGAAACGCGTCGCGCTATGGGTGTGGCAGCGGTTAAGGCCGTGCGTGCGGTTGATTATCGAAACGCCGGCACCATCGAATTCTTGCTCGATCAAGACGGGCGCTTTTACTTTATGGAAATGAATACGCGTGTGCAGGTGGAACACCCGGTAACCGAAGAAATAACGGGCGTTGACATTATCAAGGAACAGCTACGCATTGCGGCTGGTGAACCTATGGAATGCGCAGGGCGCGCACCCTTCACGCCTTATGGTCATGCCATCGAATTCCGCATTAACGCCGAAGACCCTGCTAACGATTTTCGTCCATGCCCAGGCACCATTACCAAATTTACGGTACCTGGTGGCCCAGGGGTGCGCGTGGAAAGCTACCTGGAACAGGGTGCGACCATTTCGCCGTATTACGACTCGCTCGTGGCCAAGCTTATTGTGTGGGGCCACACGCGCGAGGAAGCTCTTGCGCGCGGCAAGCGGGCGCTTTCGGAATTCAAAATTGAAGGCATTGAGACAACCATTCCTTTCCACTTAAAGGTGCTTGAAAACGAAGCATTTAAGGCGGGACGGGCGTACACTGACTTTATCGAAACAGAGATGGGGGAATAAGCATGAGCGATTTGCGTTTGGATGGTATGGCATTGGCCGACGGTGTGGTGGAAACCATCGTGGGCATTGCCATGGGCACGGTTGAAGGCGCCGTTCTTTCGGGTGGTGCTGCCAGCCTGCTGGCTGCCTTGGGAAATAAAGGTGCTATCCAGCCTATTGAAGTGAAGGCTAACGAAAACAATACGCTGTCAATTGGCGTTCATGTCGAAGCGGTATATGGCACGGTGCTTCCCGAATTGGCTGCCCGTATTCGCCAGACTGTTTCCGATGCCGTTTTAACCCAGGTGGGCGTGGAAGTGTCGGACGTGGACGTTTATATCGACGGTATTCAATTTGTTTCCTAAATTTTTAATTGCATCGAGGACACAAGGGTAGGGTACGTGGCCAAGCAACATGAAAGAACACTGGCGCGCCAGCTGGCGGTTCAGGCGCTTTATATGAGCCTGGTTACCGACGAGCCGGCAAGTGCGTTGCTGGCACAGGACCCCGAATTGCCCGATGCAGGGCATCTTCCCGAATATGCGAAGCTTCTGGTGGCAGGTGCTGCCGAACACACGCAGAGCATTGACGAAAAGCTGGCGGAAGCTTCGGAAAACTGGAGCGTGGAACGCATGCCCATAGTGGATCACGTCATTTTGCTGTTGGCATGCTATGAAATGCTCTACGAAGAATCGGTGCCTGTTTCGGTGGTTATCAATGAAGCGGTGGAGTTGGCGAAGTCCTTTGGTGGGGAAGACGATTCCGCGCGTTTCGTGAATGGTTTGTTGGGGCGTATTGCACGGACCTATTGCGCCGATCGCATTGTGGATAAAAGCGCAGGTGATGCGCTTGATGTAATAATGGAGGACTAAAAGCGTATGTCGCAAGAATTTGAATCCGATTTTGAAATTGTTCAGGAAGCCACAGAGGGTGAAGCCTCACAGGTTTCCGAAGAAACAGAAGGTGAAGCCCCAGGGCTTGCCGAAGAAACAGACATGGTCGAAGCCCCTGTGGATGCAGAAGTCGAGGTCAAGGAGGATGCTGAAGTCGACATCGATGCCGAAGCTGAAACCGAAGCGGCACCAACGGCTATCCCGACCAGTTTTGGTACGGTAACCGACCGCCTGAGCGAAATCGCCGAAATCATGGAAGATGAAACGATGCCGCTCGACGACGCTCTCGACTTGCTCGAAGAAGCGGTTGCCTTGGGTATGCAGGCTTCCAGCTTGCTCGAATCTGACATGAACGAACGCGATGCCGAAGAAGCTGAAGAAGCCGACGAAGAAGACACCGAAGGTGCGATTGCGGAAACTGAAGCTCGGACCGCAGATGGAACTGCTGAAGTTGCAAATAATGTTGAAACCACAAGCATGCCAGCGGAAGATAATCAGGTGGGGGAAGCCGAAATTCTCTAGGAGAAGGGCACTATGGGGAGTACGGTGCGCATTCTTGACGCGATAACCAAACCAGCGGATCTTCATCTGCTTTCTAATGACGAACTCGCTATTCTTTGCAACGAGATTCGCCAAGAAATAATTACCACTACGTCGCAAACGGGTGGCCATTTAGGTTCAAGCCTAGGTGCGGTTGAAATCATCGTAGCTTTGCACTCCCTCTTGAATTGCCCCGATGACAAAATCGTTTTCGACGTGGGCCATCAGGCTTACGCCCACAAACTAATCACGGGGCGCCTGGATCGCTTTACGACTCTGCGTCAAACCGACGGTATTACCGCTTTCACGAACCCCAAAGAAAGCGAATTTGACGTGCATCATTCGGGCCACGCGTCCGATAGCCTTTCAGTGGCGCTTGGTCTGGCGAAGGCGCGCGACCTAAGCGGCGGGACAAACAAGGTGGTAGCCGTTATTGGCGACGCTTCCCTTTCGGGGGGCATGGCCTTTGAAGCACTTAACCATATCGGGCAAGAGCAAACACCTATGGTTATCGTGCTCAACGACAATGAAATGTCTATTTCGCGCCCCGTGGGTGCGCTCGTGCATCATTTGGGTTATATGCGCATTTCCGACCAGTACCGCGATGCCCGCGACGCTTTGCAGGAAGCGCTCGAACAACGTGGCCCGTTTATGCGCTTCATGCTTGAAATGGGCCGCCGTTCTAAGGATTCGTTTAAGCAATTCCTCTTCCCGCAGGCCACGATTTTTGAATCGCTCGACATTGTTTCGACGTCGCCTATCGACGGTCATGACATAGCAAAGTTGCGCGAAGTGCTTTCGGTAGTCTTAGATGCCGATGTGCCCGTGCTGGTTCATGCCATCACGAAAAAAGGCAAGGGCTATACGCCTGCAGAAGAAAACCCCGAAGCCTTCCATGGGCCTGCCGGCTTTAATGTTGAAACGGGCGAATTGAAGAAAAGCGCAGGTGATCCGCCCACCTACACGAAGGTTTTTGGCGACGCTCTGGTTGCCGAAGCTCAAGCGAACAACGCTATTTGTGCGGTTACTGCAGCCATGGAAGGTGGCACGGGCCTCCATGACTTTGCTGAGTGCTTCCCCGACCGCTTCTTCGACACGGGTATTACTGAAGAACATGCTTTGGGTTTTGCTGCCGGTCTTGCCATTGGTGGTAAGAAGCCGGTGGTGGCAATTTATTCGACCTTTATGCAGCGGGCGCTTGACCAGATTATCATCGATAATGCCATGGAAGATTTGGACGTGGTATTGGCAATCGACCGTGCGGGCCTGGTGGGGGGCGACGGTGCAACCCACAACGGTGCCCTCGACATTTCATATTTGCGCATGGTTCCCAATGTCCGTATCTTGGTGCCATCCGACGAGGCAGAACTGGTCCATGCGCTCCATACTGCCCTTGCCATTCCCGGCATGGTGGCCTTGCGCTACCCGCGTGGCGCCGGTGAAGGCGTTGAACTTCCAGCGGAACCTGAATTGCTCGAAGTAGGCAGGTCGCGCATGGTATGCGAAGGAAGCGACGTGGCTATTTTGGCCTTTGGCCGCATGGTTCATTTTGCCCGCGAAGCAGCAGGCCTCCTGAAAGAGCAAGGTATTACAGCCCGCGTGGTCGACATGCGCTGGGCAAAGCCCTTGGACGTGGAAGCTATTCAGGCTGCAGCTCAAACCAAACTGGTGGTTACCGTCGAAGAAGGCTGCATTCCCGGTGGGGCAGGTGAAGGTGTGCTCGAAGAACTTTCGAAGCTGGATAGTGCTACACCAACGCTCGTACTGGGCCTCCCAGACGAATTCATCGAGCAGGGTGACTACAAGGAAATCTTTGCCCGCTTTGGCCTAGACGGCCCTGGCATTGCTTCCGCCATCCGCACAAAACTCAATTAAGTAAAACTTACCGGTGGTCGAAGAGTCAGTGAGCATTTAATCTGCTGAGTGCAATAAGCCCGACTGGAAAGCACCTGCCCCCAGAGGAGTAAAGCCCCCGCGGGGGCTTTACTCCTCGATAGTTTTAACCATGATGTGGTCATACATAATGAAACCTTCACCAATTTCGGCGTCGACGTCTTCAATTGAAGCAAACCCATTGCCTTCGTAGGCACGAATACCTAGTTCGTTGTCGCGGTTAACGGTAAGCGCCATGGCAGGTAGGCCTTCATCGCGGCAAAGCTGTTCATAAAAGCGCAGCACTTCACTGCCATAATGCTTACCGCGCTCTTCGGCATAAAGATAAATCTTGCTAATAAACCAACGGTCGGGCCAACGTTCGTCGAGCACGCTGCCATGCTTCATCCAGGCATCCGTTTCGTCATCCCCCGTCAAATGCTGGGTGGCACCACCGGTATAGCCCACATATTTTCCTTGTTCATCGACCAAAAACCAGTAGCGGTAGCCATGCTCTTTCATGTCGTGTCTCATGGCATCGACGGAATGAAACATGTCCACCATATAGTCGGTCTGTGCAAGTCCAATACGGGGCGGCCAGTATTCGTGCCAAATAAATGACGCCATCTCGGCGAGTTGCTGTAGTTCTTCTTCGGTTTGAACGGGCTGAAAACGTAATGCCATGATGTTTCCTTTGGGTGTTCCAGTCGTGTTTGTAGTTCTGTTTGTGATTGTACGCCATACAAGGGCGTTTTCGGTACTAAACGCGCGAGGAAAAAAATCTATGCAAATACTTCTGCCGTGTGCGAACATACAGTAAACTATTGAAAGTTTGTGTAACAAATGCGTTTCAAAGGGGAACTTTAATGGACATTGGAACAACTTTACCGCTGTGGAGCGTTATCCCATTCGTGGGCATGCTGCTTTCCATCGCATTCTTTCCGTTAACAAAGCCTGAATGGTGGGAGCATCATCAGCTGCATGTGGCGGTATTCTGGTCGCTCGTGTTTTTGATTCCGTTTACGGCCGTGTATGGCTTTGGCATCATGCTCGAAAAAATGGGCGAAGTGGTCCTGCTGGACTACATTCCTTTCATCGTGCTGCTGCTTGGCCTGTTTACGGT
Organism: uncultured Eggerthellaceae bacterium; assembly: GCA_905234635.1. GTDB lineage: Bacteria > Actinomycetota > Coriobacteriia > Coriobacteriales > Eggerthellaceae > CACXMZ01. The sequence goes on along the minus strand of CAJOJB010000025.1, from coordinate 2,635 downwards.
AGCGGGCGGTATCCACATTGCGGGTGCACCGGTCGGCACGACGAAGAACAACGTCATTATGATGGCCATCGGTACCTTTCTGGCAAGTTTCGTAGGCACGACGGGTGCGGCCATGCTGCTTATTCGCCCCGTGCTTCGTTCCAATGCCTGGCGCACGCATAAGACTCATATTGTGGTCTTCTTCATTTTCCTGGTTGCCAATATTGGCGGCTGCTTGACCCCCTTGGGCGACCCACCGCTGTTCTTGGGCTTTTTGCGCGGCGTGCCCTTTTTCTGGACAGCCCAGTACATCTGGCCTTTGCTGCTCCTGAATGCTGGCATCCTGCTTGCTGTGTTTGCGGTGCTCGATTCCCACTTCGTGAAAAAGGAAGGCAAGGAAGGCCTCGAGCGCCTCGAACTGCAAAAGAAGGCGTCCGAAAAGATTAAGTTTAAGCTCGAAGGTGCCTATAACTTCATCTTCCTGGCCATTATCATTTTTGCCGTTATTATCAAGGGCGTTATTGGTACTTCCTATGGCGATCCCCATCATGTACCTGGCATCACCTTCGGCGAAGAAGTTCACCTGGGCTTCGACTGGTTCCTTCAGGTAGCACTTATCCTTATTGCCATGTTCCTTTCGTTGAAGTTCACCCCCAAGAAGCTGCGTGAAGACAACGAATTTGAATGGGAACCCATCGCTGAAGTTGCACGCCTGTTCATCGGTATCTTTATCACCATGATTCCGGCACTCGCCCTGCTTTCTGCCAACGGTTCGAACCTGGGCGTGGACACGCCGCTGAAGTTCTTCTGGATTACGGGTGCCCTGTCGTCCTTCTTGGACAACAGCCCGACCTACGTGGTGTTCCTTACTACCGCAGGCGCACTCGGCGCCGACGCTGGTGTCTGGACGACCGTGGGCGTTGTTACCGAAAGAATCCTGCTTGCAATTTCTGCCGGTGCCGTGTTCATGGGTGCTATTACCTACATCGGCAATGCGCCGAACTTCATGGTCAACAACATCAGCCAGTCCAATGGCGTGAAGATGCCCAGCTTCTTTGGCTACATGAAGTGGTCGGTAGGCATTCTGGTTCCCGTGTTCATTATCGACACGTTGTTGTTCTTCCTGTAAGAGCAAAGTGCTTAAAAAGCGTTCTTAAACGCTTGAAAGTATGTACAAGCACCCTGATTTTCCAGGGTGCTTTTTTGCGTGCCAAAACAGACAAAACCCCCGATAAAGTGATAAAATAAGACAGTTTGATACACAACGTAGAAGCGCGTGCATTACGTCGCTTGTTATGGTGCGCCATACAGGCATGAAGGACAGGTGAGTTTGGGCATAGAAACGCAGCATATTCGTCGCACTCGCGCCGGCTTCACACTCATGGAGCTGTTGGTTGTTATTGCCATCGTTGCGGTCATGGTTGCTGTTACGGCGCCCAACCTTGCACCGCTTTCCCGTACGCTTGAAATGAACCGCCTGGACAACTATGCCAAGGAAATGTATATCGCGCTGCAAGACCAGTTCATCACCATGGAAGCTTCCGGTGAATATGCCCCGTTCAATCGCACCTTAACGGCAGCTGCCCAGGAACGAAATTTGGGCACTTTAGGCTTTATGCCCCAAGATGCCCCCGATGCTTCCTGGACGAACTACTACTATGCACAAAATGGTGGAGCGGCAGGAACGGCTGCGGAAGTGGCCGCCGACGACGCCCTGGCAAAAGTAATGGCCCGTACGGCAGTTTTAAGCGGTCTTAGTTCTAAGGGCAGTTTTATTGTCGAAATAAGTCCCCGTGCCGACGGGACCGACGTTTATTCCGTGTTCTATTCCGAAGATTCTGCTTTTTCCTACGCTGACGTGCAGAATCTTGCATCGCGTGAACGCAGCGACCGTATGAATACGGGGAACGGCTACCCCGTGGGCTACTATTGCGGGCTTACGGCCGCAGCCCCTGAAAAGCCCGACCACTTTAGCCCGCAGGTGGCCTTCGTAAACGGCGAAGAACTGTTTTTGAAGGTGCAATGCGCAGGTGGCGTGGGGCTTGTCGGCAACGAAACGAACTTGGAAGTGCGCGTAACGCTTTCCGACGGAAACACAAGCCAAACCATCAGCTATTTCGGAGGCCAGGACTTCCACTTAAGCCCCAACGGCAGCATAGACGTGGACATTCTGTTTGACAGCATGCGCGACGGTTTGCATTTGGCAGATATGTTCCCCGGTTTCGAACCGGGGGCCGACATTACGGCACAGGTGGAAGTGCTCTACACGGGCGACGGGGAAACCATTTCAACCCCTGCATCTGAACAGGGCCAGGCTAAGGCGAACAGCCTGTATGCGAAGAACGACGACGGCGCTATTCAGGTTGTCAACGTGCGTCACATGAACAATTTGCGCCTGCTCCCGGAAAGTGCCATTTCGGTTTCGCAGACGGCCAACATCAATTTCGACGCAACAAACTGGGGTAGGAGTGAAATCACGGAACTTTCCCAGGCAACGAAAGAATACAACGAAGAAAACTATGGGACGTCCTATGTGAACCCGCTCGACCCGCGCGTGGTCGACGGTGCGGCGGGCTTTGAGCCCTTGCAAACTGCAGGGGCGGCTTGGTTCTTCGACGGTCGTAATAATCAGCTTTTGAATTTCTATATTGAAGGC
>CAJOJB010000024.1 GCA_905234635.1 uncultured Eggerthellaceae bacterium | reverse complement strand
GCTTCGTCCGGCGTGAGAATTAAGTTTCCACCGTCAACAGGTTTGTTTCCTTGTTTTAACTGCGGCGCATCAGTGTTAATACTCTTCCCTCTCGTTTTTAAAAAAACGCTTGGTGCGTTAACCAGATAACCATTAATATTTGATGCTGAAATAACGTTGCCCGATGCTTCGATTATTTTCTTATTAATACAGTTGCATTTTGAAAAACCTATAATTACACAATGCACGTGCGCCTTGTCCATAGCCTCGCTATCCCAAATAAAAGTCTTATAAGCAAAATCGATTGTAAATCCAGCCTCAAAAAATCGCCGCCAGGTTGGCTCGACTTGTTCACCCTGAGTAATGCTATTTGTGCTAACCAACGCCGCTTTACAATTAGCAGACATATACGTCGAAGCTTTTCTGTACCACCCAACACAATAATCGCACTTACCCCACTTCTTCTCATCGCCAAAGGCTATTTCCATATCCTCTGTTTGTGTTTTTGAGCGAATGGAAGAACCGATAAACGGCGGATTACCAATGATGTAGTCACACTGCTCTGCATGCAACACGTCACTCCAGTCCATGCGCAGGGCGTTACCACAGTAAATGTTGTCGTTATTCTTCAGAGGCAAAGGCTCAATCCACATGTTCATGATTTCACGGGTTTGCTCAAGCATCTGCAACTCGGCAATCCATAATGCCGTCTTAGCTACCTCGACTGCAAACTCATTTATCTCAATACCATAGAACTGATCGATAGAGACCAAGATGGGGTCAACTTGCCACAGTGTTGCAGTACCACCTTCACTACCATCATATAGGTTTTCAAGAACACGGTTCTCTAACTTGCGCAAACCAAGATATGTTTCGGTCAGGAAATTTCCGCTTCCACAAGCAGGGTCAAGTACTTTAATTTTGCTTATCTTTTCACGGAATTCTCTGGGTTTAAAGTCTCTTTTTTGAGCTTGTTTCTCGCCTTCTATTTCTGCAAGCTCGTCACGCAAGGCTTCATAGAACAGCGGCCCTGTTACCTTATGAATATTCTCAACACTTGTGTAGTGCATGCCGCCAGCACGTCTGGTCTCTGGATTCAACGTACTTTCAAATACTGCGCCAAAGATCGTGGGACTAATATCTTTCCAATCGAAGTCAGCCGAAGCTTCTTGCAATAGCATAAAACGTGTGTCTGCGGTAAAAGATGGGATGATTATCTCATCAGCAAACAAACCGCCATTGATATAAGGAAACGCCTTGGCCTTCTCGTTTACATAGAGACTCCCTCGTGCGTCCTCAGGCGTCTTAAGTGCCTCAAATAGGTCTTTTAAGGCTGATGCTGTTCCCTCATCACTAAAGCCTTTAAGATAGTTGTAGAAGGCCTGGTGTTCCTGGAGTAGCCCTGCGTCTTCTGCATAGAGTAAAAACACCAAACGTGTAATAAGAATATTTAAGCTGCGCTGTTCTTCTCCACTGTTTTCGATATCAAAATAGCGCTTAGATAGCTCATCATAAAGCTTGCCAACAATTACGCCTGCATCAACCGAGAGAGCCTTTTCACGCTCAAGGCGGCTCCCTTCTTTACGGGTGAAGAAGCTGAAGCGATGTAGCAAATTTGGAAGTTCCTCCAAGCGGACTTCTTCCATTGTTTTCTTAGGATCTTCTTCCTCTAGATCATAGATTCTAATCTGGTCAAAATTGCATGTGATAATCCAGCGTGGCGATTGGCTTCTTGGCATGTTATCCGCATACCACTTCGCCTGTTCATAGGGCGTGACCATACGCTTATCGCCGCCCTCATTGTTCCCTCGCTGGAAATTATGGTCAAGATTGACGCCGCGGCTTTTGTTCTCAATCAGGATTCCCATATCATCATAGAGAACATCAATACGACGTCCTTGTACTTTACGCTCAAACTCGAGGACATGAGTCGGATTAGGAATTTCGAGCAGTTCGCCGACAAGCTCTATCCAGAATTTATTAGCTTCACGCTGTTCGTTTCCTTCTGCAGCCTGCCAACGTTCTACAAAAGCCTGTGCTGCTTGTTTCTGTTCGAGCTGGTTCATGCGGCATTCCTTCAACGTGTTTGCATATGGCTTGATGGTTAAACCATACCTTGAACCATGGAGACCACAAGTACCAACCATGTCTCATTAGGCATGCTTTTACCTTGTTGCTACATATTATATTTCAAGGTTAGACCTTTGATACACAGCACGCTTAGCAAAGGTTAAACCATGGCTGACCTGGCATTAGCCAGCAGCTAAGGTAACCATGGTGCAATGGTTAAACCATGCATAGGTTGAACCTTGGACAGTAGGCAAAAAGAAAGGTCCCGAAGGACCTTTCTCTCGCCTCTGGTGTGAGGCTTCTATGAGGCAAGCGCTTCTTCTACCGCGGCGCTTGAAGCGGCTCTGGTGTGCCTTAGGAAGGCGCGATCGTTTGGCAGCAGATGGAAGTCGAGCCTGTCGCCGCGTACCGTGCGATCTGGCAGGTCGTGCTCGTCCAGGTACTTAGCGGCTACGGTCTCGAATTCGAAGCGGTTAAACGCTGGCTTCGGCAGACCAATCTCGCTGACGGAAAGCTTGCAGAATACAATGGTATCGTCCTGCTCAGCGACAATCCACGTGCTGCCTTTGCGCTTGATGGTGTCTAACACCTGGTACTCACGCAACTCTAGGAATCTCTTGGCTGCCTGGGTAGCTTTGCTTTCAAGGTTCTTTTTCATTTTCTTGCCTCCTTGTCTGAGCGACCGTATGCCTTATGCATGCGGCCTGGTGGCTCGGACTAATCAGGCTTTGCAAATGATTGCAAGGTGGAAAGCAAAAACCGCAGGCTTGAGTTTGCAAAAGGTGACATGGGTAACATAGTGACAACGTACCCATGGCTCCTTTTGCAAAGTTTTTTGCGTGCCTTGTAAGCATTTGCGAAGGCTGATAAGTCGTAAAAGAGACTCCAGGGTGTATGCATAAGGCATCACAAGCCACATCAGACAAGGGCAAGAAATGAAGGCAGCAGAAAGCAAAGCTGGCTAGGCAGCCAAGAGCAGACTATGAGCGTGAGTATTAGGTGTTATACCTATGACACCACAGCAGATTCAGTATCGGATCTAGCGAGCAGGACGTATGTTCTCGTAGCTTCGTCATACATGATGGCGACATCTTTAAACGTGGTACCTTCGGGCTCGTAGATATCAATGGCTTCAATCAGCACCATGGCATCGGTTAGCTCTTTTACTTCGGTGGCACCTGGTGCCAACTCTTGTGCAACCTCGCGTGCATAAGGTATAGCTTCTTTCATATCACTCCCCCTGTCCTACTCTTACTTGTTCCTTTTATCTCTCTTGTCCTTTTCATCTGGTCTACCAGATTCTCAAAGTGTCTCTATTGTCTCATGTTCGCCTTGCGTTTAGTAGCCTGCAGGGCTACTAGGCGTGCCTTGCGCGCCTAAGCGCACAGGACGGCTTTAGAGGCTGGCTAATGTAGCTTTGCGCCTTGGGGCCGCAAGTGCGCCCAACGGCGCTCTGACAGGTTATATGGGCCTTCTGACAGCGTGTAAGCTGCAGGTTGGCCGGGCATGTGGCAAGCGCTCAGCAACGGTTGAGTTGCAGGTTGAATGGCGAGGACTCGCAGGTTGCTTGGCGCTTGCTACTTACAGGGTGGGTGCGGTGGGATTGCTTGCTCTTTTTACTGTGGGTGGGAGCTGAATCATTGCTAGTTATCAGGGGTCTAGGGCTACAGGGTTTTAGGTGCTATGGGCATACATGATTCAGCATGGGTGGGTTTAGATACATATACCCCTGTATAGGGGGGATAGTACATAGCTATCTATGTGTATCTATATTTCTTTACGTTCCATCCCCCCAGAAATTTTTCCTACACATAAGGTGGCGATGGACAAATAAAGGAATGCAGATAAGAAATACTTGTGTGACACAGTGTGACGCACTGATCCTATCCTTCTTTTCTATCCTTCTTCTTATATATATTCTCTTTTTTCTAAATAATAAGAAAAGTGTGTAACAGTGTGTCACAGCATGATTGACCTGGTGTTTTATTTTCTTTCTTGTGGAACAAAGTGTGTAACATGTGCGGCAAAGCTTCTGTTTTCTCTCTTATTTAGTTTTGCTTTTCCACAAAACAGCTTAGCTGCCCTCTTCCATCTAGTCTCATTTTTTTAGTCTCGAGGCTCATAATTTCGCACATTTCAATCGTGAAACTGTTTCTCGAAACAGCTTTCAAATTTGCTTTTGTACAGTAACCCGTATATTTTTCAAAGAGATCCTGTGTTGGCACACCATCTACTGACACGGGCTGCTTGCTTTTAAAGCCCAGTTCTTCAACAGCAAACTGATAAACACCCGAGCTATCCATGCGCATCTGTTCTTTTGACTCTTTATTATCTTGAGACAAGGTGACACTCCCTCGCTCTATGCAGTCATGTAATGCTAGTGCGCCAAGATACAAGATCCTCTCCATGGCCTCTTCGCTTCCTAACTTCTTAAGATAGTTGATATCGGTACTGCTGTTCTTATGGGAAAAGTCTGCGCCAAAGCGAATGATGTTGAGTCGTCTCATTTCTGCTTTCCCAGCCTTATCAAAGCGAGGCATTTCATTGCAACTAAATACAAGTGTTGCGTATGGCTTAAAGTCAAAAGTTGGTCCATATTTGTACTCAGCACTTATCATGTTGCCGGTAACCAGTTTTTTAATCGTCGCCGAATCATCTCTTTTTAAAGGTTCGCTTGAGGTGTCATCGCATATATTTGCAAGCTTCCCCATTACTGAGACACTTTGATAGCGCTTGCCTATCGTTGATAGCTCTGTTGAGCTTATATTGTTATCTCCAATTGCCGGCCGTAGTAAGCCATCGATAAAGGTGCTCTTCCCGTTGCTTCCCTCGCCCACCAGAACAAAACAAACACCAAATTCGGTGCCTCGGTACATACATAGACCCACGCATTCTTTCATTGCCCGTATTCGATTATCGTTACCGCATGCCCACGCAATGAGAGCCTCATCCACCTCGGCGCATTGTGCTTCAGGATTCCAGTCGTGTGGTATCACGTTTGTTATTCTGAGATCCGAAGAAGGCACTAGCTGGCTCATGTCGGATATATCCAGTACGCAGTTCTCGAACGCTATGTATCTAGGATCTGCGGCTTTGTATCTAGGTGCATTAAGCTCTAAATAAGACAGCACTTCGGCTCGCTGGGATCTTTTTATTCCGGGAATCGTTGTCAAAATACGCTCAACGGCATTCTGACCTGTTTCGTAGTGCAAACCAGTCCAAACTGCTGGAGCACCGTCTATGTAGCACATGAAATAATACTCTAGCAAGAAACGTGCGCAAGCCACATGGTTATCTGGGCGCAGGCTTACATTAACCGTTCTAGCATTGCTGGAATCATATGACACAGTATCGCTCTGCTGTACGTCATACGAGTATCCCGTCGCCTCGAGAACCAGCTTTATTGCATCGCTTAGTTCGTATCCATGGACTGCAATCAAGTAGTCTATTACCGATCCGCCTGCGTGTCCCGTATTGTTTGAGGCTGAGTGGCAGCACCAAGTGTTTGTATTGGCATGATACCTAAAACAATTACTATGTCCGCATACAGGGCACTCTTCAAAATCATATCTGTCTCCCGATCGACGGCCATCTTCGCCCGTGTCTCTGCGAATTAGAGAAAGCAAATCAAAACCAGCTTTTGCGCGCTCCAATGCATTATCGCTGTTAACACTGTTGAGAATTAAACCAGACGATTCTTCGTCGTCCCAGGATTGAATGACGGCCAGATTATCTACCATTGTTCCACCTGCCACGTCTCCCACACTTCGCCATTGCTTCCCAAGAACAGTCGATTAGGGTTCTTACACTGTGAGTCACACTCAGGAAACTTTTTCATTAGCTTTGCCATTGTTTTGCGAGCTTCACGGTAATCCATAATTGGCTTTTTAAAGTCAAATACTGCACGAAAACGAAGCCAGTTAATATCTGACGACAAAGTAAAATAGATGCATGCTGGCCATATCCCTAAACGAACGCAACGGTCAAGCATATCTAGCGGATCAATGTATCCTTCCTGCCCTGGTTGCAGCCTATTCTTTCTAGAGTCCTGATTGTCGAAGTCCAATACGCCCAGCTGCATTGACAGGAACGACTCCTCTTTAAATGGATTCGAGTAAGCGCCACTTACAAAAGTTTTACCCTGACGCACGTGATTGCATAATGCTGCTATATCCATCGTCACTGGCCGTGATTTCTTAATTCGATTTGTTAACGCACCGTATCCGAATGAATCAGGTTTATCTATGTATGTGACATTATCTGCATGAACGTAGAATGTCATTCTTCATCACCTGCCGTTCCGCCGGCCAGCATAAACTCTTCGAGCCATGCCTTCGGAATGCGCCAAAGGTTGCCGACCTTAATTGCCCTCAGCTTGCTTTCACGACAAAGCTGGCGCACTGCATCTGGCCTGAGCTGAAGATGCTCGGCTACGTCTTCTGGAGTGCCTACTTGCGGATAGCCTTCTAGTAAGACTGCTGGCTCGATGGCAACCAGAGGCTCTGGCTTTACGGTCTGAAAGTCGGCAAGGCTCACACCTGGTGGAAGATTAAGTACAACCTGGGTCATGGTTATTCAACCTCTTCCAAAAGCTCCTCGGGATTGCCCTGCCAACCCAAAGCATCTGCAAGCTTTTGGAGCTGAACGGCGTATGGTATATAGCGCCCCATCTCAATCTGCCCAATAAGACCTTGCTGAATGCCTGAAAGGTTTGCCAAGCGAGTAATAGACAATCCTTTGTCCTTGCGAATGGTTTTTAGCTTTCGTTCTTTAAGCTGTGGAATCATGCGTTCTCCTCTCACGGATTTTGCTTACACCCAGATTCTAGTTGACAAATATCCTTAGTATTAGTATTATTATTTAGGACTTTTAAGATAAATGGAGGACATTATGATTATTGTTCCGAGAATCAAAACTGACTATGTTGTTGAGGGTCCTATTGAAAACCTGCACGTTAGAGACATGGACATGAGGGATGTACAATGGGTCTTACGCAACAATCCAGATTCGAAGTTTTCAGAGTTCCAGTTCAGATACCCTTGCCCGTTTGGCGAGTTTGGCAAGAGGCTGTTTATTCCCGATGAGGACCTACTCTATTTCTCCGATGAGGAGGCTGAAGCTGATGACTATCACAATTTAGCTGTCCTTCTCCGTGCCGGGATAGAACTTGCCGTACTTATCAACAAGTCGGACAAGGAAGATATCTCATTCTTTGACTTTCACACGTTCAACTCAAAGTTCGGGACAATGTACAGTGAGGCTGATGCAGATGACTCTGCTTCACTAAGCCTAGCTGTTCCACTTCGGAATAGCGCAATGACCAAGAGGTACATCGACTATGTTGGTGCGGTAGTTGGTCCAGTATTTAGTCTTGACCACGAAATGACAGACGATAAAGATGCTGCATTAACCCTGAACTTTGACTCTCGTGGTGCAGGTACCAATAGGAAAGAGCCTTCGTGGCGAATGAAAGCATTGGAGAAAATCTTCGAATCCTTCACTCAGTTTATGCTTGTAGATTGCTCTTTTTCTTTTGTAGATAAGCAGCTCACTGTTAACGCTAATTCGACAATAGCATCCTTATGGAGTGCTGTCCTAAATGCGTACAATACCGGTGAAGCCAAAACCTGCGATGTATGCGGGCAGCCCTTTATATCCCATGGTTCTCGGGGCAAGAAGGCAGAGTATTGTTCTCCTGCCTGCACTAAGATGCATCAGCGTCTTGAGGCTTACTACCACTACATCAATAACGAAAACCTTTCTGAAGAAGAAGCAGCAAGTAAGGCCAAAGTTTCGCTCAAAAGGGCGCAAGAGTATTGGACCACGAAACTTAACTAGCACGGTGCATTTAATCGTAGCAGCAGGCAAGGAAAAAGGAGCGCGTCATGAAGATTAAAGGCAGTGGTTCTATACGCCAGGTTAAAACAAAGGACGGAAAACCTGTTAAGAATTCTTGGCAGCTCATCCTAAGTTTAGGCACCGATCCTGTAACTGGCAAACGTAAGCAAAAATGCAGGCATTTCTTTGGTAACAAAACAGAAGCTCGTGCCGCGCTCGCAGATTTCAAACGAGAGATGGAGCAGGGTCTCAAGTTCAATGCTGAAAAAATTCTATTCGGCGATTACGCCCAGTCTTGGTTTGACGAAAGACAAGCATCTGGAACTCTTGCACCTTCAACCATTGAACGAAATAGACAGATTCTCGCTATTCTCCTTCCCTATCTGCAAGATGTTCGTCTGATAGATATTGATGCTACTACTCTAAGAAATCTATATATCAAACTTACCAAGGACGGTGTCGGCCAGGCTTCGGCAGTTAAGGCTGCAACAGTTATCAATCAGGTACTTAAACAAGCACTAAATGACAATATTATCCTTAGCAATCCCTGCGATAGGGTAAAGGCGCCCAAGCCCCAAAAGAGCAAGGTGGCTGTTGCTTTAGATAAGACTGGTATCGCAAAGCTGACTGCCGCTCTTGATAAAGAGGAATCAAAGGTTTATCCCAACGCCAAGATTCAACAACCTAGGCACAATGCAGATGTATCACATATCACTGCTATACGTCTTGCTATTGCCTCAGGAATGCGTAGGGGTGAAATACTTGCGCTCTCTTGGGAAGACATTGATTTTAGTTCCTGCACGGTTACGGTTAATCACACGCTTTGCACGGTAACAAATGAACTAAAGATTCCAAAAACCGAAACAAGTATCAGAACCATATCATTGGACAAACAGATGATAGATAAACTAATCAACTGGAAGCGCATGCAAGCACTTTATTTACTAAGCCTAGGCATTGTTCAAAATGGGAAGACTCCTGTTGTTAGCAATGAGGTCGGCGAACGCATTGATGGCAGTAACCTTACTCGCTGGTGGCATAGCTTCCAAAAACAATATGGCTTTGAAGGTCTAAGGATTCATGATTTACGTCATTGCCATGCTACAGCACTGGTATCTAGCGGCCTAAATATCAAGGCGATATCAAGCAGACTGGGGCATGCTAGTGTATCAACCACTCTTGATCTCTATTCTCATGCTCAACGCAAAGATGACGAGCATGCTGCAAACATCATTGGTGAAATAATGTGCAGTCCAGTTCCATCACAGGGACGTGTTGTTAACTTCTAAATCGCCCTTAATATTGCACTTTTTATTTTCAGTGTGACAGTTCTGTGATAGTTTCTGCAGAAATCCAAAAAAGTAGCCAGGTCAGAAAAAAACATACTTCTGACCTGGTCTTTTATTAGCTAAAATTACGCATAGAAAAAGACACCCGCTTTAGGAGAGCGGTGCTCTATCCCCTGAGCTACGGAGGCACGTGCGCTATTGTAACGTATTCACCAAGGTTTCGGCGGCCTCGCGAATGGAAGTGTTGTCGACTGAAATAGTAATGTTGGCCCAGCGTTCATAAAGCGGCAGGCGTTCGGCATACAGGTCTTCTAGGGAATTGCATTCGCCACGCATTACCACGCCACGTTCCGCCAATTCACCCAGGCGGTCTTTCAGTTCTTCGAGCGAAACCTGTAGATACACTACGGTGCCCATGGCCTTCAGGTGCGCCATGGCTTCTTCGGAATACACGGCCGAACCGCCCGTCGCAATTACCGTGTTTTCACATTCGATATCGCGCAGCACTTCGTTTTCAATTTCGATAAAACCTTCTGCGCCCGCTTCGTCGATAATGCGCGCAAGGGTGCGGTCGAAGCGGCCCTGGATAAGCAGGTCGCAATCGATAAAGTCCATGCCCAACATCTTGGCTGCCACCACGCCCATGGAACTTTTACCCGCACCCGGCATACCGATAAGCACTATGTTGTTTGCTTCGCCCATGGGAACTCCTTTTTCGAAAGCACTTCGCTAATCATAACGGCAATGAAGATAAGGATAAAGCCCACGCCCACGCGCAGGGAAACAATTTCGCCGTAAAAGATAATGCTAATAAGCACGCCAAACACGCCTTCCAGACTTAGGATAATGGCCGCCTGGCTGGGGTCGACGCGCGTCTGGCCCACGTTTTGGCACAGCGAAGCCAGGAAGGAAGAACCCACGGCCAAGTAGAACAGCTGCCAAAACATGGCGGGGTTAAGCACCTGTTCAAGCGCAGGCATGGGTTCGGTCGCAAAGCCCGCAAGCAAGCCTAAAATGCCCGTTACCATGAATTGCAAGAAGGTCATGGTAAACACATCGAAGTCTGCCGCGTATTTGGAAAGCAGGGCAATGTGGAGCGCAAAGAAAAATGCGCACAGGATGGTCATGCCGTCGCCAAAGCCGAGCACCAGGGCAGCATCGAGCGACACAAAACCGATGCCCACAAGGCAGATAATAGCCGCCACGATATTGAAACCATTGGGCTGCTTTTTCGCGAGCGCCCAAAACAAGAAGGGCACCATAACCACGTAGGCCGACGTCAAAAACGCATTCTTACCAGGGGTTGTATCGGTAAGCCCCACGTTTTGCGTCCAGTAGGCGACAAAGAATACCACACCCAAGATAACGCCCGAGACAACGGTTTCGCGCTTAAAGTTTGCACGAATCTTCGGGAAGAAAAACACGAGCATGAGCAAGCCCGCCACCACAAAGCGTATACCCACCAGAGTGGCCGGGCCCATAGTGTCCAGCGACACTTTCATAACCACAAAGGAAGCGCCCCAGATGAGAGGCGCCGCAAGAAGCATGAGCTTGAAAACCCATTGTGGTAAACAATCTAGCATAGCGACATATTCTACAACAGGTTGGCTCTCACGTGGGTAGCCATCGCTGGTGAAACTATCGAGTGCCGCAGCCAATGCTGCCGCTACCGCGCACCTCCGCCGCCTCCGCCGAAGCCACCGCCTCCGCCACCGGAAAAGCCACCGCTAAATCCGCCACCGCTCGACCAGCCGCCGCCACTGCTGGAACTCACCGCTACAGCAGCCGAAGTTGCGGTATTGGACCACATCCTGTCGAAAGTATCGGCAAAGGAACCTTTAGCAGACGAACCTATGCCGTCCGAAACATACCAATAACGCCATGGTAAGCCACCGCCATCGCCTGTACCCAAGCCCTGCCCTTCGGCAAACATTTCGGGCACTACGCCACGCAGCTGCTTCAAAGTCTTCGCCGCCACACCAAACATGAAGGCGTACACCATAAAATGGCCCCACACCTTTACATCGGTCGGAATGCTTTCATTCAGTAGCGTAAAGTCTTTCAGCCAGCGCTTGAGTGCTTTCGCGCGTGCATAGTCTTCGGCCCCCTGCCTACTGCGGCGCGGCATGAAAACAGAAAACAGGAACACCACCAGTGCACCCACCGCAAAGATAATAACGGGCCACCAATTTTCCAGTTCAAACGAAAGAAAAATACCCACAAAGAGTAAGAGCATTGCAGCAATCGACGCAGATTCCTGTTTCGATTCGCCCTTGGTTTCGAAGTAGTCAAGCATTCTTACTTCCGAATCAAGCTTCTTGTGCCACTTCGAAAGCTTGCCGTTGAAACTTGCTTTGTGCTTGTCGCCCCAAGCTTCAATTTCGCTCATCCAAACGCTGTTCCTATTCTTGGCAATGTCGCCAAACAGCAATTTGATCAACTCGGTGTCGACAGGACTTGTAAGGTTCTGGCTGACTTCCTTGTTAAACGTAAGGTAATAGTCATCATCGCTCGAAAGCCAGGTTCCGTCATTTTTTATACGTGGGCCCTGATTGATGGAAATAGCCCCTTCGTCGGCCAAGTGCAAAATGGTTGCCACCACGTCCATGGAAGATGACTTGTTCCAGTTCATCAGGCGATTAATGGCCGCAGGGTGTACGTTTTTATTGGGAAGATCACGCCAGTATTTTTCGGTGAACTTGGGGCGGTATTCGCGGCCGTATAACAGCCAATTGATGGCTGCCCACAGTACGCTTATCAGCGAAGCGAGTCCCAGCACGCCGAAAAACACCAGGTCAACTATGCGGCTGCGGTTTGCCTTGTCGGCCTCCGCTTGTTCGCTTTCGAGGATACTTTCAAGCCCCGCGCGATTCTTTGTTTCGTAGCCCGCGGGCAGGTTGAGCCAGTCGGTCGGGAAAACAATACGCGCTTCAGCAAATTCGCCCGACCTCACACGCGGAACGGAGTAGCTAATTTGGGTGGCGTCTTCGCTGAATTGCACCTTGCCGCTGAGTGGCCCGTGACCCCAAGCGCACACGGTGTCGCCTTCCACGGCGGGAGTTTTGCCAGCCGCAGCGCCCGCAGATGCGCTGGAAGTTGCGGCGCCCAGCACGGAAGCATCCATGGGAGCCGAACTGGCGGGAACCCCCACTGGAGCGACACCGGCAGAAGCGCCCGCCGGCAAAGTGATGACGCATTCAACATTCTGGCTATCTTCCGCCCAGTCACTGCCCAGGAACTGCCAATACAAGTCAGCGCAATCCGTATACACATCTACGGCATTCAAGACAGTGTAGTCCAACGTCACCCGCATAAGAGTGTCGCTTGCTTCGAAGAACACGTACACGCCGTCGTAAGCTTCGTCCACAGAATACGACGTGAAGCCTGGGCCACCTTCGCTGCGCCAGAGCTTCTTGAACGGCACTTCTTCAAGGGGTGCGCTTACCGTAGACACATTTCCCGGCGAATCCATGCCAAACGTCAAAGACACACCGTTGACCTGAAGTTCCTTAGGTGAATACAGCTTATTGAATTCCCACCACACGCAGGTAAAGCTGCCATCGAAGTCGAAGGTGCGCTGCTCAACCACATGTAAGCTGCCGTCGGCGTTCACCGTGGCTTCAATATTTACTTCGGGCATGGAATAGCTTTTGGCGAGGGCGGAAGTGGGCGCCACAAAAAGGCTAAATGCCGCCACGCAGGCAATAAGCACGAGCAGCCTAACAGCGTAAACGCCTAGCCCTGGATGGCGGGCCTGCCCTTGTTGCGCTTGCCTTGTGGTTTGCACGCACTGCCTCCTTGCAGAATAGTTGTGCTATAAGGTATTATACTTTGTCGCGCTTCTGTTAGGGTTGCGCAGAAGACTTCCGGAGAGATGACCGAGAGGCCGAAGGTGCTCGCCTGCTAAGCGAGTATACCCCAAAAGGGTATCTGGGGTTCGAATCCCCATCTCTCCGCCAGCTCACACTACGCCGTTCTTATGAACGGCGTTTTTGGGAAAATGGGTCGGAGGATTTTTCCCATTTTTGGGAAAAATCCTCCGACCCCATTTTCCCATTTTCCTACTAGAAGCCGACTTCGGGGGCTGCGTCGGTACCAAGATCTGCGTCATAACTGGCGCGACGCTCAAATCCAAACAGGCTAGAAAACAGTGTACCCGGGAACTGCTGAATGGCCGTGTTGTACTTCATGACCGTGTCGTTAAAGCTTTGGCGCATGTAGCTAATCTTGTCCTCGGTTTCTTCCAGCTGCTGCTGCAAGGTCACGAAACCTGCGTTGGCCTTTAAGTCTGGGTACTGCTCGGCCACCGCAAACAGGCTTTTCAGCGTGCCCGAAAGCACGTTTTCCGCTTCCATACGTTCGGCCGGCGTACTCGCACTCGCTACCTTGCCACGCGCCTTGGTTACCGAATCCAGCGTGGCCTGCTCGTGAGCGGCATAACCCTTTACCGTTTCCACTAAATTCGGAATAAGGTCATAGCGCCGCTGCAACTGCACGTCCACCTGAGCCCATGCGTTGTCCACCATGTTGCGCATGCGTACAAACTTGTTGTAATAGGCGATAAACGCTGCTGCCACAATAACAAGCACGATTAAGATGATGGTAATAGGACTCACGACGGGCTCCTCTCGCCAGTTTACGCGACCAATTCTACCACGCCCACTTCTTAGCTTAGCAGCGCTTTTCAATAAGCAGAGGACAGGCAGGCGGTTTTTTCTTGGGCGTGTTTTGCGCGTCGAAGCCACGAAACCCACAACCCTTTGACTAAACTCGCTTTTAATTAGTCAAACGCGGGGAAATCGTCATTGAGCAACGCGTCCACAAGCTTGCGCGCCTTTTCCTGGCCTTCCAGTGCTTCCTGCAGGCGTTTTTCATAGAAAGTCTGTCCGCGTGAAATATCGATGCGCAAACCGCGTTCTGCCATTTGGAACAACGCAAGCGCACGCATAGGCTCGTACGGAAGATCCCGCTCGGTCATTTCGTCGTCGATAAGCATTTTCGCCAAACGGATTGCGGGCTGCGCTGCCATAACCACGTCGTCCCCCGCCGCATCCAGGCTGCGCTCATACAAGTAGAAGGCGATGTTGTAATCCTGGCCGTCCACCGTGCCGCGAGAATACATGTCTCCCAGCTTGTAAAGCGGCTCGCACGCGCCCGAAAGCGCCGCCGCCTTCGCGTACTGCCGGTAGGCCTTTTCATGGTCGGGCTCCCCCACGCGTCCATATTCGTAAATGTAACCCAGGTTAATCATGGCCTGGATAACGCCTTTGCTTTCCGCAATTTCATACAGTTCCTTGGCGCTCGCATAATCCTGTTCCACGAAACCGCCCATGTAGTAGGCAGCACCCAAATAATTCGCACACGCGCCGCTGCCATCTGCCACGCCAAATTCCAGACCCAGCTTCATAAGGCGCGCAAACTCCGGGTAGTTGCGATACTTATGCACCGACCCTTCGTATTGTTCAAGCATCTGCTCAAATTCATGCGATTCGCCCGCCAAAATGCGTACCGCCAATTCCGTGCAAAAGCCCACGAAGTCTTCGTCGTCCGAAATGGGTACGAATTCCTGCCCCTCGTGCGGCACGAGCGATTCGATCCAGGCGTAGTTTTCTTTGCTGAAAAATTCCTGCGGGGTAAGTTTGATAGGGGGGATGATTTCCATGGTGGTCTCCTTCAATCTATGGGGGACGGACGTGCTGGTTGTCGGACGAGCGTAGTGGTTGTGCGGGCGTGACGTACCCGTACGCCCCAAGGTTACAACAAAGCTTGGTCAAATTCGTGAAGCGCCGCGTTAATATCCATGATGTTATATATGCCCTTTTCCAAAAAATACTCCACAATAATGTCGCGCTTGCTCGAACGCGAAAGCGCATACCCAGCGCGTTCCAGTAGGTCACGGGCTTCTTCGGGATTCAATTGCAAACCCACCGCCAGCGCTAATACCGTTTCCTTTGCAGGACGATAATTCGCGTCGCTGCGAATGCGGCTGAACAACTGGCGGCTGATATGCGCGCGCTTGTACACTTCTGTGTCCTGCATGCCTTTATGGTCGATAAGCGCCAAAAGCGTGGTGGTGAAAGGTTCGTCCACCTGGTCGAGCCACGCGCGCAAGCCCTGCGGCGCTGCACCAAATGCGGGTGCTTCTTCGGCACGTGCGCTGTCGCAATAAAGAACAACCGGACTGTTTTCAGCGTCGTGGAGGTCTACGCTTTCGACTGCATCAAAATCTAAGCACTCAATTTTGCCAAGGACTACACCAAGGTCCCCGTCGCCGACTTCGCCCTCGTCTTCGCCTTCGAAGAACTGGTCGATAAATGCTGCAATGCGCGCACGCAGGCCAGGGTCAAGCGCGTACTCGGAGTGGCGCGCAGTCGTGCCCTGGTCCTGCCTGTCAGGCGTGGTTTTTTTCGTATGCTCAGCCATGTAAACTAGATTGTACTCGATTGCTGGGGCGCCTGTCTGCTATCCGCGCTCTCGAGTGGCGGGACACCGGCCTGCTATCCGCGCGCCACGGTATCGGCATCAGTCCAACTATCCGCGCGCCGCAGTGTCGGCCTCAACTTCAGCCTTCCAGTTTGCATCCAATTCACCACAGTCGCGGATACTGCAACACGCCACGGAAACAGCCTCGTGCATAATGTTGCTGCCTTCCGCGTCGGCCAAATAAGTAACTGCGCGCTTGGATCCAATGCCTATGCGCGCCGCTTCGCTTACCGCGTCAATATTGGCGCCCAAAAAGATAAACTCCCAGCCTTCCTTGGTGCGCTTTTCGATAAGCTTTTTCACCTTTTTGTAGCTGTATTCCGTGCTTGCATTTTCATAGCCGTCGGTCGTAATGACGAAGATAACGTGTTCGGCTTTGTATTCGTCGGGCATGTAGTCCTGCACGCGCGACGTGTGCTTGATGGCGCCACCCACCGCGTCCAGCAGTGCCGTACAGCCACGCACCCAATAGTCGTCTTCGGTAAGATTGCCCACTTCGGTAAGGGGTTTGCGGTCTACCAGCACCTCCGACACGTTGTCGAACAGCACGATGGAAACATTCGCTTCACCTTCAAGTGCGCGATTCTTTTCCAGCGTTGCGTTGATGCCGCCGATGGTGTCGCTTTCAAGCCCCGCCATAGACCCACTACGATCAACGATGAATACGAGTTCGGTCAGTCCCTTTTTCATGATGTGTCCTCTCTGTTTTGCAACACGACACGAAAAAGGTACTGCGCAAGGCAACATAATAGGTAAATCGCCGATTGACATATTTGCACAATGGCCATTTTGTCTGCTTGAACTGGCGTTTTATGCTCTCAAATAACTTGGCATAATGCCTGTTCTGAGGTGGAATAATGGCATACGTAAAGGCAACCGCGACGCTAGAAAATGCAGAACAGAATTAGGACTCAATACTAAAGTTCACGGGAAACACTTCAGGTGGTAAGAATAATAGGTAAAGGACAGTATGTAGCATAAGAGTAACCTGATGCAATATACGTGCCGCACTGTATAGAAGGAGTAAGCGATGAAAGCGAAGGCAAGGTTTTCAAGTGTACTGCTCGGCCTGGCACTGATGCTGGGGATGATGTTGGTGTTTGGCGTACCGACATATGCAGCGGATGCGTTTGAAGCAGACGATCACGGTACTACGGCGCTCCCTTCAGATCCTGGTTCCGTTCTGACAGACGGAAATGTGTACTGTATTTCAGAAGACACGACCATTAGCGGAAACCCGGCGGCAACGACCGCCCGCGAGCGCAGCGCACTGATTGTTGCGGACAATGCGACCGTCTACATCTACGTTCCCTCCGGCGTTACTCTGAACGTTACGGGCGCGGATGCGTCGGACGGCGGAAACGGCGGCTATGGAGCCCACTATACAGGCAGCGGTTCTGAGACCGGAGATAACAACTTCATTACACAGGGCGGTATCGGCGCCGGAGCGGGCATTTTCGTCCCGGCTGATGCTTCCTTGTATCTGCGTCCCTACATGTTTGCCTCCAGCCCCGTTATCGGCGTGAAGCCGGCGGATGAATACCAGTTCCGCCTGTTCGGCACGCCGGTTGGCCCCTACTTC
>CAJOJB010000023.1 GCA_905234635.1 uncultured Eggerthellaceae bacterium | reverse complement strand
GGTCGCGAGGGCATAAGGTCGATACCCCCAAACAACTATCCGAGACGTAGGCAATGGAAGTGCGCTGTTAAGAAGCGCGCTCGTCTCATTACGAGGCCGAGTATGGTGGGATGTGGTGAAGAGTGTCCTAGTTATTGCGCGCTTAGCTTGCCGTTAAGCGTCGAGTTTGTTGTTTGAGGGGCATCGACCTTACGTTTTACCAGCGTTTGCGGCGGCCGTAGTCGCTGCCTTTGCGGGCGGTTTTCTTGAGGGCGGCAAGCGCGTCTTCTTCGGTGGAACCTTCAATGTTGGCGCGCAGTTTCACAATCTGGTCACGCAGGTGTGCGGCTTCTTCGTAATTCATGTTGGCGCTGGCAGCGGTCATTTCATCTTCCATGCTTGAAATAATACGCATGACTTCTTCTCGGGAAAGGGCAGCCAATTCGCGGTTGATGTCTTCAGCCGAAACACCTTCCGCTTCTTCTTTCACATAGTCCATGATGTCGTTGATGGCCTTGCGAATAGTCTGGGGTTCAATACCATGCTCTTCGTTGAAAGCCATCTGCTTGGCGCGACGACGACGCGTTTCGCCTATGGCTGCTTCCATAGAGTCGGTGATTTTGTCGGCGTACATGATGACCTGGCCGCTGACGTTACGGCTGGCGCGCCCGATGGTCTGAATGAGCGAACGGTGGTTGCGCAAGAAGCCTTCTTTGTCCGCGTCAAGGATGGCTACCAGGCTTACTTCGGGCAGGTCCAAACCTTCGCGCAAAAGGTTAATACCCACGAGAACATCAAACTTACCTTGGCGCAGTTCACGCAGGATATCCACGCGCTCCAGGGTGCCAATATCGGAGTGCATATAGTTAGCCCGTATGCCTTCGTCGAGCAGGTGGTCGGTTAAGTCTTCGGCCATCTTCTTGGTAAGCGTGGTAACGAGCACGCGTTCGTCGCGCGCGGCACGTTCCTTAATTTCGTCGATGATATCGTCGATTTGGCTGGCCGTGGGGCGCACAACTATTTCAGGGTCGAGCAGGCCCGTGGGGCGAATAATCTGTTCGACCGTGGCCTGGCTTACGCGTCCTTCGTAGTCGCCCGGTGTGGCCGAAACATAGACAAACTGCGGCACGCGTTCTTCAAATTCGTCGAAGCGCAAGGGGCGGTTGTCCAAACAGCTGGGCAAACGGAAGCCGTGTTCTGCCAGCGTAACCTTGCGGCTGCGGTCGCCTTCGTGCATGCCGCGGATCTGTGGCACTGTCACGTGGCTTTCGTCAATGATACATAAGAAATCGTCGGGGAAGTAGTCGATGAGGGTATAGGGCGGCTCGCCCGGTTCGCGCCCGTCGAGGTGGCGGCTGTAATTTTCGATGCCGCTGCAAAAGCCCATGGTTTCCATCATTTCCAGGTCGTATTGCACGCGCATTTCCAGACGTTGGGCTTCGAGCAGCTTGTTTTCCGCCTTAAATTCGGCCAAACGCTGCTGCAATTCTTCGCGGATGGTGGCAAGCGCGTGGTCCATCTTGGGCTTGGCGGTTACGTAGTGCGAAGCGGGCCACACGGGCAGGGCTTCAAAGTGGTTGAGCACTTCGCCCGTGACGTTGTCGATTTCGGTGATGCTTTCAATTTCATCGCCCCAGAATTCCACGCGAACGGGGTTGTCGGCATAGGGCGGGAAGATGTCGAGTGCGTCGCCCCGCACGCGGAAGGTGCCGCGCGCCAATTCGTAGTCGTTGCGATCGTATTGAATGTCGATAAGCCCATCGATGGCTTCTTCACGGCTCATGCGGCGCTCTTTATCCAAAAACACGGCCATGCCGGCGTAGTCCATGGGGCTACCAATACCATAAATGCAGCTCACACTGGCAACCACAATACAGTCGCGCCGGGAAAGCAGGCTGGACGTGGCCGCATGGCGCAGCTTTTCCACTTCTTCGTTGATGGACGCGTCCTTTTCGATAAAGGTGTCGGTGGAAGGCACATAGGCTTCTGGCTGGTAATAGTCGTAGTAGCTGACAAAGTACACAACCGAATTGTGCGGGAAGAATTCGCGCAATTCCGCCGCCAGCTGGGCAGCCAGTGTTTTATTGGGGGCCATAACTAGCGTGGGCTTTTGCACGCGCTCGATAAGTTTTGCCATGGTAAAGGTTTTGCCACTGCCCGTGACGCCCAGAAGCGTTTGGTAGCGTAAGCCCGCTTCAACGCCTTTGGCAAGCGCATCAATTGCCTGGGGTTGGTCGCCAGCAGCCTCAAAAGGTGAAACCACTTCTAAGGGTTGCGCAGCAAGTCGCAATTCTTGCGTTTTACCTGGCATTTCCATGCCTTCTATATTGGATAAATGAGCCATGAGCAACCTTTTTGTGCGCTAATTCTTTTTGCTGTTCGGATAATCATTTTATCAGCATAGCGGTATAATCTAATGCCTATATTTTTACTAGGTTATACACTAAGGGGGCACAGCTCGTGCTTAAGCGCTTTTCATCATCTTGTGGATGAATTTAACGGCACGGTGGGCAAGGAAAACGTGCTTGCCTATGCCCATGGACGTGGTATGTTCATTGTTGCGGAAGGCGTGGAAACTGCAAGTGGAATGCAGACCTTGGTGGATTTAGGCGTAGACTTATTCCAAGGCTATTTCCTGTCGCGGCCCGCGCGCGTGCCGAGCCCCGTCAGCGACGAAGTCTTGAGGTTAATCAAAGGGCGTGATACAGAATGAAGATTTCAACCAAAGGACGTTACGCACTGAGGCTTGCCATCGACGTGGCTCAGCAGCAAGCTGCAGGCCCTGTTTCCTTGCGCGAAGCGTCTGAACGCCAGGGTTTTTCTGCAAAGTATATTGAACAGTTGGCAAGCCAGCTTATGCATGCTGGCATCCTAAAAAGCGTCCGCGGTGCCCACGGGGGCTATTCTCTTGCGAAGGAAGCGGATGAAATAACAGCGGGGGATATTCTGCGTGCTTCTGAAGGGAGTACAGCGCCTGTTGCCTGTCTCGACGAAGACTTTGGTGTGTGCCCCATGCGCGACAAGTGCACAACCATTTCATTCTGGGAAGGCCTCGACAGGGCTATCGAAACTTACGTTGACAGTGTTTCTTTGGCAGACCTTGCCGCCCAGCCGCGCATTGAAGGCGACATCTGCGAAATTGAAGTTGACTTCCTTCCTTAAGCGCCCAGTGTTACTTCTGAAAAACCGAAAAAGGTACTAAGCCCGCGAGTAAGCAAAAACTGCCTTACACTGATTCATAACTTCGTCGGGGTCCCACAATTTTTCTGAGCGTTGCTTCGAGTAAGGATCGTTCACGATAAGCTTGCCGTCTTTGAGGCCCGTAATAACAATAAAGTGTCCGTCGTTGGTGAAGTCGCCAGGGCCCACGTTCGCGATAAGAACGTCTCCGTTTTCGAGTGAGGCCATCATGCTTTCGGTGGCGAGGTAGATTTCATAGCAGTTAAGTCCAAGCCCCTGCGCTTCGTTGATAAGAAAGTATGCGTCGGTGCCTTCATTTTCAGACATATAGCCGTCGTTTGCGGCAAGAACTCCCATGTCATAAGGCGTCATGTCGGTTTTGCCGGTAAGGCCTTGGTAAACCATGGCAAGCGTAGTGGGGCAACAACCTGTCATTCCAAAGGCTGTAGAGCTGTACACCGTGTAGCCCCAGCGGGGGTCCCACTGGTAAAGCTGAGGAATATTATGGGGTCCGGTCTTTTTGCCCGTAACGGCATGGGGGCTTTTGAGGTTTTGATCTTCGGCAGGGTAGAGTTCTGGCCGTTCGCGAATATAGGTGGTGGCTGCTGGTTCTTCGGCAGCGAGTTTCAAAATCTTGTACTGCACAGCCCAACCATCATAGGCATATTCGCTGAGGTGGGCGGCAATCCAGGCGGTGTCTTTGTTGACTTTCGCCTGAGCTTCAATTTGTTTGACCAGGTTTTCTTCTAAGATGTCGGAAATCTTGACCTTGTCCTCTTCTTCGGCCTCCTTTTCTAAGATGGCCTGCTCCAGTTTTTCGGCGGCTCGTGCACCAACGGTGCTCAATGCAGGCTTGCTGTTCGATGCGTTTTGGGAACTTGAGTTTGGACTCGAACTGGACGATTGCGCCGTACTGCTGGTGACATTGTCTTGAGCTTCGCCAGCACAAAATCGCAGAACCGTGCCTACAAAAAAGGACGCGAGGAGCAGGGCAATTATGGCAACTGCCGCCATAAACTTCAGCCCGTTGCTTGTTTCTTCTTGCCTGGCGCGATTGCGGCGTGCGGCAACACGAGCGCGTGCTCGGTCCTTTCTTTTCTGTGCTTCAGAGTCTGGCATGGCTTTATACCGTAGTGTTGTAAGTGCTTCGTTTTTCGTTCCTTTTTGTGTGCCTATTATAACGTGCCAAGGGCCTGGCTATGCACAGAATTGCCTAGGGAGGGTGATATACTTTTTACCTACTATTACAAGGATGTGACTTATGCCAAAAACCATTGCTGTCATTGACGGGAATTCGCTTATGCACCGTGCTTATCATGCGGTGCCACCTACTATGAACGCGCCTGACGGAACGCATACGAATGCGGTATTCGGCTTTTTGTCCATGTTGCTGAAGTTTGCTGACGTGGCCAAGCCCGACGCCATTGTATGCGCCTTCGATGCGGGCAAGCCCCAATTTCGCATTGAAGCCATGGAGCAGTACAAGGCCCAGCGGCCGCCCATGGACGCCGAATTGCGCGAACAGTTTCCCTTGATTGAAGACGTTTTGGAAGCTATGGCCATTCCTGTGGTGAAGGTGCAGGGCTGGGAAGGTGACGACATTTTAGGTACCGTCGCCGCGCGTGGCGAAGCAGAAGGTTGTAACGTTTTGCTGGTGACAGGCGACAAGGATGCGTGTCAGCTGGTAAGCGAAAAAACGCATGTGGTCAGCACTAAAAAGGGTGTGTCCGACATTGTTGTTTACGACCCAGAAGCCGTGCGTGAAAAGTATGGCGTAGGCCCCGACCTTATTCCCGACTATTTGGGTCTTATGGGCGACAGCTCCGACAATATTCCAGGTGTGCCTGGCATTGGGCCCAAGAATGCCGCAAAGCTGCTCCAGGAATTTGGGTCTATGGAAGGCATTTACGAAAACCTGGACAAGCTTAAGGGTAAG
The DNA here is from genome assembly GCA_905234635.1 of uncultured Eggerthellaceae bacterium. Lineage (GTDB taxonomy): Bacteria > Actinomycetota > Coriobacteriia > Coriobacteriales > Eggerthellaceae > CACXMZ01. The sequence goes on along the minus strand of CAJOJB010000023.1, from coordinate 17,400 downwards.
CAGCTTGAAAATATTCGCGACAACAAGGAAGCTGCCTTTCTTTCGCGTACCATTGCAACCATTGTGCGCGACCTCGACTTTGAGCTTGACTTGGATGCCGCGTCTTTTCCTGCCTACCGTGCTGAAGTGGTGCAGGAAGCTTTTGGCAAGCTAGGCCTGCGTTCGCATTTGCCCAAGGTGCTCGCGCTTATTGGTGGCGGCGAACTAGTTGAAGAATCGCTTGAACTGGTTTGGGAAGGCTATGACCAGGGTGCGGCTGCCCTTGAGGTAGCCCATAAACTTATGGCAGATGCCACCGAAGCTGCACCTTTGGGTATAGCGTTTGCGGTGGCTGAACAGGAATCTTTGTTCGAGCCAGGCCTGAGCATGGCTGTCGCAGGCAAAGGCGGTGCCGCCTTGGTCGAAGGCGACGACGCTGCTAATTTGCTGGCCGAAATCGTGCGCACCGCTGCTTTTGCCTGCATTAATTCCAAGGCAGTTCTGCAGCAACTTTACCCTCACGACTCTTCCCAGGATGCCCCACTGACCGAAGACGAACTCATGCAGGCGCGCTTCTTCGACTGTTCGCTTGCTGCCTATGTATTGAAATCTTCGACGGAAGGCTATACGGCGGGAAGCCTCGCTGAAGCATATTTGGGAGGAGCCTTGCCCGAAGGTAAAACCGACGCCGATGCGCTCGTGATAGAAGCGGTGGCAGCGCGAACCTTGGTCGAGCCTCTGACCAAGCGCCTCGAAGCCGACCAGACCTTTGATGTGTTCGCGTCCATCGATGCGCCGCTTATCCCTGTGTTGGTCGCCATGGAGCGTACGGGCGCAGCCCTTGATACTAAGCGCCTGGAAAAGCTGGGTGAAAGTACCCAAAAAGACCTCGACGAACTGGTGGCACAAATATATACAAGTGCTGGTGAAGAATTCAATATCGATTCGCCCAAACAGGTGGGCCATATCTTATTTGAAGTGATAGGCTTGCCTCCCTTGAAAAAAACCCAGCGCGGCTATTCTACCGACGCTAAGGTGCTCACAGAACTTTCCGCCCAGCATGAATTGCCGGGGCTCATATTGCATTACCGCGAACTGGCAAAAATCAAAAATACCTATATCGATGCCCTGCCTAAGCTTTTGGCTAACGACAATCGTTTGCATACCAGTTTTAATATCACCGTAACAACGACAGGGCGCTTAAGTTCATCCGATCCGAACTTGCAAAACATTCCCGTGCGTACCGACTTTGGTCGTCAAATCCGCGAATGCTTTGTACCCCTGCGCAAGGGTGACGTGTTCATGAGCGCCGACTATTCCCAGATTGAATTGCGCTTGTTGGCCCATCTTTCGGGCGACGAACACTTAATCGCTGCCTTCAAGAGCGGGGAAGACTTCCACGCCGAAACAGCCGCGCGCGTTTTTGGCGTTCCCGTTGAAGACGTGACGTCCCAGCTGCGCAGCCGCGCCAAGGCCGTGAACTTCGGTATTGTGTACGGGCAGCAGGCCTTTGGTTTGTCGCAGAGCTTACAGATTAGTTTTGCGGAAGCCCAGGATATGATCGACCGCTATTTCGCAGCTTACCCTGGCGTGCGTAGCTACCTCGACGACGTGGTTGCGCAGGCTCATAAGACGGGCTTTGCCACCACCATGTTTGGTCGCAAACGCCATATTCCCGAACTGCGCGCGGGTGGCCCCCAGCGTGCTTTTGGTGAACGCACGGCCATGAATCACCCCATGCAGGGGAGCGCGGCTGACATTATTAAGAAGGCCATGGTTCAGGCCAAAGACCGCCTGCACCACGAATTCCCTGAAGTCCTGCTTATGTTGCAGGTGCACGACGAACTCGACCTTTCGGTGCCAAAAGACCAGGTAGATGGCGTGTCGGCGCTGCTGCGTGACGTCATGGAAAACGTTGCAGAACTTAAGGTGCCGCTCGTGGTGGACGTTTCCAGCGGCAAGAATTGGGCGGAAGCGCACTAATACATGAAGCACGCTCGCAACAATTCGACTTCGCATACCCCAGGTCTTGGACTACTGCTACAAAAGTGGGCTGCCTTGCAAACGGCTTCCAAGGTCGCCATTATCCTGTATTCGATTGTGGGTGCTTTTACGGCCGTGATTGGTGCGCGCGTGGTGCGCACTGAATGGTTCTATAAGGGCAACTACGAACAAAACTATTTCCCTGGGCTTCAGCCCATCGATGCGCTTTTGTTCGTGGCCTTGCTCGTGGCGGTGTTTGCGCTCACCTGTGCCGTCCTTTTGCTCTACAGGTTTCTGCTTGAGCGCATTCCCTTGCGCGAAAAACCCGTGCGGCCGCTTCTTGTTTTCTTGGTTTCTTGGATTGTTATCTTTATTTGTTGGCTTCCATATTTCTTTACCAACTACCCGGGCGTCATTATGGCCGACTCGATTGTCATTATTAAACAGGCCCTGGGGATTAATCCGCTTACGACGCATCATCCGCTTGCGTATACTGGGCTCATTTGGGCGTGCTTGCGCATTGGAGAAGCAATCTTTGGCGGCTACGTTGAAGGCATCGCCATCTATACCATTATTCAGATGCTGTTTATGAGCGCCGCCTTTGCCGCCATGCTTTCCTGGATGGCGCGTCGTCGCATTCCGCTACCTGCCTTGCTGGTCATTCTGGTTGCCATTGCACTTCTTTCGGTGTTTTCCTTGCACGCAGTCTGTTTCTGGAAAGACGGCATCTATGCCTGCTTCATGCTGTTGTTGGCCATGCGCTTGTTTGACGGTATCGCCGAACCCAGCAAACTTGGCCAGCCGCTGTTTTTAATTCGCCTTGCCCTGCTTGGTCTTGCCGTATGCCTTGCCCGTACCAATGGTATTTTTGCCATGGTGTTGGTGTGGCCGTGCCTGGTGGCGTTTTCAAGCGGTAATCGCGTAAAGGTGGCGCTTGCGGCGGCGGCGAGTTTGATAAGCTTTGCGCTCATTATGAATGTGGCAACAACTGTCCTGGGTGTAAAAAGCGATCCCGTCGAATCCTACGGCATACCGCTTCAGCAAGCAGCTGCCGTCGTGGTCTTCGAAGGCGACATGAATGAAGAAGAGCGCGAATTCATGAATACCTTGTTGCCGCTGGAAGACTACAAGCCCGAGTATCTGCCCTGTAGTGTGGACGGCATTAAGTGGGCCGACAATTTTGACAAGCAGTATTTCGCCGACCATCAGGTGGAGTTTTTAAAGGTGTGGGCGTCCATGTTGCCCAAGAATCTGGGCATTTATGCCAATGCTTACATCATGGAAAGCTATGAATATTGGACCTTTGGCGACACACGGCGTAACCTGCACGTGAATTATGTCAACGATAAATACGACGCGCCCGACCTAGGCATTGTCGAAACAAACTTAATCGATCAATGGTTTGGGGAAGGGGCTTCGTCTATTTTCCCCTTTAGGTTTACTACCTTGGGCGAAGGTGCGGTGAGCTGGATTGTGTTATTCGCCGGACTTATGTTGTTCGTTGCTCGTCGTGAAAAATGGGCTGCCGTGGGGCCCCAGTTGGCATACCGCCCAGGCACAGAAGGCCAGGCAGGGGAACTGGTAGTGGTTAAAGATGCGTTTGAACCGTTCAATCGCCCCTGGTGGTTGGTCATTTTGCCCGCGTTTGCCAGCTGGCTTACGGTGCTTGTTAGTTCGCCTTTTGCGGCTCTTCCGCGTTATGTTTTGCCCTCTATCTTCCTGCTTCCGGTAATTATTTTGCTTCCGTGGCTGGTGAAATCTTGTGAAGACCGCCAGAAATTCGCAATTTCAATTGACGAGGGCGAGGCACCTCGATAAAATACCACGTTGCGTCTTTTTACATATGCAAGGAGAACAAGAATGTACGCAATAGTAAAGACTGGTGGCAAGCAGTACAAGGTTGCCCCAGGTGACATCATCGAAATTGAAAAGCTTGACGCCGCTGCTGGCGACAAGGTTGAACTGGAAGCCATTTGCGTGGTCGACGGTGACAAGGTTGAATCCGACGCTGCCAAGGCTGCAGGCACCAAGGTGGTTGCTGAAGTCCTGGAACAGTTCAAGGGCGAAAAGCAGCTGGTGTTTAAGTTTAAGAAGCGCAAGAACTACAAGCGCACCAAGGGTCACAGGCAGCAGCTGACGCGTGTGCGTATTGAAGCGGTTGGCGCTGCAAAGGCCGAAAAGAAGGCTGCCCCCAAGAAGGCTGCCGCTAAGAAGGACGAAGCCAAGGCTGAAGAAGCCCCCAAGAAGGCTGCTGCCAAGAAAGACGAAGTCAAGGTTGAAGAAGCTCCGAAGAAGGCACCTGCTAAGAAGGCGGCCGCTAAGAAGGACGAAGCTTCTGCTGAAAAGAAGCCTGCTGCCAAGAAGGCTGCAGCTAAAGAAGAAAAAGAAGCCGAATAGGCTTGCGATTATAAAGGGCTAGGTGAGATAAATGGCACATAAGAAAGGTCTTGGTTCTACCCGTAACGGCCGCGACTCTCGCGCTCAGCGTCTGGGCTGCAAGAAGTTTGCAGGCGAAGCAGTAACCACGGGCAACATTATTGTGCGTCAGCATGGCACGCACTTCCATCCTGGTGAAAATGTTGGCCGCGGCAAGGACGACACCCTGTTTGCTCTGTGCGACGGCACCGTTAAGTACACGCGCGGCAACAAGCGCAAGGTACACGTTGTTCCAGCGGGTGCATAGGGCTTAAGGCGTATTTATCTAGTACGTGTAAAGCCCCCTGTTCGCAGGGGGCTTTTCGTTTAGAATAACCATATGTTTATCGACAAAGTGCATATCCATGTGAAGGCAGGCGACGGCGGTGCAGGCTGCATGAGTTTTCGTCGCGAAGCCCACGTGCCTAAGGGTGGGCCCGACGGGGGCGATGGCGGTCGTGGCGGCAATGTTATTGTGCAGGCCGACGGCAGCGTGTCTTCACTCATCGACTATCGCTTCAAGCATCACTTTAAAGCCGAGCGCGGCACCCACGGCAAGGGCAGTAAAATGCATGGCGCCAATGGGGCGGACCTTATTTTGAAAGTGCCCGTTGGTACGGTGGTGCGTGAATACTTCGAAGACACCAAAGAATTTGGCGAAACCATTGCCGATCTGGTTGCCGACGGCGACGCGGTCGTGGTGGCTCAGGGGGGTGTAGGCGGTCGTGGCAACACGCATTTTGTTACCCCTACCAGGCGGGCCCCTGCTTTTGCGGAATTGGGCGAACCGGCCCATGAAGGTTGGATAGAACTTGAAATGAAGCTGATGGCCGACGCCGCCTTAGTGGGCGTGCCTTCGGCAGGGAAGTCTTCGCTTATCGCCCGCATGAGTGCGGCTAAACCCAAAATTGCCGACTATCCCTTTACCACTTTGCAGCCCAATTTAGGCGTGGTGCGGTCCGACGAATACGACTATGTTATTGCCGACGTGCCAGGCCTTATCGAAGGCGCCGCTGAAGGCAAAGGCCTTGGCCATGAATTCCTGCGCCATGTGGAACGTACGGCCATTATTGTTCATGTGGTGGATATGACGGGTGGCTACGAAGGTCGCGACCCGGTGGACGACTACCATATTATCAATCGCGAATTGGAATTGTATTCCGCTGAATTTGCTTCACGCCCGCGTATTGTGGTGGCAAACAAGATGGACATGCCCGGTGCGGCAGACAATCTTGCGCGCCTGCAAGAAGCCGTGCGTGAAGATTCGCTCGCAGCGGTGGGCGGCAATGAATTCGAAGAAAGTCCCATTAACCCCAAGGTGTTTTGCACAAGCGCCGTAACGGGCGAAGGGGTGGAAGCGCTTAAGGCTGCCGTAGGTTCCAAGGTCCATGAATTGCGTGAAGCGGCACGAGAAGCCGCCGCGGCCGAACCTCACTTCGACCACGTGTGGGAACGCAAGCGTCAGGACAAAGAAAGACAGTTTAGGGTTACCCAGCTTTCGACGGGCGTCTTCCGTGTGGAAGGAACGCAGGTGGAACGCATGGTGGTTCAGACCGACTGGGAAAACGAAGAAGCCATTGCCTTCTTGCAGCATCGTTTAAAGCGTCTTGGCGTGGAACGCGAATTGGAAGCAGCAGGTGCACGCGACGGCGACGAAATTCGTATCGTGGGTCGCGCCTTTGAATTTGAAAGTTCGCAAATGCATGAAGATATTTATGCTGGATTGGACTTATAGATGACCGGCTCAAAAAAGATTCTTGTAGTAAAAATTGGTACCTCCACCCTGGTGGGTGAAAATGGTGTCCTGGACAGGGATTATCTGGATAGTTTGGCTACCCAACTGCGCAAGCTTATCGATGCTGGGTGGGCACCCATCGTGGTCACGAGTGGTGCTATTGGCTGCGGTCTGGAAGCCCTTCGCATGACCGAGCGACCCACCGATATGCCCAGTTTGCAAGCAGCGGCAAGCACGGGGCAGGTAGTACTTTCTTCAGCCTATGCGGCGGCACTTGGCAAGGTGGGGCTTGTTAGTTCGCTTATTCTGTTAACGCGCCATGACACGGCCAGTCGCAGCGCCTATCTCCATGCGCGCGACGCCTTGCTGCGTTTGGTCGACCTGGGCGTGGTCCCTATCATTAACGAAAATGACACTACCAGTGTTGAACAGATTCGCTTCGGCGACAACGACACGCTTGCGGCCCTGGTGGCCTGTTTGGTGCGCGCCCAGCTGTGCGTGATTTTTTCCGACATCGACGGGCTCTTCGACGGTGATCCTGCCAAACCCGAATCGAAGCTTATCGAACATGTCGAGCGTATTACGCCCGATATTATGGCGGTGGCAGGTGGCGCTGGTTCAACCTTAGGTTCGGGCGGCATGGCCACTAAGGTTCAGGCCGCGCGTGTGCTTATGATTGCCGGCATCCCGATGGTCATTTGTCATGGACGCGCCGAAGCGGCTCTGCCGCGTTTGGCAGAGGGCGAAGCCTTGGGTACGCGTTTTGCGTCTGCTGGGGTACCTCATGAAATAACGAACTACAAACTCTGGATTGCCCTTGGCGACACGGCACACGGCTCGCTTATCGTTGACGAAGGGGCACGTGCAGCGCTTACCGAACGGGGCTCGTCCTTGCTTGCCGTGGGGGTAACGGGCACCGCTGGCACCTTTGCTGCAGGCGATATGGTAGACGTGCTCGACACTTCAGGCTATCTTATTGCACGAGGAAAGGTCCAGGCGTCTTCCGACGAAGTGGCGCTTGCGGCTGGAAAAGCCCAGATGGAACTCAAGCAGAATTCAGTTCTGGCCCATTTGGGTGAACATGAACTCATTCATCGAGATGAAATGGTGGTGTTCGAATGAGCGTAGAAGAAATCCTGAAAGCAGCCAAGGCAGCAAGCGTAACCTGCGCGACAACATCTGAATTTGCGCGCGATGCTGCACTCACAGAAATGGCCGAAGCCCTGCGCATGAAGGTGGACGACATCTTGGAAGCCAATGCGCTTGACATGGCTGCCGCGCGTGAAGCGGGAACCAAGGATTCGTTGCTTGACCGCCTTATGCTCGACGAAGGGCGTATCTACGACATAGCCGACGCCCTCGAAGATCTGCGCAACTTGCCCGACCCCTTGGGCGTGGTGGAAGAAGACCGCGTACTCGATAGCGGCGTTCACATGCAGCGCATTTCGGTACCCATGGGTGTGGTTGCCATGGTTTATGAAGCGCGCCCCAATGTGACAGCCGACGCCGCGGGTATTTGCATTAAGACGGGTAATGCCTGCGTGCTGCGTGGCGGGTCCATGGCCCATAATTCCAATATCACCATAGCGCGTATTCTGCACGACGCAGCTGTTGAAGCGGGCATGCCCCAGAATTGCATTCAGGCTATTCAGACTACCGACCGTTCGGCAACCGACGAACTGCTGAACGCTCGCGGCATGGTCGACCTGCTTATTCCACGTGGAGGGGCGGGCCTTATTCAGCATTGCGTTGAACACGCAACCGTTCCCGTCATTGAAACAGGCGTGGGCAACTGCCATGTGTATATTCATAATCCTGCCGACATTCAAATGGCCAAGGACATCGTCATTAATGCAAAATGCCAACGTCCTGGCGTGTGCAATGCCATTGAAACCTTGCTTGTTGACCAGGACATTGCCAAGGAAGCCTTGACGGTTATCTTGCCGGCACTTCACGAACAGGGTGTTATCCTGCATACCGATCCGCTCTCAAGTGGTATCGTGCAGGACCTGCCGGGCATTCCCGCTATCGTGTCTACCATGCAAGACTGGGAAACCGAATACCTGGGTCTGGAAATCGCGGTGCGTTGCGTGAAGGACCTTGACGAAGCCANNNNATCGAGCACGTTAACCGTTTTGGCACCATGCATTCCGAATGCATTGTCACCGAAGACGCAGCTGCGGCCGAACGCTTTTTGGCAGAAGTAGATGCGGCGGCCGTATATTGGAATGCAAGCACGCGCTTTACCGACGGTGGGCAGTTTGGTCTGGGTGCTGAAATTGGCATTTCAACCCAGAAGCTGCATGCGCGCGGCCCCTTTGCCCTTGAAGCCCTTTGCTCCTATAAATATGTGGTGCGCGGAACTGGTCAGGTGCGCGCGTAAATGGCGGTTATTTGCGAACGTTTTGATTCCTTAGGCCTGGACGATCCAGGCAAGGACGTGCGCTTGGGCATTATGGGCGGGACCTTTGATCCCATCCACCTGGGGCACTTAGCCTGTGCCGAACAAGCGCGCGTGGCTTTTTCCTTAGACGCCGTCATCTTTATTCCTGCGGGCGTTCAACCCTTTAAACAGGATAAACGCGTGACCGATGCGGCTATGCGTCTGGAAATGTGCAAGCTTGCTTGTGCGACAAACCCTTTCTTTGACGTAAGTGCCATAGAAATCGACCGCGGGGGTCTTACCTATACGGTGGACACGCTGCGCCAGCTCCATGAGCACTATCCAAACAATGTTAAGTTGTACTTCATCACGGGTGCCGACGCTATGCTTTCTATTGCGAAGTGGCACGATTCGGCCGCCATTGCCGACCTGGCGCACCTGATTGCGGTGACGCGGCCGGGTTATGAAATGACCGACGAAGCCAAGGCCGAATTGGAGGCCGCCAACTTTAACGTGTCGTATTTGGAAACAACGGCGCTTTCGATTTCGTCGTCTATGATGCGCGACTGGGTGCGGGAAGGAAAGTCTATTCGCTACCTGACCAGTCTGGCGGTACATGACTATATTTTGGCGAAAGGCCTGTATAAGGACTAGGCATGGCGGCGTCACAAGACATATCCTGCGTCATTGCCGAACCCTTTGGCGAAGAATGCTATCGGGTTATGAAAAGCCTGCTCAGTGAACGCGTGGGCGAAAAACGTTTTAAGCATAGCGTGAATGTGTCGAAGGTGGCGCGGCGCCTGGCAAAGACCTATGGGGCCGACCCTGACAAGGCTCGTCTGGCAGGCATCCTTCACGATTGGGACAAGGGTCTTACCAATGAAGAATTGCGCGACCGTGCGCAGGACTTGGGCGTAGAGGTTGACCCCATGGTGTTAACCGACATGCCCTGGTTGCTTCACGGGCCTACGGCAGCGGTGGCTCTGGCACGCGAATATCCGCAGTTTGGGGCAGACATCTTCCAGGCTATTGCGCGACACACGAGCGGCGCAGCCGATATGACAGCGCTTGACTCTATCATCTACATTGCCGACATTATCGAACCCGACCGTAGCTTTGGTGACATGGAAGGAATCGAACGTCTGCGTGCTTTGGTGGGGGAATTGTCGCTCGATGAACTGTACTTCCAGGCCTTCAAGTACACACTTGAATTCCTTATCAGTACCGACCGCGTGCTGTATCCAGCTACCATTGAAACATGGAACATCCTCATGCGCACGCACGGTCACATTGCCAAGCGCAATATTAATATCTGGGACATGCCTGCTGTCGACTAAGGGTACGCGACTAAGAGCTGACGATTCTTTTTTTGCGGAAAACTTCGCGCTTAACGGCGAGATAAGCGCGCAAGTGAAAAGCTCTGAATGGAGCGACTATAGTTTCACCAAATCCAAAAGCTGGTTACTCGCTTAATTAAACTAGTCGCTTTTCTTAACAGCGCGCTTCCTGCGCCTACGCTCAGATACCCGCAAAAAAGAATCGGCAGCCCTTTTCCCTGAGCCTTTTTCCAGGAAGCTTCGCGCTTAATGGTGAGATAAGCGCAGTCGCTCCATTGATGCGGTATTATTAGAGTGCCGTAAAACGAAAGGGAAGTATGACAGAACAGTATTCCGCGCGCGAATGTGCACTTATTGCCGCTAAGGCAGCCGATGAGAAAAAAGCAACTGACATCATGGTGCAAGAAGTGGGCGCCATCACGTCTATGTGCGACTACTTTGTTATTGCGACGGCTGCTAACAACCGCCAGGTGGACGCCATCATTGAAGAAATCGAAAAGCAGCTACGTGAACAGGGCGGCATTAAGCCCGCGAGCAGGGAAGGCCTACAGGAAGGCACTTGGGCGCTGCTCGACTACGGCGACATTGTAGTGCACGTGTTCCAGCCTGAAGCGCGCGACTATTATCGTTTGGAAGATTTGTGGAACGACTGCCCCGTAATCGACCTGAAAGAAGCCGGCATCACCGACGCGGAATATTCCGATCGCATTGCCAAGCTTATGGGTAAGTAGGATAGTCGCAACACCTTTTATGTGCCGCTGTCCTGGGGCAGCGGTTTTTATTTTCTGGTGAAAAGGGCAACCGTTTCTATGTGGTGGGTCTGGGGGAAGAGGTCGACAGGAGTCGCGCGTTCAAGGGCATAGCCGCAGGTCTGCAAGCGTTCTACGTCGCGGGCGAGGGTGGCCGGGTCGCAGCTGACGTAAGCCAAGCGGCGAGGACTTGCCTCTGCGATGCTTTCTGCGACGCCGTCGGCGAGTCCTGCGCGTGGCGGGTCGACCACCAGCGCATCAAGTTTGCCCAGTTCAGGCAGCTCACGTGCGGAATCGCCACCAATTACATCAACCCAAACGCCTGCGCTGTCTGCGTTGCGGCGCAAATCGCGTACGGCAGATCCTGCGCTTTCAACCGCCATGCATGAGCCTGCACGGTCGGCAAGTGGCAGGCTAAAAGTGCCTGCACCCGCATAGAGGTCGGCGACCGCCATGCCGTCTTCGACCGCAAGACCTTCAAGTACCAAGCGCTGCAAGACTTCGGCCTGTGCGGTATTAACCTGGAAGAAACTGGGTGCGCTAATGCGGTAGTCGAATTCGCCCAACTCTTCTTCCCAAAAGCCATGGCCTTCGAGCACTTCAACTTGTTTGATTTTGCGTGCCTTGCCTGCGTCGGCAATAATGCGCACGATGCTCGATGCTTTGACCGCCGCCCCAAGGGTTTTTGAGACCGCAGCACGTGGGAACGAACCAGGTGTGGTCCAAAGTGCAATTTCGCAGGATTTTGTGCGCATACTGTGGCGTACGCCCACGCGGAATATGCCCAAATCCGATGTTCCCTCCATATATCGCAGGGCCCCTTGAATGGCCTTGGGTGTATGTGCGATAGCCGAATGGGCAAGGGGACAGGTATCGACTGGTACTATTTCGGTAGTTCCTTCTTTGTGGTAGCCCAGTACTAAACGCCCTGCTTCGTTTCGGCCACATGCCAGTTCGAGTTTGTTGCGATAGCCCATTTCACGTTTGCTTGGCACGCATTCACTCACGATTGTTTCGGCTGCTTCTGCGGGGACATGGCCAATACGGGCGAGGGCAGAGACCACGGCAGCACGCTTGGCAAAAAGCTGCTCTGAATAGGCGATATGCTGCCATTGACATCCACCGCACAGGCCCGCATAGGGGCAGTTTGGTTCAATGCGGGCAGACCCGCTTTTGACCACTTCGACAAGTTCCGTTTCCAGGTAATTCTTTTTGTCGGCAACAGCGCGCACGCGCACCGTGTCACCTGGTGCCGCGCCAGGAACAAATACGGCTTTTCCGGCACTCGTTCGCCCCATACCAGGCCCCTGGTAGGCAAGTGAATCGATGTGTAGTTCAAATTCGTCCAAAACGGTCCTTTTTACCTGCAAAACCGCACGTGTTGGAGTTGTTAGCGGTTTGTGAGAGTATCTTCTGACCTGCCCATTTTAGCGTATAATTCTATAGGTTATGCCCTCGTAGCTCAGGGGATAGAGCACTTGCCTCCGGAGCAAGGTGTCGTACGTTCGAATCGTATCGAGGGCGCCACTTGTAGGTTACGGTGACTTTTTGTAACGAAAAGGCACCGAAAGGAAGGACAGACATGGCATTGTACACACCAGAATACAAACCCAATGGCAATGAAATTGCCGTTATCAATACATCCCAAGGTACCATTCGGGTGCGCTTGGCTGGCAACGACGCCCCTATACATGTGGGCAATTTTGTCGAATTGGCTCAGAAGGGCTTTTACAATAACCTGAAATTTCATCGCTATGTTCCTGGCTTTGTTATTCAGGGTGGTTGCCCCAATACGCGCGACCTCGATACCGACCAGGTGCGCGCCGCAGCCGACAATCCCTTCGCAGGCTTGGGAACGGGTGGCCCTGGTTATACCATCAAGGAAGAATACACCACCAACCCCAATAACAGCCATGAAGACGGAGCGCTTGCCATGGCGCGTTCCCAGGCACCCGACTCGGCTGGTTCGCAGTTTTATTTCTGCCTGGGTGCGCAGCATCTCTTGGATCCCGATTACACGGTGTTTGGCCAGACCATAGAAGGTAAAGATGTCGTCGATGCACTTCGCATAGGCGACGTTATCGAATCCATCGAAATTGAAGGGGCGAATGCGTAAATGAATACGGAAACCTACAACAAAGCGCAGGAAGCGTATAACAGCGGCAACATGGGTGAAGCCCTCGAGCTTTTCACCAATTGTTTGCAGGACGCATCCCAAGTTCCCGCTGAAGGCGAAATGGGCTTGCTGTACCATCGTATCGGCAACTGCCTTATGAAGCTGCGCGACTACACCGAAGCCATCCATGCTTACACTCAGGCAGCCAGCGATTCCGCCTATGAAGCCATCGGTCAGGTGAACTACAACCTTGGTAGTGCCTATGCTGCCCTTCGCGACTACGAAAATGCGGTTAAGCATTTCGAAATTGCCGTGTCTGACCGCAACTATGACACCCCTTATAAGGCCTATATTGGCATGGGCAAGGCAAATTTGAAATTAGGCAATTCTGCTGAAGCAGGCAGCGCGTTCCGTTCTGCCGCCCTTGACGAAGCCAACCCGAATCCAGCAAACTCCTTGCTTAACCTGGGTATTTGCTTTATGGCTCTGGGCCGTCCAGCCGACGCTGTTCAGTCGTATGAAAGCGCTCTGCAGTTCTACATGGACGCTGAAACCAAGAATAAACTCTACGCCAATCTGGGTCAGGCATACACGGCAGCAGGTCAAATGGAAAAGGCGGTTAACGCCTTCGAAATGGCCCTGGCTGACAAGACCTACTTCTTAAACGATGCCGCATCGGTGGACTACCAGACTGCCGTTGGCGCGGTTGCTCAGGGCACTGCGGTGCTCGAACCAGTCGATGGCGAAACAACGGGAACCGACATGTCGGGCCTGGATATTACGGCCGACGGTGCGCCCATTTATTCGCAGACTGACATGGAAGCCGTGGCAGACGACCCGCGCTACTACCAAGACCACTACGAAGTGAACGACAATTATGCTTCGGGTGGCGAACGCTTCTTCAACGCTTCTGACAAAGAGCTTGAAGAATGGAGCCGCGGTGTTATGAAGCAGGACCGCAAGCGCCGCAATGTGGGCTTGAAGGCTCTGGTTGGCATCTTTGTCATTCTTCTGCTTGCGGCCGCGGCAGGCGTGCTTGCCTATACCCAGGGCTATGGCTATCCCAGCCAGCAAGCCTTGACCAAGCAACTGTTCGCCGACAAGAATGCCGCTGCCCACGATGCCTTTGCTCCTGAAATCGATTCGACCACGGTACAGACCATGCTCGACCCTGTGGTTACCGACGCCGACGTGCAAATCGACGAAGTGGAACGTTCCATGAATACTTCGGTTGTGTATGCCACGGCCAAAACCGCTGAAGGTGGGCAGGTGCATTATCGCGTTTCCATGGCGCGTGACGGGCTGGGGTGGAAGTTCACCAATGTCGAACTTTATTTCCCGAGCAATCAGGAGTAGTTTTAGGTTCGAGCGCACGAAGAAGATTACGAGAAACAGTATCAGGAGATAGTTATATGTCGTTTTTGGATTGGTTCAATAGCGGAATGGCGAGTGGCTACGATATGGCCATCGACCTGGGTACGGCAAATACCCTGGTTGCCATCACTGGTGAGGGTATCGTCATTAACGAACCTTCCGTTGTGGCTATTGAAAAAAGCACCCATCGTGTGTTGGCGGTTGGTCATGAAGCGAAGAATATGATCAACCATACGCCCGACGCGTTTTCGGCCGAACATCCCTTGCATGACGGTGTTATTGCCGACTATGACGTAACGGAAGCCATGCTTTCGGCCTTTATTAACAGGGCTGCTCAGCGCAAGTATCCCTGGCAACCGAAGCCGCGTATCGTGGTGTGCATTCCTTGCGGTGCTACCAGCGTGGAAAAACGTGCGGTGTTTGAAGCAACCATTCAGGCGGGTGCCCGCCAGGCCTACTTAATCGAAGAGCCCATGGCTGCTGCCATGGGTGCTGACTTGCCCGTAACTGAACCTACGGGTTCTATGGTGGTTGACATCGGTGGTGGCACGACCGAAGTGGCCATCATCAGTTTGGGCGGCATCGTAACCAGTTCCAGCCTGCGTTTGGCTGGCAATCGTATGGACGAAGCTATCGCCATGTATTTGCGCGACTTGCTGGGCATTAAAATTGGCGAACGTACTGCCGAAGTTATCAAGATTAAGATTGGCTCCATCCTGCCTTTCGAAGACGGCCGCGAACGCGACATGATTATTTCGGGTCAGGACATGCTCACCGAACAGCCCAAGGAAGTAACCATTCAGTCCGAAGATGTGCGTGCGGCTCTTCAGGCGCCCATCGACGAAATGGTGCTTCATATTAAGGAAACCTTCAAGAAGACCAATCCCGACTTGGCAAGCGACATTATTCAAAATGGCATTTTGCTTACTGGCGGTGGCGGCCTGCTTTCCGGCTTGGATCGCTACTTAACCCAGCAGCTTGAAATTCCTGTATGGGTAAGTGAAACTGCTTTGACCAACGTGGTTATGGGCTGCTTGAAGGTACTGGAAACTCCAACGGCATTAAAGCAAACGCTCATGCGGACTCGCTAGGAGGCGCTCTTTTCCTCTATGCCTTCATGGTTTGGACAAGGATCTACGGGGGAACGGTCTGCGATTTTGTTGACCGTTCTTCTGGTTTTGTCCTTAGCTTGCGTTACTTTGTATGCACGTGAGGGCGAAGACGGTCCTATTCATTCCATTCAACATACGGCGTCTGGTTTGATAAGCCCCCTGAAGGCGGTTTCGGGCGGCGTGTCTGCCACGGAAAATAGTATCGCTAATCGCGTGGAAGACTTAACGGCTGACCCAAATTCCCTGGTGGCACTGCGTGAACAGAACCAACAACTGCGTGAAACCGTGGCGGAATTGGAAGAGTATCGCCAGGAAGCCTTGCGTTTGGAAGGTCTGCTCGAAGTAAAGAATACCTACAATGCCCAAGGCATTTCGGCGCGTATTCTTTCGCGCGCAACGGACGCCTGGAATCGCATTATCACCATCGATGCTGGTTCGGCAGAAGGGGTGCGCGCGGGCCTGCCCGTTATGGCAGCTTCGGGCCTGATTGGTCAGGTGGTTTCTACGACCGAACACAGTGCCGACGTGCGTCTTATCCAAGATTCGCAGTCGGGTATTGCTGTTATTGTGCAGTCCAACCGTGAAGAAGGCATCGTTTATGGTTCGCTTGAGGGCTTGCTCTACCTTGAAGACATTGACGACGAAATAGAAATCCAGCCCGGAGACGTGGTGCTTACTTCGGGCCTCGGTGGCGGTTACTATCGCGGCATTATGGTGGGTACGGTGCTTAAGGTTGAAGGCGAAGCTGCTGCGGGTTCGCGCAAGATTATTATTGAGCCAACGGGCAGCGACAGACCTTTCGAAGAAGTGTATGTGGTCACTTCCATGACTTCGCCCTACGAAGGAGACTTGAAAGACAAGGACGAAGAAGAAAAGGACAAGATGATCGACCTTGATGGCGACGGCATCCCCGACGAAGGTACGGGGTACTTCCAAAGCAATGAAGGCGACGAATATAACTACGATTACGACAACGGCTACAGCGAGGGCGAAGCATGAGCGGGCGTTTTGGCATAGCGATTTTGGGTGCCCTGCTTGCGGTGGTGCTGCAAATTGTATTGGCACCCAATATTGCCATTATGGGCACGATGCCTCATTTCATTATTGCCTATGCCGTGGCCATTTCGCTCGTGTTGCCGCGCAACCAAGTATACGTTCTGGTGTTTGTGCTCGGTATGATAGGCGACCTGCTAGGCTACGGTCCTGTTGGTGCCCTTTATCGCGGCCCTTGCCATAGACTTTGCCCAGAAGACCTTTGGCAATGGAACACTTTTTGTGTCTTGCATTATCGTGATTGCTTTTACCATCGTGGTGCATTTTCTTCACGCGGCTTTTATGGTGGCAATGACATCGACCTATTCCGCAGCCGATGCTTTTTTGCTCATCGCCATCCCAGAAGCTTTGTATGACTGCGTCATTGCTGTGCTGTGCTATCTTGCCATGCGTCGTTTGCTGAGCCTAGGTGAAACTGCTATGGCCTCGGTGGGTCCGCTGAAATAGGTGAGCCCATGCTTTTCGCGATTATTGCGGGCATAATCACTCTGATTGCGCTAGCTGTTGTGGCGCTTATTGTGGCGCGTCGCCGCAGAGAATCGAGCGCATCGAAGATGGTGAGCAAACAGCAGGTTAACGCCATCGACACCGTCGGCGTGGTTGCCGAAGAACAATCGACTGGTTTTGGCACCAAGGCAGCGGTGCAAGTAGCAACCGAACAAGGCGTGTCTGGCACCCCTGCAGAACCCTTGCGCGGGCGTTTTGTGGCCGTGGGCGTGTTTGCCGCTGCGGTGTTTGGGTCGCTTACGGCCAAGCTGTGGAGTATGCAAGTTATGCAGCAAGCCGAATTTGCACGTAAGGCCCAGCAAAATCTGTACACCACGGTGTATAAGCCGGCGCCCCGCGGCCAGGTTTACGAATTCGGTGGGGAAGCGCTCATTAAAAACCGTTCGGCCTATACCGTGCTTGCCGAAGCAGAAGTGGCCGCCAATCGCGACGTGGTTACGCGCCTTTCCGCCTTGCTGGGCATTCCTGCACCTGTGGTGCGTCAGCGCATTTTGAATGCATCGTCGGGTGCGCAGAACACGCGTGTGGTGGCAAGCGATGCAAGCTTGCGCAACCTGGCTTATATCGGTGAACACGCCGATGCTTTCCCTGGTGTGAGCTGCGAAAACCGTACGACACGTGTGTACCCCTATGGTACGCTTGCTGCCCATGTTTTGG
>CAJOJB010000022.1 GCA_905234635.1 uncultured Eggerthellaceae bacterium | reverse complement strand
ACCGCAAGCCATTTCATCGGCCATAATCTAATATTTAATATTTACCATTTAATCTTTAAAAATCATGGGACTATTTAGCAAAAACAAGAAACAGACCAAAGAGAGCGGTTATGTTTCATTTACCGAAGAAGATCTGCGAAAAAACATTCCTGCATTGCCAGATCTGCAATCCATCGAGATTACCCAGGCCGAAGAAGGTCACGTTGTTTATTGCTTTACCCCGCCAGCAAGCCTTGCTAATTTTCATGGCAATGTGCATGGTGGACTGGTCTATACCCTCTGTGAGATTGCAGCTGGTATGACCGCTTCTACATTGGGGAAGAACAACGTGGCGCTTAATGGGTCTATTAACTATATAAGGCGTTGCGAACTCGGCCAATCCTTACTGGTCGAGACTTCTACAAGCCATAACGGACGCAGCACGCTCGTGCATCATGTCAGTGTTATGAGCGAAGCGGAAAAGCTTATTGCTGAAGCCAGCTTTACTCTTTTTGTTCTTCCCTAGGATACTCTTAAGAACCGAGGCGGCATAAGGAGGAATCATATGCCAGAAGCGAATCGCATTAGTGGGCATACCCGTCTTATCGGTTTGATAGGCAAACCAACCAGCCATTCTATGTCGCCTGCAACGCACAATCTTTCTTTCGAGCTTTTGGGCATTGACGCCGTGTATCTGTGCTTCGATGTAGAAGCCGACGGTCTGGGCGCGACTGTCGCTGCCCTTAAGGCGATGGATAGTTGGGATGGATGCAATGTAACCATGCCCTGCAAGCAGGATATTATTCAATATCTCGATGGGCTCGACGATGCAGCCGAGCTTATGGGGGCGGTTAATGTCGTGAAGTGCGTCGATGGCAAGGCCATCGGCTACAACACCGACGGGGTGGGCTTTATGGCAAACCTTGCCAAGCATGGCGTTGAAGCAGCAGGTAAGCGGATGGTATTACTTGGCCCCGGTGGAGCGGGAAGTGCTATTTTAGTACAGGTGGCGCTTGACGGCGTTGGTCATATCGATGTGTTTGCGCGCGCAGGTGGTAAGAGCTATCTGAAGGCGCAGGGGCTCATAGACCGTGTGGTAGCCAAGACGGGCTGCCAGGTAGTTTTGCACGACATGAACAATACGGACGACCTCGCAACTTGTATTGCCGCTGCCGATATCCTCGTGAATGCCACAAGCGTAGGCATGGGCATCGACTGTACCGACACTCCTGTTGAAAGCGCCCTTATTAAAGAGGGCATGGTCGTGGCCGATGCCATCTATAATCCGCGTGAAACACAGCTTATCAAGGACGCCAAGGCAAAGGGGTGCACGACAATTTCTGGTCTGGGCATGATGATAGAGCAGGCCGCAGCGGGCGAAAAAATTTGGTATAACGTGGACATGCCTATCGAAGAGATAAAACACCAGCTATTTGCCGACTAAGACTGCTGTTTTCGCATGACTTCTTTTATGATAATGGGAGACATGGATTATCAAATTTCTGAAAGACAAAGGGAAATGGTGCGCACGTTTCGCGGGCTTGGTGAGCGTTTGTTTTCGCACGACGAAGTGCTCAGCTGGCAGCGCGAACGAGGCTTGCCCGACGACGTCTGCAAACAGATAGCCGACCTGTTTTATAGTTTTCCCGAAAATGGCGACCACGCTGCAACAGGGGCCTTCCTCACCCAAGCACTTATCATGGAAGAGCTTTCCCGCAGCGCAGGCATTTCGCTTCCCTTCGGTAACGATTTACTGAACCTTCTTATCATGCGCGAATTTGCCGCCTCGAGCCAAATTGCTCCTATTGAAGAAGCGTACCGAGCATCGGGGCGCTTGGCCTTTTCCTTGGCGATTTCTGAACCGGGGGCTGGCAGCGACACCATGGGAATGGAAACCGTTGTTTACGAAGAGGGGGGCAGGCTTGTCCTTGATGGTCGCAAGACCTTTGTCGTGAACGGTGAATTCGCTCCATCGATTATGGTGGCCGCAATCGATAAAACAGCACCAGAAGGGCGCTATCCGGCACTTTCATTCTGGCTTGTGCCCCTGAACACCCCCGGTATTAGCGCGTATCCCATCGACAAAATTGGACAGAAGATCCTGCCATTTTCCGACGTTATTTTTGAAAAAGTGGTGCTTGACCCTGCGCAAAAGCTTGAAAACTCCGCGCGTGCGGGCTTCCCCCAACTCTTTCATATTCTTGAAGTGGGGCGCTTGATGGTGTGTGCGCAGTCGCTTGGTATGGCGCAGGCTGCCATGGAAGACGCGGTGGCACATGCAAATACTCGCATGGCTTTTGGTACCAATATCGGGAGCTTCCAGCAAATCGAGCAAATGCTTGTGGACATGGAAGTGAAGCTCGTTAATATGCGCAATATGGTTTATCGGGCTGCGTGGGATCTTGACCACAGCGCGGAAGGTAAGCGTCTTTCGGTGGCGTTGATGAAGCGCTATGTACCCGCCGCGGCAACCGAAGTGGTAAGCGACGCGCTTCAGATTTTTGGCGGGCGTGGCTATACCGAAAGTGAACGCGTGAGTTGGATGTGGCAAGATTGCCGCGGAAACCAGATTGCTGAAGGCACCGATCAGATTATGGTGCGCATTGCCGCTCCATTACTCCTCGAGCGTTACGCGCGTGAAGAAGGTGCGGGGCAATAAGTTCGTGCCCTGCCTAGATTTCTTCGTTGTAGTCGAGCTTCTTTCCATTTGCAAGAGCATCGAGAGCTTCGCCGTCAATGCGATATACCGTCCAGCCATTCATTTCTTCAAAACCAAGGTGGTTGTAGAACTTAACACTTGCGGCATTCCAGTCGGGGCTATTGCATTCCACGCGCACCCAGCCGCGTTCGATGCATGTCTGGGCAACCTTGCGAATAAGCGCCGCGCCAATGCCCTGCCCACGATATTCTTCTTCGATAAAGAAGCATTCAAGGAACAGTGCTGGCTTCCCCTGATGGGCAGAAAAGCTATGGTTGCAGAGCACAAAACCTATTTCTTTGTCCCCGTCGAGCGCAAAGAGGGCTTCTGCTTTCCCTTCTTCAAAAAACCATTTCTTGAGTGATTCTTCCGTAGCAGTGACCGTATCCATGTTGTGCTGGAATTGATCGAATTTACGAATAAACTTAAGAATAAGCGCGGTATCTTCGGCTGTTGCAAAGCGGAAGTTTATGTTCATGCTCATGCCTTTCTTTCATCTTACGTATTTAATAATAGCAAGTTCTCTATTGCTTTATCTTTGCGGCACAGAATTGTCTCTATTTCTTTATTTGAACGCTTTGGCTCATAACTCGGCTTCTGTAAATACTTGCTTTTTATGAACGACCCCGCCTGTGTGGGCGGGGTCGCTTGCATGTGTCAAGCTTATATAGGGGGAGATAGCTTGCACATGAATATGTTTTGTAAGAGTTAGTCCTGCATCTTGGCCATGGCGCTGTAGCCGAATTGCTTCTTGAATTGGCCAACCAGATAGAATGCCATGAGCAAGGAAAGAACTGCTGCAGCAAGCAGGAGGATCATCATGACCCAAACCGCGTTTGCTTCGCCCGTGGCGGCAGTCATGGCACCTACGATACCCGGCAGGAATACCGAAGCAGCACCCATGAAGGTGTAGTACATACCAACGTTGCGACCACGGGGGCCAGGGCAGTACAGCTGGCGTTGGGTAACACCAGTTTGCAGCATGCCACCAGCTGCGCCGAAGCCCAGCAGAGCGATGCCAACATACACCGCACCAGCACCAATGCCCAGAGGCAGAGCCAAAAGCACGATGCCCAGACCACAGATAGCAATAATGGAGTCGATAAGGATAACCTTAGTGGGATTCCAACGAAGCTTGCCCATCATGAAGGCCCAGAAGAGCACAGCGGCAAGGGAAGCAGCGGTATAAATGGAGGTCATACCAGCAGCAGCAACCGGGTCGAGGCCTAGGTGAGCCTGGCCAAACTGCTTGGAGTACTGCTGAGCACCATACATGATAAACATGATGACAAAACCATAGAGCAAGGTAACTGCTTGAACGCCAAAGCTGGGCTTTTGAAGCATGGCATCGCGTGCGGCCTGAATTTCAGCTTCAGCAGCATTCTTGGCAGCAGCCTTGCCTTCAGCGTCTTCGCCAACCTGCTTGCGCTTGTCGTCGTAGATGAACGGCGTAATAATGGCGAGTATGGTTGCTATAACCGAAAGAACAATGGCAATCCAGATGTTAATGTGCCAGTCGCCTGTGTTTGCGGTAGTAACAATAGTTTCGGTAGCTTTGTCATATACATGGTTTGCGTTCAGGGCAGCAAAGATGGGGTAGATGATGCCCGCAACCGAAATAACGGCCTTGATGCCAATAGTGGTTGCACCAGACTGACGAGGGTTAGCTTCAGCAATTGCCGGATACAAAGAACCATCCCAGAAACCAGAAGTGGCTACACCGGTAAGGAAACCGGCAACGGCAGCAACCGTGGCATTGGTGGTGGTCAGCATGATAATGAATGAAATAATGTAAAGGACGCCACCCAGGACAGCGGGAATCTTACGTCCAATGCGGTCGGAAAGTTCACCGCCGGCCCATACGGAAATGAACTTACCAACACCAGTCCACACAATTGCCGTGGAAACAGCAGCGGCACCTAAGGCGTGGTCGGTGAAGCCCCATTGGGTATAAAAGTCGACCTGGTTTTGGCTGAAGATAATAGCTTGAACGCCATGTGTCAGGTAGCACATATATACCGTGACAATAGCGAACAAGTATTTCTTCGCATGTTCTACAGCACTCACTTTGTCCTCCTTGATTAAAAAATGATTCCTCTGAAGTGAACTGTTAGCCGTACATGCCCTGGTTGTACATGTCAAAACGAACAACACTACACTCCAGCAACCATACTATGTCGGCCGTCTTCAATATTCCAATTGTTGTTCGTGATACTTTTTGCGCTGTTTGATTATTTTTTGAAATAAAAGCAGATGATAGACTTGTAATCCCACAGAATTAAAAATCTGTCCATTGAAACGCATGCTCTGCGAAGTACATTTTCTTACATGCTCAGAATTCGGGGCAGTTTTTAAGAGCGTGAAAGGGCAAGTCATGGCTTTTATGAAGCGTACCGATGGCGGTATTCAACCCTATATTCCTTTCGGTTTATTACGCATTCGCTTACCCTTCATCCATTTCAAAATCTCCCCGCCTGAAATTGTCACGGGCCTTATGAATGCCTGTACCAGCTATGGTGCCTTAGCTGTGCTTACCGTTACTTTGGGGCTTGATCCTGAAGTTGCCTGGGCTTTGGTCGTGCTCGAAACTATGATGTACATGCTTAATTGGTTGCTTGGCGAACCTTCTATCTGTGGTTGGATTACCCCTGCCATGGCTATTGTTATTGTCTATTTGGAAGGCTTCCCGGAAGGAGCGGTGCGCCTTCAGGCGCTTACGGCGGTTCAGCTTGAACTAGCTGTGCTCTTTATTGTGCTGGGACTCACCGGTTTATCGAAGCGCCTTAATACTTTAGTTCCGCCTGCGGTAAAGGGCGGCATCGTATTGGGCGCTGGCGTCAACGCCGTATATGTACGTCTTCAGCAAGGCGGTGCGGTCGATACGGTTACTATCGGTTGTCTTTGTGGTCTTACGGTAGTCTTCCTGCTCATGTTTAGCCAGCGCGTACGTAAGCACATGGAAGGTAATCGTGTGCTGCAGATATTGGGCAACTACAGCTTTCTCTGGGCGGTGCTTGCCCTCTTTATAGCGGGGGGTATTTCAGGGGAATTTGCCTACGAATTTTCCGGACAGCTTTTTAAAGTGCCCGATTTCGGTTTGCTTATTACCACGGTTTCGCCCTTCTTTATTGGCTGGGCAGAACCAAGCATTTGGATCAGTGCTTTGCCCATTGCCCTTATCGCCTGGGTTATTGCATACGGCGACTTTATTACCGTGCAACAACTCGGTGAACAGGCGCAGCGCGACGACGAATATATTGAATTTGATCCAAACCGTACCAATGTTATCTGCGGCATCCGCAATTTTATTCTTGCCCTGTTTGCGCCCTATCCGGCACTGGCTGGTCCGCTTTCTGCACCGTACTGCGTGGCAACGTATCAGCGCTACAAGAAGTCGGGTCGCCAGGGGATGGACTCAATTTACGACGGAAGTGGTACAAACATTATTTTTACCGTGGTTGGTCTGTTTATCTATCCAATTTATGAAGCTGCTGCATCGGCTTCGGCCGCTATTTTGGTTGTTGTGCTTTGCATCCAGGGCTTTGTCTGTGCGCAGATCTGCTTTGATCTTGTGCGCGACAAACTCGACCAAGGAATTGCAGGCATGATGGCTGGTTTCATTCTTGCACGTGGTGGCGGTGTTGGCCTTATCGCAGGTATCGTGCTCTACCTGCTTCTTGCCGACAATACCAAGATTCGCAACGACTATGCGGAAAACAAGCGGCGTCAGCAAGAAGAAGACGAACGCTCAGCTGCTATGCAACGTGAATTTACGCAGAACCGAGAAGCCTTCAAGAAGCAGCAGTCTATACAGGAAGATACTGCATCCTAAGACAGCTCGATAAGAATCTTTCTTTATTCTGCCGATTCTTCTATGGGCCAGGTAAATGCGCGTGTTGTTTCAATAAAGTGCTGAGTTGCAGGCGTTTTGTAGGTGCCTTTTTTATAAATGAGATACACGCCATGGAAGTTGTCGGGCACGTCCCTTAAATTAATGCGCACAAGGTTTTCAAAGGAACTAAGACCAATGGTTTCAAGGGTTAAGCCGACGGCATTCTTATTGCTTTGCACCATGGACGCAAGAGTAATTTCATCTTCGCAAGTTTCATTTGCCGACAAATGGGCATCGGCAAGCAAGGTAGCGACTTCGTTGCCAATGGGACGCCCCAGGGTATAGGACACAATGTATTGTCCCCGCAAGTCTGCCAAGTCAATTTCTCGTTGTGACGCGAGGGGATTATTGCTGTGCGCAATAACGATGAGCTTTTGGTAGAGCACGAGTTCAAAAGCAAGTTTGTCTTCCTTGCCAGGGACAAAAGCACCGAAGGCAAGGTCGAACGTGTCGTCTTCTATACCTGCGACAAGAGGCAGGGTGAGGCCCTGATGAACACTAATGGAAGGCCCGTCACCATAGGCATTTCGGTATTCATGAATAAGCGAAGGCAGGTAGTCACGCTGGATAGGATAAATGGCACCGATGTCTATAGTGCCACCCAATTGTCCTGCCTGAGCCTGAGCAAGCTGCGTGCCGCGTTCGAGTGTTTCAAGCGCTGCACGTGCATGGTCATAAAACTCGTGTCCGTACTTGGTAAGGTAAACATTGCGCCCTTTACGTTCAAAAAGGGGAACGCCCAATTCGTCTTCAAGGCGGGAAATGGAATTGGACAGGGTGGGCTGGGTAATGAAGAGCTCTTCGGCAGCTTTGGTGTAATGCTGAAGTTCAGCGAGCTTGCAGAAGTATTGCAACTGAGCAAGATTCACAACATCACCCGTTTCCCCCACAAATAAGCAATACATCATTGAGGGCTTAACAAGCGCCCCCCTTGAATCTGTATTATACCTGTTAGTATACGAAGAGAATACTAAAAAAGGTAGGGCAAAATTTATCAAGAGCACGCAAGAGTTGATGTGGACAAAATCTGGCATGCGAAAACTGCGCAAAATATTTTTGAATAGTTTTGGAGCGATATAAGCGCCAACATTTATAAATTGTTGCTCTTATATCACGGTACACTAAAAGCATGCTGATTACTGTTTCAGCACTCGGGAAGGTAAACCAGGTTCTATTACGAAAGAGACACCGTGATTGAAAACCTGAAAATAAACGAGAAGCTTAAACAGGACTATTACGAAAAGGGTCTATGGGGGACTGAAACCCTTATCGATGCTTGGAGTGCAAGCGCTGCCAAGTACGGCCCAAAAACCTATATCACCGATGATTGCGGTTCGAGTTATACCTACACCGAAATAGATGAAAAAGCTGCACGTTTAGCTACCTGGCTGCGTGAAGTAGGTATAGAAACAGGCGATGTCGTTTCCTTCCAAATGCCCAAGTGGGCAGAGTTTTGTATCATCTATATTGCCTGCCTGAAGGTTGGCGCGGTCATGTATCCCTTGTCCATAAACTGTGGCGAAACAGAAATTATCTATGCTTTGAATAAGGCCAAGACTTCGGCCTTTATTTGCCCGACTACGTACCGCGGCATTAGTGTCGAAAATATTTTCCTGCGGATTGAAGACCAGATTCCTACGCTTAAGGCGGTGCTCTTCGTAGACCGTGAAATACCGACCGCACACGAAGCGTATCCGGTGCTTTCCCAGGTTTTGGAAAGTCATGAACCATATACAGGGCTTGCAGGATCTGCTTCCGACGACGTGGCGTGCATACTTACTACGTCGGGTACCACAGGTCCTCCTAAGCTCGTGTTAACCACCCACAACACGATTCTCTTTTCGGAACGGTCGTATCTTTCTCCTTTGGGCTTAACGAGCGACGACGTGATGTGGATGCCGTCGCCGCTCAATCATGCCACGGGCTTTTTCCATGGCATGATTTCGGTTATGTTGCTCGGTGGTAGCACCGTTCTTCAGCAGGAATATTCGGCAAAAGACGCCGTGGATCTTATTAACCAGTATGGCTGCACGTGGTCGCATGGTGCCACACCATTTATCTATGACCTGCTGTCCGAATTGGACCAAGCGGATCGCAGGGTACCGAGTCTGCGCCTGTTTTTATGCGGGGGAGCGCCCGTGCCGTCCGCCTTGGTGCAGCATGCTTTCGAATACGATGTTTTGCTGTGCGAGTCCTATGGGTCGACCGAAAGCTGCCCACATATATATGTACCACCCGAGCACTGCGTGGAATGGAATGGTGCGTGGTCGGGTATTCCCTATGAGCATATTGAAGTGCGCGTCGTGGATGAAAACCACCAGGTTGTTCCTGCGGGCGTGCAAGGTGAAGAAGCATCGCGCGGGCCGCATATGTTCGTCGGCTATCTTGACGACGAAGAACGCACCAATAAAGCGCTTGATGACGAAGGTTGGTTCTATAGTGGCGACCTTTGCTATATGGACGAGCAGGGGCGCATACGTATTAACGGGCGTAAGAAAGAAATAATTATCCGCGGTGGGAAGAATATTTCAGCGCATGAAATAGATGAACTGCTTTCAGGGTGCCCCGGTATTGGCCAACACGCCACCATCGGAATGCCCGACGAACGCCTGGGAGAACGCATCTGTACCTTTGTGGTGCCAAGTGGCAATCCGCCAACACTTGATGAAGTTATTGCCTATTTGGACAGCATCGGTGTACCTAAGCGTTTGCGTCCCGAACGCCTCGAATTCATTGATAAAATACCTCTTACTGCAACAGGCAAGGTTAAGCGCTACGAGCTAGCCAAAGAATTGTTGTTCCGTATGACTCGTACAGACGGGGAGTAGCCCATGTCGCAGCAAGTTTTTTCAGCGACTCGTTCGAAGGCATCGTGGAAGCCACGTGTGACTGAAGCGGATCTACCCTTTTTCCGTTGCCCAAATTGCGGGCACGTATACCAGGGTATAACGAGCGGCGCTGACATAGACTATTCTGGGGACGGGCGCTCGAAGATAGTCGAATTGCCCTACCAAAACATGGAAGCGCCCTTCTGTGCAGCGTGTGGTACACCCATGGAAGTCATGCCTCTGCTCGACGTGGGCGACTTGCCAGAAGACATCACGTTCGACTTTCAATTCCGCGGTGGTTTTAACGCTAACTGCGTCAAAGTGAAGTGGAATATTAAAATGGGTGCGCCCTATAAAATTGAATGGGTTGCGCTCAAGACATTTACTGGTACCCAGCTTAAATACCTGACACCCAAAAAGTATTCGCCACTAACCTTCGCCTTTGCCGACGAAGACGCCTATTGCTATTGCGATTCAGACCCGTGTGAAGAATGCATGTTTCGCTGCAAGTATGGAATGGCAGCCTATATTTATGTAGATGGTTTGGGCCTTGTACGTATGGGTTTTGACCGTATGCGGGCGAGTGGTGCAGGGGAAAGTGACGCTGGGTTTAGGCGTGCCCAATCATAATGCCTCTATTTGCCCAGTTCAGGGCCATGTATAAATTTATGAAATAAAAAAGTTACGAAACGCGTGTTGCTATCAATTGGATTTCTGGTCTTTGTGGTTGCAAAATGGGTGTAACGGAAAGCAAGGCTTTTTGTATGTCCAACGCGCAAGTTAATAAGGAGGACCAATGAATCCAAATGCGAAAATCACCGACGAACAGTTTGAGGCTTATCTGAAGCAGATTCGCGAATTGGCAGAAGGCCCATTCGACGAAATGCAGAAGGAAATCGAAGTAACCAACAAGTTCCCCGAGGAATTCTACGAACTGGCCAAGGCAAACGATCTGTATCGTTACTATCTGCCTTCTCAGTATGGTGGATGGGACTTGAACGAGCTTGAGATCCTGCGTGTTCAGGAAGAGTTCTCTCGCGGTCCTGGCGGTATGCGCATGCATCTGCACCACGCAGCTGACCTGAACTGGCGCATCCTGGACGACTACGGCACCCAGGAAATGAAGGACGAACTGATGAACAAGTTCCAGGACAAGTCTGTCTATGTGAACTTTGCTCTTACCGAGCAGACCGGTGGTACGGGCGCCGACCTGCACACGACGGCCGAAAAGCAGCCTGACGGCACCTACCTGCTCAATGGCGAAAAGTGGCTCATTTCCCACACCGACTGCTCTGACTACACCTATGTTATCGCGGTTACCGACCCCAACAAGACCAAGGACGACCGCCTGAGCGCATTCATCGTACCCGACGATGCTCCTGGTTTTGAAATCATCGAAATGCCTCATATGATGGGCTGCCGCGGTGCTGGCCATGCAGGCCTGAAGTTCACCAACGTCAAGCTCGAGCCGAAGCACCTGCTGGGTGAAGAAGGTCAGGGCATGGAAGTTGCTATCCACAGCCTTTCCGTTTCCCGCGTTCACATCGCTATGTCTAACCTGGGTATGGCTCAGCGCATGCTTGAAATGTCCCTGCGTCGTGCCAATGACCGCGTAACCTTTGGCAAGCCCATTGCTACGCGCCAGATGATCAAGGCCAAGATTGCCGACATGCAGATGATGATCCATGTGCTGCGCACCGCCATCTATGACTTTGCGCGTGACTATGACATCGACCCGAAGAACGAGTACATCACCGAAAAGGCTGCTATCTGCAAGCTGTTCTCCATCGAAACGGTGAAGAAGGTTTCCGACGAAATGCTCGAGATTTTCGGTGGCGACGGCTACTTCGAGGACAGCCCCTATGGTCCTACCGAGCGTCTGTATCGCGACTGCCGCGCCATGTGGCTTGAAGAAGGTGCGCCGAACGTACAGCGCATCACCATCGCTCGCGAATGCCAGAACAAGGAAGGCCAAGTTAAGTACAACTTCTAAATTTGGCTTGAGCAACTTGCTGACTAAATAGGCAAAAAGGGGATTACGCGGGTATCCACGTGGTCCCCTTTTGAATAGAAGGGAAGAACAATGACTAAACCACTAGATGGAGTAAAGGTTGTCGACCTCACGACCTTCTTGGCAACTCCCACCACCGGTCGCGTATTGGGCGAATGGGGTGCAGAGGTTATTAAGGTTGAAGCTTCCAAGGGCGACCCCACCCGTGTTAACCAGGCGCCTGTGTATGGCATGCCCTATACCGACGAAGAAAACCTTGCGTTTGACATGGCTAATATGCATAAGCGTTGCATCAGTCTTAATCTTAAGTCTGAAGTGGGCCTGGAAGCCTTTAATAAGCTCTTGGCCGACGCCGACATTTTTATTACCAACACGCGCACGAAAAGCCTTGCAAAGATGGGCTTGGACTGGGAAAGCCTCCATGCGAAGTATCCGCGTCTTATCATGGGTCATGGTTTAGGTTATGGGAAGAAAGGTCCCGAAAAGGACGCCGCGGGCTTTGACGTAACCTGCTACATGGGTCGTGGTGGCGTCTTTGGTACCACGGTGGATAAGGACAGCTTCCCCATGATTCCCACCAATGGCTACGGCGATTTCCAGGCATCAATGTTTTTGTGTGCAGGTCTGCTGGCTGCTTACATTGCGCGTGAAAAGACTGGCCAGGGCGAATACGTAACCTGTGCACTTCAGCATGCGGGCATTTATGCGCTTTCGACGGGTATGGTTTCTGCTCAGTATGGCAATCCTTATCCGAAGAGCCGTCTGGAAGTAAACAATCCATTAAACAACGTGTTCCGCTCAAGCGACGAAAAGTGGGTTGTGCTGTGCTTGCCTGAGTACGACCGCGACTGGCCGCGCGTGCTTGAACTCATTGGCCGTGAAGACCTAAAGGGCGACGCCGACATGGCAAGCATCGACGCGGTGAATGCCAAGGGTCTGGCATCCCAGGTTGTAAAGATTCTTGACGACGGCTTTGCGCAGTTTACGCGTGATCAGCTGCTTGCTATGTTCAAGGAAAATGACATGCCGTGTGAACCGGCACAAACGCCAACCGACATTTACGAAGACGAAAACGCTATCGTCAACGAATACATCAAGCAGGTTCCTTATCCTGCTGGTGGGCGTTGGTGCCCAACGGCTCCGGTGCAGTTTGAACTGCTCGAAACGGCTGAATTTGCCCCAACGGGCAAGCTGGGTTCCGACACCATTGCCGTTATGCAGGAACTCGGGTACGACCAGGCCACCATCGATGCAGCTTTGGCAGATGGTTCAATTTGCGGCGAAGTTGACCTCGATACCCTCGTGGGGCGTTAAAAGGTGCGTATGTAACACGTTGGGCGGGGCATTAAGTCCCGCCCTTTTTACTCGTTTTGACCATGAAACTTTTGCAGCAGGGATATATGTTTGCCCACCCACAAAAAGGTGAAGACCCTGTGTGCTTGTTTGCATAGCCACCTGCACTTTTGCTAACATTATCGGTCGCTGTGTAAAAGGCAAAACGTATGGAGGATTGCTTTTGAGCAAAGAAGATGTCATCGAACTTGAGGGTACCGTTCTCGAAGCCCTCCCAAACGCAATGTTTAGGGTTGAACTGGAGAATGGCCACAAGATATTGGCACATATCTCGGGCAAAATGCGTATGCACTACATCAAAATTTTGCCCGGTGACAAGGTGACCGTGGAACTTTCCGTATACGACTTGGAACGTGGTCGCATTACCTACCGGTACAAATAGTGCCGGTTTTTGCAGGTTTTAGGGCCTGTAAACGTGCGGATTTTGTGGAGATACACAAAGGGTTTTGGCTGCCCTTCGCACAAAAAGTTATCTGCGCTTAAAGCCGAAGCGCAGTGCAATGAAGAAAGAAATCACCTGCGGCTGGGTGTGGCTATATAGAAACACATACATTACCGAAAGGAATTAACTATGAAGGTACGTCCTTCGGTCAAGAAGATGTGCGACAAATGCAAGATCATTAGGCGTCGTGGCAAGGTTTTGGTTATTTGCGAAAACCCCCGTCACAAGCAGCGCCAGGGTTAAAGGAGGGTAAAACATGGCACGTTTAGTTGGTGTTGACCTTCCTCGTGAATAGCGCATCGAGAATTGGCCTGACCACGGCCAAGAAGATTATTGCAGAAACCGGTGTCGACCCAGACGTCCGCGTCAAGGACCTGTCTGAAGACGACCTGGCAAAACTGCGCGACTACATTAATGAAAACCTCACCGTTGAAGGCGACCTCCACCGCGAAGTCAGCCAGAACGTGAAGCGCCTGATGGAAATCGGTTGCTATCGCGGTCTGCGTCATCGCAGGGGTCTTCCTACCCGCGGTCAGCGCACCCACACTAACGCTCGTACGCGTAAGGGCCCGCGCAAGCAAATCGGCGGCAAGAAGAAGTAGGGGGCGCGTAAATGGCTAAGAAAAACGTACGTTCACGCATTAAGCGTTCAGAACGCAAGAACATTGCTGTGGGTGCGGCTCACATTAAGTCCACCTTCAACAACACCATCATTTCGATCACCGATCCTGCGGGCAACGTGATCTCTTGGCAGTCTGCTGGCACCGTTGGGTTTAAGGGCTCCCGTAAGTCCACTCCCTTTGCTGCCCAGATGGCCGCTGAAGCTGCAGCTAAGATCGCTATGGAACATGGCCTGAAGAAGGTTTCTGTGTTCGTAAAAGGTCCTGGCTCCGGCCGCGAAACCGCTATCCGTTCCTTGCAAGCTGCAGGCCTGGAAGTGGCTTCCATTCAAGATTGCACGCCCATCCCGCACAACGGTTGCCGTCAGCGCAAGCGTCGTCGCGTCTAGTTTGAGGAGGAGTGAGAGAAATGGCAATTAACAGAACTCCGGTTCTGAAGCGTTGCAGGCAGCTGGGCATTAACCCGGTAGACCTTGGCTACACTTCAAAAGCCAAGACGGAATCTATCCGCCAGCCCCGCCGCCGCCGCAAGGAAAGCGAATACGGAATGCAGCTTCGCGAAAAGCAGAAGGCCAAGTTTATATATGGCGTTCTGGAAAAGCAGTTCCGTGGTTACTTTAAGCGTGCCAAGAGCATGCCTGGCATTACCGGTGAAAACCTGATGGCGATTCTTGAATCCCGTTTGGACAACATCGTGTTCCGTCTGGGTTTTGCGAGCACGCGCAAGGAAGCACGTCAGACCGTTACCCATGGTCACATTACCGTAAACGGTAAGCGTGTGGACATCCCATCGTATCGCGTTCGCCCCGGCGACTTAATCGCTGTGGCGCCAAAGGCTAAAGACCTGCTGGTTATCAAGAGCGCTCTGGTTTCCAACGAGCGTGTTCAGGTTCCCGCATGGCTCGAAGTGGACATCGAAAAGCTGCAGGGCAGCGTGCTGTCCCTTCCCACCCGCGACCAGATCGACCTGGACATTAACGAGCAGCTCATCGTCGAACTGTACTCCAAGTAGTTTCGATTTATTGACACCTATACGCGGTATTTTAAGGAGGCTATATACCTATGACAGAGTTCATGAGGCCTACTATTACAACAGAAGAAGTGAACGAAACCGTTTCGCGTTTTATCGTTGAGCCGCTCGAACGTGGCTATGGCGACACCTTGGGTAACAGCATGCGTCGTGTGCTGCTGGGTTCCCTTGACGGTGCCAAGGCTACCGCTATCCAGATCGACGGTGTGCAGCATGAGTTCACCACGGCGGAAGGCGTTATCGAAGACATTACCGACATCGTTTTGAACGTGAAAGGTCTTGTGTTCCAAGCGCTTAACGACGAAATTACGGAAGCGACTGCGCATGTTTCGGCCGAAGGCCCCTGCGTGGTAACCGGTGCAGACCTGCAGGTTCCCACCGAGTTTACGCTTATCAACCCTGAACACGTTATCGCAACGGTTGCCGACGGCGGCCAGCTTGACATGACCATCCGCATTGGTGTTGGTCGTGGCTACGTTGACGCTGCCGACAACAAGCGCACCGAAGACCCTATCGGCATCATCCATGTCGACAGCCTGTTTTCGCCTGTGCGCCGCTGCGCTAAGTCGGTAGACGACACCCGTGTGGGCCAGCGCACCGACTACGACAAGCTTATCCTGGAAGTGGAAACCGACGGTTCTATCACCCCAACAGAAGCGGTGTGTCGTGCGGCAAATATTGTGTCCCAGTACATGGGCGCATTCCTGAGCCTGAACGAAACCGAAGAAGACGAAGAAGTAGAAGTTGTTTCTATCTTTGCTCCTGAAGGCCAGGAAACCAATGCCGACCTGGACAAGCAGATTGAAGACCTGGACCTTTCGGTTCGTTCTTACAACTGCCTGAAGCGTGCCGGCATCCATTCGGTACGTCAGCTGGTTGAATTCAGCGAAAACGACCTGCTGAACATTCGCAATTTTGGTGCGAAGTCCATCGAGGAAGTGAAAGACAAGCTCATTTCCATGGAACTGAACTTAAAGCAATAAGAGACAAGGTTTATAAAGATGAGACACTACAAGAAAGGGCGCAAACTCGGTACTGATGCCAGCCATACTAAGGCCATGAAGAAGAGCCTGTGCGTGGCGCTGTTTACTAACGACCGCATCAAGACCGTAGAAGCTCGCGCCAAGGAAATTCGCCCCGATGTTGATCGCATTATTACGTGGGCAAAGCGCGGTGACCTGCATTCCCGCCGTCTGGCTATTGCGGCCCTGGGCGACGCAGAACTGGTGCGCGAAGTGTTTGAAAAGGTCGAACAGGGCCAATTCAAGGATCGCGAAGGCGGCTACACGCGCATTATGAAGCTGGGTAACCGCAAGGGCGACAATGCCCCTATGGTCATTTTGGAGCTGGTTACTGAACCGGTGGCCAAGAAGGAAAAGAAGAAGGCAGACAAGCCCGCCAAGGAAGAAAAGCCTGCTAAGGCTGCTGACGCTGCTGAAGAAGCTGCTGAAGAAGTAGCCGAAGAAGCAACGGAATCCGCTGAAGAAGCCGTTGAGGCTACCGAAGAAGCTGCCGAAGCTGAAGCCACCGAAGAGGTTGCGGAAGCCGAAGAAGCTACTGAAGAAACTGAAGCCGCTGCTGAAGAAGCGGAAGCCGAAGCTGCTGAAGCCACCGAAGAAGCTGCCGAGGCAAGCGAAGAAGCCACCGAAGAAGCTGCCGAAGAAGCTACGGACGCTGACGAAAAGGCCGAATAGTAACACGGCTGCATTGAGATTGAGAGCGGGGGTTGGGGTTCCAGCCCTCGCTTCACTTTAAGGCCAATACTTCGACCACTTGCGATACTAAAACCGAAATGCCCGTAAATATTGCGACATACAATCCTCGTCTCACCTGCGTGCATGGAGTAGACGCGCGCGTGAAGATAGTGCTGGTACTGGCATATTCCATTGCGCTCTTTTGTGTACATTCGTGGTGGGGAATTGGTCTGCTTGCCCTTATCGCACTGGTGGCTGCTGTCTTGGCGCGCCTCGACGTGGGGCAGGCTGCGCGTACCATGTTGCCCCTTGTGTTCATTCTTGCTATAAGCCTCTTGGTCAATTCCTTTGTGCTCGATGTACGCAGTTATGATCCAGCGCATATGCCCGGTTCAGTTTCTGTAGGTATTTTTGCCGAAACTCCAGCTATAGCGCTCGTGGGTGCCTTTGGTTTCGTTCCAGAGGGCTTTGTACGTGGCTGTTATTATGTATTGCGTATCGTACTGCTCCTGATTGCTTCACTTGTGTTAACCACAACAACGTCTTCGACTGAAATAAACCAGGCCATCAAAAGCTTTTTGCGCCCCTTGGAACGCTTTGGGCTTCCAACGCACGACATTGCGACAGTAGTATCTATTGCCCTGCGTTTTATCCCGGTGAGTATCGACGAATTCCAGCAGCTCCGTGCGGCCCAGACATCGCGGGGGGCCGACTTTGATACTGGGGGACTTTTTACCCGTATTAAGTCCTGGGCGAGCGTTTTCGTGCCACTTTTTGTAGGACTCTATCGTCGTGCCGACACGCTTGCTCTTGCCATGGATGCCCGCTGCTATGGGACAGGCAAGGCAACAGAGCTGCACGCGCAAAGCTTTTCTTTCAAACAAAAAGCCCTGCTCATGGCAGGACTTGCATGCTGTATTGCTGTTGCGCTGTTTGGTTAACTTTGACGGTGAATACGCGGCACCGTCATGCCTGGTTCCAAGAACAGTAGATAGGTGTCTACGCTTAAAGCTTCTGCAATCTTTTGAATATTGTTAAGCGAAATGCTGCGCTTGTGGCGCTCGACCGCACTAATATAGGTGCGATGTAAGCCGCATTTCTTTGCGAACGCTTCCTGCGAAAGATTCCGCTCAATGCGATAGTGACGTACATTGTCTCCAAAAACTGCAAGAATATTCATAGCACTTCCCGTCTGTGCTGCTACCAAGCTATTCGGTAGGATTTTATGTGAATTCAGTATACGCTGGTACCTATTCCGCCCTTATGAGAAGCGTGTTGTTTGGCTAAAGCGCACAAGTAGGCTTATAAGCAACATTTATTGAATTAATCCCCGTGGAAGTCCTATTATTTCCCGTGAAGCAAGCGGGGGTTTATACTGATATCAGCAAGAAGAAAGGTATGCCATGCAAGACGATACTTTGAATGGCTTTACGGGATTCGCGCGCAAGAACCAAGCGCAGTTCCAGTATTCACGTGACCAAGAAGAAATACAGGCTGCGGCCGAAATCGCCTTTGAAGATTCGAGCCTTGCGGCTATTCCTGTAATGGACAGGCGCTGGGCCTGGATGGAAGTTAATCTCGAAGCTGTTGCGCATAATGTGGTGGAAGCAAAGCGTTTCTTGCGTCCTGGCGTGAAGCTTATGGCCGTGGTTAAGGCAGACGCCTATGGCCATGGTGCGATCGAATGCGCCCAGAAGGCGCTCGCGAGCGGTGCCGAACAGTTGGGCGTCGCAACGGTCGACGAAGCGCTTGCCCTGCGTGACGCCGGTATTTCCGCTCCGATTCTTATCCTTGCTGAACCGCCCGTTACGGCAGCACCCCTTTTGCTGGCAAAGCACATTACTCCTTCGGTCTATACCGCAGAATTCGCGCTTGCCTATGCCGAAGAAGCAGACAAGCACAATATGAAGGCGCCCTTCCATTTGGCCCTGAACACGGGCATGAATCGCATTGGGGTACGCGCTGAAGACGTTATCGCCTTTGAGCAGCAGATAAACTTCCATCGTGCCCTGGTCCAAGAGGGCACTTTTACCCATTTTGCTACGGCCGACAGTACGGACACCATCGACTTTAACAGTCAGGTGCGTCGTTTTATTAACGCCATTAGTGCCCTTCGGACGGCAGGTATAGACCCTGGCATAGTTCATGCGGCAAATTCGGCAGCGCTTTTCCGCTACGCCGACGTTCAGTTCGACATGGTGCGCCTGGGTATCGCCATGTATGGCTGCCATCCCTGCGAGCAAACGCGTGGCATGGTGGATTTGTGGCCCGCCATGGAAATACGAGCGCGCATTACCGACGTTAAAACCGTGCCTATGAGCGAAGGCGTGAGCTATGGTTTGCATTATCGCAGTCCCGGTAGCGTAAAAATTTGTACGGTCCCGCTTGGCTATGCTGATGGGCTGAACCGCAGTCTTTCGGGTAAGTGGGATTTCATTTTGCAGGGTCAACTTGTGCGCCAGGTGGGAACTATTTGCATGGACCAGTGCATGTTTGAAGTCGATATGCGTTCCTTCGGTTCGCGCGTGCGCCTCGACCCGCACGTGGGTGATGTCGTTACTATCGTCGGGCGCGACGGAGACGCAGCAACCAGTCTTACCGACATGGCGCGTGTTATTGGAACCATCGATTATGAAGTGGCGTGCAATTTTTCGCGCCGCCTTCCGCGGGTGTATCGCTAATGTCTGCGGCCTTAGAACAATTGTGTATTGAAACGGACGCCTGTCGGGCTTGCACGCTGTGGCAGGGTCGTACGAACCTGGTCTTTGGGGTAGGCAATCCGCAGGCTCGCGTTCTGGTGGTGGGGGAAGCCCCTGGTGCCGAAGAAGACGCTCAGGGTGAACCTTTTGTGGGGCGCAGCGGCAAGCTGCTTACCGAAATGCTTGAAGCGGCAGGGCTTTCGCGCGAAGACGTCTATATTGCCAACATCTTAAAATGCCGACCGCCCGACAACCGCAACCCACTGCCTGAAGAAATACAGGCTTGCACCCCGTGGCTGCGTGAACAGACGCGCATTATCAATCCCGAATTTATTGTGACGGTAGGCAATTTTGCCACGCAGTTTATTTTGAAGACCGACCTGGGTGTAACCAAGTTGCGCGGACGTATTCATGTAGCGGGGCGCTTTAAGGTGTACCCTGTCTTCCATCCTGCTTATGCGCTCCGCAATCGCAATACGGTCTTGCCCCAGCTCGAGGCGGACTTCAGCGCCTTAGGGAAGCTTCTTGGCGCATAAGCGCAAATCTGCACGCATTGAGGAAGCAAACTGGCATGAAAAGGGCCCCGAAGGGCCCTTAGGTGTGCGATGTATTGTGGCTTACTTATGGCTGCCGGAGTACTTCACGTAGGTGTCTGAATATGCACCCTTGGCCTTGTCCATGTGGTACTTCGCGTTGGCTTCGCTGTCATAAATACCTGCAGCCACTACCCAGTAGCCGTCCTGGTTCAGGTCGGTATAGTCGGCCGACCAGTAAACGCGTGGGTCGGGGTAGCCCAGATTGCGCATTTCCTGCTGCCTGGCTTCGGCATTGGCCTTGGAACTAAAAGCGCCAACCCATACGCCCCAGAAGGGGTCGCCTTCATGGAAGCCGCCACCCGAAGCGGGTGCCGCATCGGCAGAATCGCTGTATTCGGGTTGCACCTGCTGGGCAGGGGCCGCTTGCTGTTCGGTAGTGGCTTGTTCGGTGGCCTGCTGTTCGGTGGTGCTTCCTTCGGTGCTTGCCTGCGTTTCAGCGGTAGCAGCCTGTTCGCTGGTGCTCGATTCGCTTGCAGCATCGGTTGAACTCGCGGCGCTCGAATCGGCAGCACTTGAACTGCTGGCGCTCGAGCTGCTCGTACTTGACGAAGAACTGGAGCTGCTTGTGGAACTTGAGCTTGAAGCCGAGCTTGTGGTAGTGCCCGTTGAACTGGAAGAAGCCGTGCTGGAATCGGTTGTTGCAAGGCTTACGGTAGCCGAACTGCTGCCGTCGTCACCCCGCAGCACGTCGAGCGGGTTGCCGCCACCAATGGCAAAACCAGCGCCACCAGCAGCGATAGCCGCAGCAATAACACCGGCCACAATGGCACCGGTGTGCTTCTTCTTTTTCTGTGTGCCGTAACTGTATACGGCCGCCTTGGAATCGCCACCAGGAGGCATGACGATTTCGCGCTTGGGCGCTGTGCCGTCATTGAGGTTCACGCGACCCGCTTCTGCCGCTTCCGCAGCCCATTCATTCAAATTTTCTTCGTTGATGTTATCAGCCATATCTTGCCTGCTTTCTCACGCTGGTGCGCCTGCAAGCGCGGAGCGTGTATTCCGTTTTTTGCTGCCCTTACACTCCAATATATGTTCATTAGCGTCTTTTACTTCTTCGTAACACTAATGTGGGACTATTATACTAAAAAGAGCAAAGGGAGGTGCGAGTTTGTACATATTCTGTGCGCACTCCCTCCATATGGTTTACGGGCGAAAGTAGCAGAAATGGGTATCCGAAAATCAGTTGCTGAAGCAGCAAGCAGTATGTCAAGCGCCACCTTGCGCCATGTTTTTCATAGGCCCGCGGGGAACTTTCCAGGAAAGCTGGCCCTGTATATCGAGCCCTCTATCATTGCCGACATGGCCAGCAAACTGCAACGTGGCAGTATTTGCGTAGTGGGTACCAACGGTAAAACTACCGTCACAAATATGCTCGCGGATTGCCTGGTTGCCGCAGGTCAACGCGTTGTTTGCAATCGTACTGGCGCTAACCTCGATTCAGGTGTTGCTACCAGCTTACTTGCTGCCCATGACTCAGACTGGGGCGTGTTTGAATGCGATGAATTGTGGCTTGCAAAAATCTTGCCCCACCTGCAGTCTCGCTACGTGGTTTTGCTTAACTTGTTCCCCGACCAGCTCGATCGTATTGGTGAAATCGACCGTATCCAGGAAAGCATTATTGAAGCCCTACAACAATCACCTCAGACCATACTTGTTTATAATGCTGACGATCCGCATTGTGAAAAGATTGCCCGAGAACTCCCTCATGCCTCTATTCCATTTGGTGTGAGCGAAGGGCTCGATTCTTTATATGGTTCCGCAGTTGATGCACAAATGTGTCAACAGTGCGATAGCATGCTCGAATATGAGTATCGTACCTATAGTCAGCTCGGAGCTTTTTCGTGTCCAAAATGCGACTTCAAGCGCGCCCATCTGCGTTTCATGGCGAGAAATTGTGAGGTTGGACTTGGTGGCTTGAAATTCGACGTGGTTGCTGCGTCCGATGAACGGGCAGTGGCAGGCGGCGCTATAGCCACTATTGAGGCACCCTATTCAGGTGCCTATATGGTGTACAACTTGCTTGCGGTTTACACCGTAGGCCATTCCATTGGACTTTCAAACAATGTTATTCAGATGACGATGAAGTCTTTCGACCAGCATAACGGCCGTCTTGAGCACATGGATGTTCATGGGCGCAGTGTGCTGTTGAACCTGGCGAAGAACCCTACGGGTTTTAATCAAAACTTAGGACTCGTCCTTCAGGAAACCGAACCAGTCGTTGCAAGCTTTTTTGTGAACGACATGGAAGGCGATGGCCACGACGTAAGTTGGATATGGGACGTGGACTTTGAAGCGCTGGCCGGCCGAGCCAATACCAAGGTCTTTGTGGGCGGTATGCGCGCAAACGACCTGCAGGTTCGCTTGAAGTATGCGGGCGTCGCGGCGCATATTGTTGAAGACGCTACGGAACTCATGCGTTATGTTGCGGCTTTGCCGAGCGATTACAAAGTCTTTGTTATCGCAAACTATACGAGCTTGCCTGTCGTGCGTGCAGAATGCGTAAAAATGGCTGAAGTGTCTGTTGCGCCTCAGGCCATTGAAGCATCCAAGCCCCTCGAAGAACCAATTGAGGCTTCCGTTCCCCCTGCAGGCCACATGGTCGAAGGCAATCCCGTCCGCATTATGCACCTGTTCCCCGACCTGCTCGACCAGGGTGGGGACGCAGGAAATGTTTCCGTGCTGGCCAAGCGCTGTGAATGGCGTGGCATTCCCGTGCATGTACAAACTGTCGTAAGTGGGGAAGCGCCCGATTTTTCAGAGGTCGATATCGTTGTATTGGGAGACGGCTTCGATCGCCAGCAACGTCTTGCGTATGAAGAATTGCTTCCCTATAGGGAAAGCTTTGCGCAGTATGTAGAAGACAATGGCGTGGTGCTTGCCATTGATGGGGGTCTGCAAATTCTGGGCACTACCTGGCATATCGATGAAAACGAACTTGAAGGTTTGGGTGTCATAGGTATGACGAGCGGTCGTGCCGACGGCAAACATGAAAGGATCGTCGGTAACATTGCGGTGCAGACCGAATTGGCCGCACGTCCCGTTATTGGTTTTGAAAACCACGCGGGGGTAACCGTTCTGGAAGATGGGCTTAAGCCATTTGGCACCGTGCTGAAAGGCATCGGTAACAATGAAGGCGATGCGACCGAAGGTATTCTGTATAAGAACGTAGTTGGCACCTATGTCCATGGGCCCGTGTTAGCAAAAAGCCCTGAACTTGCCGATTGGATTTTGGCTCGTGCCTTGGAGCGCAAAGGTTTGCCAGCGAATTTGGTCGCCCTCGACGACGCCATTGACATAGCGGCGAGTGACTATATGGCAGAACGCCTGAAGCTTTAATTCGTTACGATTGCCCTTGTGGCGTAAACGTGTGACCGTAAAACAGCATGTGATGTTTGGTCACAAGAATCTTGCGTGAAGAGCAGCTACGGTATAATTGGCGTATGGCAAAGAAACCTCAACGCACTACTACATCGCCTGCGCGCCTTGCTGCGCAAGCTGAACAGGCAGCACGTCATGCCGAAGAACCCACCTATATTGACATGCTCGATCAGGCAGAACCTTTGGGGGCTGCACAAGCTGCCCTAGCCGCTCGTGCGAATGAAACGGCACGGAATGCGCAGCATGAAGATTCTGACGAAACCTTGGCGAAAAACGAAATCGACAATCGCTATTCTCGTAATGCTGCGGCTAATCGCTACGTTAATTCCAAGCAAAAGGAACGCAGGCGTTCGGGCATGTTTACCAAGGTGCTTGCTGGTCTTCTTATTGTGGCTGCCTTAGCTGGCATTGGAGCCTTCGGCTACGCTCAATGGATTAATAGTCGTCTTACCGAAGGCGTTGATTCTTCGGTCAATGATGTATTGGTTGAAACGAATCTCACGCAGGAGCCCTTCTATATGTTGCTTTTGGGCACCGACGAATCTATCGACCGCAATGAAAACATGTCGACTGACGGCATCTACCGTACCGACACTATTATCTTGGCGCGCATCGACCCCATTGAAAAACAGGTCACGCTCGTTTCCATGCAGCGCGACACTCAGGTCGACTTGCCTGGTTATGGAAAGCAAAAACTCAATGCCGCCTACACTTTTGGTGGGCCTGAACTGGCCATTTCAACCGTGAGCGAGCTTGCGGGTGTGGGCATTTCGCACTTTGTACTCATCGACATGAATGGTCTCCAGGACGTCGTGGATGCCTTGGGCGGTATCGAAGTTAATGTACCCATGGAAATTTGGGATGACGATGCGGGCGGTTATCTGCCTGCGGGCGTACAGACCCTGGGTGGCTGGGAAGCTCTTATCCTGTGTCGTGCCCGTAATGCCTATTCTGACTACGGCAATGGCGACGTGTATCGTGCAGCCAACCAGCGCCTGGTTATTCAGGCCATTGCCAACAAGCTCCTTGCTTCTGACGTGGGCACTATTGCCAATACTGTTGGAGCACTTTCGGGTGCGGTGCAGACCGACCTTCAGGTAAACGACATCGTTGGTCTTGCCCAGGCCTTCCAGGGTATGGACACCGAAAACAATATCTGGACAGGCAGTATGCCCACCGAATCGTTCTTTGAAGACGAACTGTGGTTTGAACGTATCATCGAACCCGATTGGAGCCAGATGATGCAACGCGTCGATTCTGGTCTGCCGCCAACGGAAGACAGTTCAATTGATTTTTTGACAGGCACGGTACTTGCCAATGCTGGTAGTGCAGGGAAGTCGGGGCAGTCGGGTGAGGACCTTGCGGCTAAGACAGGAACCATTGCCGTGCGCAACGGTTCGGGCGTCGACGGCCTGGCCGCCACGGTGCAAAAACGTCTGGAGGCCCAAGGTTATACGGTGTCCGACATTGGCGACGCAGATTCGTTTAACTACAACCAAACGGTGGTGGTGTACGAAGATCCCGACCGCGCCGAAGAAGCGGCAGATATCGTGGCCGTGCTTGGCGAAGGCCACGTAGAAAAGAACGACTTGGAATACATCATGTCAGAAGACTTCTTAGTGGTCATAGGTAAGGACTACGCAAACAATTCTGACGAGTAGGTAGTTATGAGTGAAAAAGCCCCTTTCCAGAAACTGATATTTAGCTTGACCGATCGCGTGAATGGACGCGTGCTCTTCCGCATGGAACAGCAAGACGACGACGTCTATGAACTGCATGTTGAAAAAGGGCCCACCACACAGCTCACGACCGACTTCACGCGTACCGTGCCCCGCAAGACGGCGGAAACCCTGCGCGATGCGCTTGCAGAATTGGGCGTGTTCGGCTGGGACGAAACCTATGCCGACGATGTGGCCCCAGGAAGCAAGCAGTGGCGCCTTAAGATTGTCTTTCAGGAAGGCGTGTACACCCAGGAATGTGCAGGGGGGAGCAATGTCCCCGAAGGCTTCGATGCCCTGCTGGAAGAGCTTTACCAACTTGACTTACCGCGTCCTGGTGCCGACGATGCACCGGGGATAACCGCGCAAACGGCCTTGCCAGGGATACCAGGCCTTCCCGACATGAGTGCCTTTTTTGCGGGGGCACCTGAAGGTGGGCCCGACGCGTCCCTTATCGCCGAGATGCAGCAGGCCATGGCGGATTTGCAGGCGCATCCAGAACGATTCCAGCAGCAACTCAAGCCTGCCACCCGACGCCCAGAACAGCATGCTCGATATGCTTGCGTCAACGGGCATGGGTTCGCGTGACTGGTGGGAACGCTTCTTGCGGGGCCTCTAAGACCAGTTCATACCTTATTTGCTACGGTGAGCTTTGACGGGGTCGCGCTTAACGAGTCCGCGCTTAACGGACTGCGTCGCGAAGTCTATTCACTGCGGAGTGCTTCAACAGGGTCGCGCCGCGACGCCGCCTGGCTGGGGATAAGACCAGCCAAGAAGGTGAGCAGCACACTAATACCAATGAGCACCAGCGCCGCTTCTAAGGGTAGCGTCATAATGTGGGGCACGTTCCAGCCCGCTTCAACAAATTTGTTCACAGGTACCGAAACAGCCAGAACCACCGCGATGGCCAGTACGCCTGCAATAAGACCCTCGATAAAGGTTTCGGCGTTGAACACGTTGGCGATGTTGCCCTTCGAAGCACCCATGGCGCGCAAAATGCCAATTTCTTTTTTGCG
The DNA here is from genome assembly GCA_905234635.1 of uncultured Eggerthellaceae bacterium. Lineage (GTDB taxonomy): Bacteria > Actinomycetota > Coriobacteriia > Coriobacteriales > Eggerthellaceae > CACXMZ01. The sequence continues at coordinate 10,800 of CAJOJB010000022.1, read as the reverse complement.
TTCCAAAACCGAAATATAGGTAATGATAGAAATCATGATGGAACTTACCACCAAGGAAATGGATACAAAGGCAATAAGCACCAGCGATATAGCATCGATAATGTTGGTAACCGAACTCATAAGCACGCCTGCAAAGTCGCTGTACTGAATAGCGGATTCTTCGTCGCCCGCGGCCTTAGCCTTTTCGTTGTAGCCATCAATAATCTTGAGGACAGCTTCTTTCGCTTCGAAGTCGTTGGGGTAGATGCTCACCGATTCTGGGCTGTCGTGCTGCGCGTAACCAAGCTTTTTCAGATTGTTGTCGTAGGACAAGTCGCTGGAATTCATAAGGTTGGTAAGCAGACTGGTCAGGTCGTCTTGGGACATATTGAACTGAATGGCGTTTGCCATTGCTTCCGCATCGAAGCTAAAGCCACCTTCCAAGGCGTCCTGTAAACCAGAAAGCTGACGCTGCAGTTCGCCTGTAATAGACGTTGCAATCGATTCCCCCAGCGTTTGGGTAACAAGCTGCATCTGTTTTGTCATGCCACTTGCGATGCTGTTGGCCATGAGCATGCCTGCTTGGACCATCATCTGTTGCATGTTCTGGGCAATGTAGGGCGCGAATTGTTCGGTCAGGTATTTTTGCATGGCGGTATTGAAGCGTTTTTCAATTTCGCCGCCAGCTTCTTTCATAACGGGGTCGAGAATCTTTTGAGCCCCTTCAGTCTGCAGATATTCCTGGAGTAGGGTACCATAATTGGGCTGTTGACCAGGGGTAATTTTCCTGTTAATGGTTGCCCAGGCAATGAAGTCGGCCGAAAGTGCCGTGGTGGCATCGTTAAGAAGCTTTTCCTGTTCAGGGGTGAGCTCTACGTCGTCGACTATGCCTGAATCTTCTAGCTTAAATTGCGGAGCCCCCTGCAGCATGGTACGCATGGCGTCTTCAGAAAAGACATCGTCAAAGGTACTCGGGTCGGCCTGCAAAGCGTTAGGGTCAATCTGTACCGCATTGGGATCGATGGCAAGCGCGCTGGGGTCAAAAGTCATGTCGCTTGCATTGAGCGCGTTCGTGTCAAACGAAAAGGCATTGTTGAGTTGTTCTTCGTCCACGGTAAACATGGATTCAAAATCAAAGCCCATGTCATCGTCTTCGCGCAGTTCTTCAAAGCTCTTTCCTGTAAAAACGTCAATGTCGGGGTGCTGCTGTTGTTGTTTGACGATTTCAGAATTGGCCGCTTCCTTCATAAGGTAGTCGGTCAGTTCGGGCGTATAGGCAATTCCTTGCTGCATGGTGGTGGCATTGCTGTCGGGGGAAGGTTGCACCACGCCCACAACCTTTAAGCGCAAGCCTTCATCGACGCGCTTTTTCATAATGGCCTTATCGTTTGAAATGTCGGTCCAGATGTTTTGGTCGGCGTTGTATTGGTAAAAACTTGTTGCTGGTATTACAGAAAACTCCAGCTCAAGCGCTTTTTCAAGGGTGAAATCCTGAGCTGTTTCAGGCGCCGTAACCTCTTTACCATCAAGAGCGTCCTTGGTCATTTCATCCATCACATCAGGGTCGTAATAGCCGATGCTATAGAGGGTGTAGTCCATGAGGCGCCCTGTCGAAGAAAGCACGAGCACGCATTCGTCATACTTCTCAGGCCACCTGCCCGCCACAACATCCATATAGTTTTCGAGCAACTCGCGATTATCCATCATTTCGGAAAACACCTCGGCGCCAGAGCCTGAAATGCCAAAGGATGAATAGTCTACGCCACCCGAAAAGAAATTCCCCAAGGAGGATGGATTGAGCTGTACTACGTCTTTGCTCGTGTCCGCCTTATAAATATGCGGAATAATGTTGTAGCTATATTGAATGGTATGCACGTAGGGCGAAATGCCCGACTCGTCGCTGTCAAGGAAGGTCTTGAATAACTTCAGGTTATTGTTTTTTACCTGGGCAAACATTTGCGTCATCATGGGTACTTCCACAATGGCGTTGCCTTTTTTCTCTTCTTTTTGAGGTTCTTCGGTTTTTTCACCCGCAAGCCCTTGAAGGCCTTTTTCGAAATTGCTCTTTTCCTCTGCGTCGCCTTCGTTTGGTTCTACACCCATGCTCGACCCCAGCAAACTCGAGAAGTCGAAACTCGATTTGGTAATGGTGAGCGGATAGCTTGTGAGTGCCCGTTCTTCGGTGTCGGCAATATAGTTGTTCACACCGTTAGACAGCGACAGAATCGCGGCAATACCAATAATGCCAATGCTTCCCGCAAAGGCCGTCATAAAGGTACGACCCTTTTTTGTCATAAGGTTATTAAAGGACAGCCCGAGTGCCGTAAGGAAGTTCATCCGTGCGCGCCGCTTTGGGGAAGAGTCGGATGCTTTGCTGGGTGCGGCTTCCGTTGCCCCTGCCGCAACTGCGCCTGCTGCCCCCGATGCCGCAGCGCTTTCTGCCCCCGTTGCCTCTTCTGTCAGAGAATCGAGCGGGTGAGAGTCGCTTACTATCTTGCCGTCTGCCAGGCGCACGATGCGCGTGGCATATTGTTCGGCAAGTTCGGGGTTGTGCGTCACCATAACCACAAGGCGGTCGTTGGCAATTTCCTTAAGCAGGTTCATAACCGCGATGCCGGTTTCCGTGTCTAGGGCACCTGTCGGTTCGTCAGCGAGTACGATGTCGGGGTCGTTTACCAGGGCTCGCGCAATAGCCACACGTTGCATCTGTCCGCCCGAAAGCTGGTTGGGCTTTTTGTTGATATGTTCGCCCAGACCAACACGTTCAAGCGCTTCAGTTGCCCGCTTTACTCGTTCGCTCTTGCCAATGCCCGCAAGCGTAAGCGCAAGTTCTACGTTGGCCAGCACGCTTTGGTGCGGAATAAGGTTATAGCTTTGAAAAATAAAGCCTATGCGATGGTTGCGATAGGTGTCCCAGTCGGCACTTTTATACCGAGCCGTCGAAGTGCCATTGATAACGATGTCGCCCGAATCGGCGCGATCAAGGCCACCAAGTACATTGAGCAGGGTGGTTTTCCCCGAACCAGAAGGACCGAGCACGGCCACGAATTCGTTGTCGCGCAGCGCAAGCGTAACCCCGTCGAGCGCTTTTTGCTCGAAGGATCCCGTTTTATATGACTTGCGTAAGTCTTTAAGTTCTATCACGTAGGCGCCTACTCACAGGTTTTTAGCATTAATTCTGTGCATTGAATTATAGTGTGCTTTGAGGGAAAGCAACGCGCTTGGTACCGAAGCGTAAAAAGAAATACTCCTGGCGCGGTAGAAACTTTAAAACAGCATCATAAAGACTTTGGCAAACACATAACCCATCAGGCCGCACCCAGGGAAGGTGTATATCCATGCCTTGGCCATGTTGGTTGATGCGCCCCAGTTTACCTTCTTGCGACCCTTTGCCGTGCCTACGCCCATGATGGCGGTTGTGTTGGCATGCGTGGTTGAAATGGGCAGACCAGTCATGTTTGAAATGCCGATACAAATAGCAGCAGAAAGCGATGCGATGAAACCTTGCCATTTGTCCATGGCTACAATGTTCAGACCGACATTCTTAATAATGTTCTTGCCACCAATAGCTGTGCCAATAAGCATGCACAGCGAACACGAAATCATGAGCCATAAGGGGAATTCGAGGTCTACGCTTTGGTCAGCGCCCATGGCCAGGGCAATAGCCAAGAAGCATACGCCCATGAACTTCTGACCGTCTTGCATGCCATGTTCAAAGGCAAGTACCCCTGCGGTAAAGTTCAAAAGATGTGAGAAGGTTTTTTCAGAAGCTCGTCGTTCGACATTTTTAAACAGGATTCCTGCCAGCTTTGAAAGGCCCCACCCCAGGAAAAATCCTAAGCCGACCGCTACGAGCAAACCCCAGATTACCTTCACCCATTCATTAAAGTTAATGCCGTCAATACCACCCTGAAGCGCAATGGCTGCACCTGTTACCCCCGCGATAAGGGCATGGCTTTGGCTAGATGGGATTCCTAAATACCAGGTGCCTCCACCCCAGATAATAATGGCTACCATGGCCGCGCAAAGGGCAATGAGTGCCGCCTGGTTGTCGCCCGAAAAATTCACCATGGTAATCATGGTTTTGGCGACCGCTGTCGAAATAAGCGTTGCCAGTGAAACGCCGAAGAAGTTGCAGAGTGCCGCCATAAGGAGTGCTTTACCAGGGGAAATAGAACGCGTTGCCACCGCTGCCGCAATGGCATTGGCTGCATCGTGGGCACCGTTCATAAAAAGGGTACCCAAGGAAAGCAAAATGATGGCCGCCAGAGCGGGCTGGTCCATCATGGCAGGTAAAACTGCGCTGAAGCTAAAGTTGAGCAAAGGCGTCCTTTGTTTCTATGATCAAACCGTTTTACAAGCGGCATACCACGCAAATAGCGCTTTTTCTAAGCTGCATTATTATATCCGACCTTTTTCGTTGCGAAAACAGCGCAGTGGGAAACTTGCCTATGTCCATTGGGAAACTTGCCCTATGCCTAGGAGCAAACTTGTCCAACAGCTAAGAGCGAACTTGCCCAACAACCAGCAGCGAACTTGCCCTATAATAATGCTAAACTTTTCAGGCAAAGAAACGTATAAGCGTACAAAAGGGGTACTTGTGGCATTCAAAAAGGAATTTACCAGGGAAGAAGTCGAGTATCTCATCGATTTACTGAGCGATGAAACTAATATAGTGCGTCTCGTTGATCCATTAAGTGAATTCTTGGTTAACACCGACGGCACCTTGCAGGTGGGAAACATTTGTCGTTCGGTATGGGGCCGTCCTCATCGTTGTGAAAATTGTTCTTCGCTGCGTGCCCTGCAAACACAGGACGTGCTTTACAAAATGGAGTTCTGCGACGACCGCATCTACTGGATTATTTCGCGCTATCTCAATGTCGAAGGTCATGACTGCGTGCTTGAATATGTGGTCGATACCACCGACTCCATTATTATTGAAGGTGGCAGCGCCGATCAGATTAGCGAAATCATTGATGGCTACAACAATCAGGTCGTTTTTGATTCATTGACAGGCGTGTTTAATCGCAACTACCTGGATACTATTTTCTTGCCTACGGTGGGCTTCCGCCGTGCAAGTCAGATGCCTATCCATTTGGCCATTATCGACCTCGACAATTTCAAGGACGTCAATGACACCTATGGTCACGCTGCGGGCGACAAACTACTAACCGACGTTGGCGGCTTCTGGAAGGCTCGTTTCGACAGCCGCAAGAAGAATAAGGAACGCTTAACCATTCGTTTTGGTGGCGACGAAATGATGGTTATTTGTTGCGAGGGTAGCTACGACGATTTTGCTAAGGAAATCGAAGATGGCTATAACCACATGCGCATGAGCTGTTACATCGACGAAATGACAACCATTCCCTTTACGCTTTCGTACGGCACGGCTTCAACTGAAGAAATGGTGCAAGGCGCGTGGGTGTGGGAAGACCTTTTCAACAAAGCCGACGAACGCATGTATACCATGAAACAGCAACATCACGCTGAAAGGTCCAGCTAGTCAACGGAGCTTACCTGGCATTACAATCCCATATTTTTGCCTTATTGAATTTGCGGACATTACGTCTATGGAAAAGTCGATGTTTTTTGCAAATAATTCGCTAAATAAGGCATTTTTCCTAGACGCAAACCACAATATATGGTAGAAATAGTACCCAGATGCACCTGTTACATCTAAATACAGCAATATAAACGTACTAGAGAAAAGACGCAGCATGAATGAACGGATTCAGGGTGTGAACGTGTATGGCGGGGGCCCCGTGGAACACTATGTTTTTAGTGCCCACGAACAGCGTCAAAGGCGGCAATTACTTATGAAATTGCTTCTTCTGGCCGTCCTTTCTGTCATATTCGCCTGGTGCATGCGCTCGGCATTTTTGGCTTTCGCAGAGCCTCCACAGGCGACCGCTGATACTGCGCCTATCTCGCAGGTTCAGCCCGCGGAACAACATAACCAGCAGCCGGTCCGAGCGTAATGCCGGCTGCTGTTTTTATTACGTCGTTCTGCATGAGCGGCGTTTTAAATGCTGCGATTCAATAATGTTTGAACAATGCTTCATTGGTGCCTGAGATATTGAAGGTTTTGTTGCGCGCTTGTTGATATTTGTTGCCTGCTTTTGCGATAAGATGAAAGGGTAAGAAAACGAGCACAAGCGAGGTAGCAGCTATGGCATTATTTAACAACTCTTCTGAAAACATTCAGCCTGAAAACAAGACCCAGCTTTCCCCCAAAGAACAAGAATCGCAGGCTATGGGTGATTTGCTCGTCCGCTTCCTTCAAACCGAACTGCCCGACGCCATTGACATTGTTATGCTCGGGCCAAGTGAAGCGGAAGAAGGCAGCCCCGGCAGAGGCTTTGCTCATTTCGCGGCACGTCTGTTTTCAGATGTGGGAGCATCGCGGATTCGTAGTATTGCGGCCAGTCACGACATCGATGTTATCCGCTTGTCCAATACGGGAACCTTTTGGATACGCTTTCCCCATGGCGAATTAGAACCCGACGAACTGTCTTCGGTATTCGCCGCCGAAGCCGCTATGAACCGCCTACTTTTTGTTAAGGAAGCGTTTGACGCGCAAAGCAGTGCTCCGACATGGACCGAAGTGGACTGCGCTCTGGCCGACGCAAGTCTTATTGCTTCTATTGCTGGTGCCGCGCCTGAACAAATGAAGGGCATGACGAACAACCCCCTGCTTGAAATCTATGGCACCCAGGGGCGCATGGGTGGGGAATGGGACGTGCGCACGCGTTTTGCCTTGATGGTCGAAGCGCTTCGCCTGCCCTATCGACTGACCTACACCTACGACTGCAATGTGACCGAAGGCCTTTTCAGTATAGACTATACGGCTCCTCTTGCGTCATGGATGCAGCAGCATCGTTTCGACGCAGTAAGTGGGATGTGGGTCGACTGTTCTGCTCAGACGTCGCAGGACGCGGCGCGCTATGCCTTGTCGGTGGGGGCCATTTTGGCGGCCGTTGCCTTCGGTACGAGTGTAGGCATTTCGCGCGTTCGTATTGCGAGCCACCCCGTCAGCTTGGACAACGATGCGGCTATGACTTTGTATTTCGATCGACTGTCGTTTATTGCCAAGGTTCTTCCGCGCATCGAGGCGCGCGATTTTAACTGGATGCAGGAACTGCTCAACGCTTCAGTGACGTCGGACCCTGCGTTCGACAAAGCGGTTCATGTTAACCACAAGCATCCGATAGGTGACGAGCGCCCCATTCCGCAGGACATGCGCGAAACCCTTTATGCCGACACCGTTGGCGAACTTGACGTTCTTTCTGACATGCCCAGCGATTCGTGGGACACGGTCCATGCGGCCGAAGAAGACAGGCAGGAAGCGCCCCTCGCTGCGATTGCGGTGCTAGAAAGCGTGGTCGACGCGGCCGACAAGGAAGTGGAAGACCTGCCCGCAAACACCAAGGCACTCTATTGTTCCGACGTGGTTTCTCGATTCCTGCTTCCCCTGAACAAGGTTGACGAAGGAACGCGCTTTGTCCGTTATTCCGATTCGGGTTTCCGTGCGCGTTCAATTTTGTGCGACCTGTATTGCGACATGGGCGAACCCGACCGCGCCATACAGCAGGCAGAAAAGTGCATAGAGCTTGCACCGACGAGCACCATTGGTTATACCGACATGGTCAACGCGCTTTTTTCCAAGCAGCAGCATGCTGAAGCCATTCCGTATTTGGAACAGGCCTTGTCCTATTCCACGTCGGACAACGCTATTCCGTTTATCTACTATCGCTTGGCTTTTGCCCTGTGGCAAGCGGGGCGTAAGGAAGCGGCGCTGGCGGCCTATGTCATGTGCAGGCGTCATAATTTTGGACGCCCTGAAGTAGTGATGAACGAAATGCAGGAACTGCTCGAAGAAATGGGCAATCCCGAAGTGCCCGACCCCGCTCAGGCACGCGAAATCTTGCAACGGGAAGGCATTACGCCCGCTCCTACGCCCCAAGTTCGCAGCCTTGTTGCATCTCAGCTGGTACCGTTGGTCGACAATGGCATCTTGGAAGTAGTTGCACCGCTTTCAAGGATGATAGGCACTGTAGAAGGGCATCGTGACGAACTCTTTTCGGTGAGCGAGTCGCTTCAAAACTAGCAAGCGCACCATACGAAGCGCGCATTAAGCACACCCTGGGTACAACCTTAAGTACGTCTTGGGTGCGCATTAAGCATACGTGCGTATGTTTCGTTTTTCTGCGTGTGAATCTTATAAGTCTGCTATACTCGCCCATGCCTTTGCATCGTTGGGCCCTGCATTGGCCATGTAATACGCTGCCCATAGCCCGTAGGAATACCTGCGCGGAAGGAGATTATTATGGAAGCTTCCCTGGACAGGACTAGTCTTAAGACGCGTTCGCTTGCTCAAGCGGGCATTATCGCGGCGGTCTATGCCGCTGCAACCTTGGTGTGCATGTTGCTTTTGCAAGGGCTTGCCTGGGGGCCCGTGCAATTTCGCATTTCTGAAGCCCTGTGCGTAATTGCGCTCTTTTCAGCACCAGCGGTCCCTGGTCTGACCATAGGCTGCATTATTGCCAATCTTATCAATGTGGCTATCAGCGGCATGGGCATGCTGGGCATGCTTGACGTAGTGTTTGGCGGTTTGGCAACCTTCCTGGGCGCCCTGTGGTGTCGTAAGTTTCGCGATAAGCCCCTGCTGGCCATCGGAGGTTTTGTGGTAAGCAATGCGCTCATCGTGCCTGCTTATTTGCCTATTATTCTGCAGGGCTTGGGCTTTTACACCATTCCCTTCACTGATATCGCGCTCGACGGTATGTATCCGCTGATGTATCTTTTTGGCGTCATTGCCATTGGTATTGGTGAAGCGGTTGTGATCTATGTACTCGGACTTCCTTTAATTGGTGCCCTGAAGCGCTTCGGTATAACTGAAGAAGAATAATGCGCTTGCATGGTTTCAAGCGTCTTGCCTTGCTATAATAAGCCGTTCAAGCGTGCGCGATAACGTAGTCGTATCTTATTGTTGGACGCTGGCGTTATGCCGCACGGAAGAGGGTGTGTAAGAGCATGAATCCACTCATAGTTATACCGGTTTTTATTAGCGCAAGTACGCGTAGCAGCAGCAATTCCCTGGTTGCGGTTTACGACCATCCTTCAACCTTGGGCAAAATTGACGAACTGCCTCGGTGCCTCGAATCTTTGGTCAATGTTGAACAGATGGGCCCCATTGCTGTCTTGGTCGCAGCCGACCCCGACCTGGCGGCACCCGCAACGGAACGTGTGCGCGCAATTTGCAATCAGTTCCCCAGTCTGGATATTTTGGTTGTGGGCGAAGCCGAGCTTGCCCTGGTGCGTAAGCGTTTCGAGCAGCTGAACCTGGACACTCACGAAACCGAAATTGGTCTTACTGGTTATGGTGCGGTGCGCAACTTAGGGCTTGTTTTAGCCAATGTACTTGGTTTCGACGCCGTGCTGTTCTTAGACGACGACGAAGTTGTCGACGATCCCGACTTTATGTCGCGAGCCATGTATGGCCTGGGCAAACTTACCAAGCGCGGCATTCCTATTTTGGCCAAGACGGGCTACTACCTTAATTCTGAAGGCAACTATCATTCCATGAGCCAAGACAAGTGGTACAACCGCTACTGGGAACAGGGTCGTGCCTTCAATAAGTGGATAGACAAGGCCATGAAGGGCCCGCGTCTTTCCCGTTCTAACCACGTGTGCGGTGGTTGTTTGGCCATTCATCGCGAAGCGTTTTTGCGCGTCTGTTTTGATCCCTGGATTGTGCGTGGCGAAGACTTGGACTACTTGCTCAATCTGCGCATGTTCGGTTCCGACGTATGGTTTGACAATACCTGGCGCTTGCATCACCTGCCACCCGAAACCCGCAGTGAAGGCACGCGTTTCCGTCAGGACATCTATCGCTGGCTTTATGAATTCCGCAAGATCGAATACAGCAAATCGCAGGTGGACTTACAGCAGATTAAGCCTTCGTCACTTGAACCTTATCCGGGCCCCTTCCTGGAAGAAGGTATTGAAAAGCGCGTGAAGCGTACGGCCTGGTTGCGCAGCCTGGGGCGCCCCGACAAAGCGGCTTATCGCGAAGCGGCGAGTGCTGCTACGAGCGGTGCGGCGGCTTACGCTCAGGAAAACTGTGCAAACTATTTTGAATTCCAGTCTATTTGGCCCGAGATTATGGCACGCATTGAAGGCGACAAGCCGCTTTCGGCAGCCCTTTTGCATTCCATCGTTCCCGACGATCAGGAACAGTCGCAGGAAGTGCGCAATATCGACCCAGGTTCAACGGGTGAAATTCGCCTTAACCTTGACGAATAGAAGGTTGTCTTGGAAGTTGTCATTGGTGCAGCCCTCTGCGGGATAGTTGTTGGCATTCTTTCGGGCCTTCTGGGCGTGGGCGGCGGCTCCATGATGGTGCCCATCTTCCGTTTGGGTTTTGGACTTTCTGCCCTTGCTTCCACGGGCACTTCGCTTTTTGCGATGATCTTTACCGCGGCGGCGGGCAGTATTACCCATGTTCGTAACCGTACCTGCCTTGTGCCCTTGGGTTTAATTGCCGGGGTGTGTGGGGCATGTACTTCGCCCTTGGGCGTTCGTCTTGCCAATATGTCGCCTGCGTGGCTGGTTATGCTTGCCACCGGCTGCGTTATTGCATATTCGGCTTCAACCATGCTGTGTAAAGGCTTGGCCATGCCTAAGAGTAGCGCCACAAGGGCTGATCACGGTAATACATCTGCGTCTGAAGCCAAGGCTGCGGCAGAATCGCAGGCTACACCAGCTGCCCAAGCTGCGGCAGAATCGCAGGCTACACCAGCTGCCCAAGCTGCGGCAGAA
>CAJOJB010000021.1:13257-26902 GCA_905234635.1 uncultured Eggerthellaceae bacterium | reverse complement strand
CACGCTGTTTTTGCTCTACGGTATTTTGGGCAAGAAGATGGCGTTAGTGTCGCGTAAGTTGGGCGCGGTAACTGTTATCGATGTTATCCGCCAGCGGTACCAGTCCGACGCGTTGGCTGTTGCAGCAGCGCTTATCATGGTCACGTTCTTCGCGACCACGATGATTGCTCAGTTTGTTGGCGGTGCCAAGCTTTTTGAATATGTCACTAGCTATTCCTACACCTTGGGACTGTGCCTGTTTGGCATTGCGGTTATCTTGTTTACGAGTATTGGTGGCTTCCGCGGTGTGGCAGTAACCGACGCCCTCTGCGGTATCGTTATGCTCGTGGGTATCGTGGTGCTGGCGGGTGGTATTATGTCTGCTGGCGGCGGATATGCCCAGGTTATGGACACAATCGCTACGAACCACCCCGAAATGATGGAACCGCTTTCGGGTGGCAATATGCCCGTGGGTCTGTACTTTACGCAGTGGCTGTTGGGGGGCGTGTTTACCTTTGCGCTGCCTCAAAGCGTGGTGCGCACCCTGGGGTACAAAGACACGAAGTCGCTTCATTCGGCCATGGTGTGGGGCACGGTTATTCTGGGCGCCATGATGATTGGCGTTACCAGCTTGGGCGTGCTTTCCGCGGGTGTATTAACCGAACCTTTGGACGCCTATGGTGGCAGCGTCGACAACATCATCCCGCAAACCATTGTGGCCACCTTGCCTCCATGGTTGGCCGGTATTGCCATTGTGGGCCCCATTGCGGCCTCTATTTCAACCGTGTCGTCGCTGCTTATTGCGTCGTCTTCGGCCATCGTAAAAGACCTGTGGCTCCACCACAGTGAAGCTCAGGGCAAGCACATTGCCGATTCCATTATCGAACGTTCAAGCCTTATTATTACTTTGGCGGTGGGCGTGGTCGTGTTCGCTTTGTCCATCGTACCGCCCAGCGTTATCTGGAAGATAAACATGTTTGCCTTCGGCGGTCTGGAAACCGCCTTTGTGTGGGTGCTCCTGGGCGCATTATTCTGGAAACGTGCGACTCGCGCGGGTGCCCTCAGTTCCATGATTGGCGGCGTGGCGGCCTATTGTGTAAGCATGGCGCTTGGGTTTAAGCTGTTTGGCCTTCACCAGATAACTATCGGTATAACGGTGGCCCTGATACTTATGGTGGTCGTGTCGCTTGCAAGCAAACCGGCCGACGAAAAGACCCTTAAAGTATTCTTCGGCTAAATCGTTCAGGCTCACAGACAATAGCTCAGACCTGCACAAACGCGGGCTAGCCTTTTGCGCAAAGCACAACTTAGTGCTACCATATTGCGTTGCCTGATTAAACACACTACATGCTCGTCAAGAAGGGAATTCTGAAGATGGAGCAGAAAAACGCAATCAGCAGGCGCTTATTTTTTTGCGGCACATTAGCGTGTGGCGCTACGACCCTGCTTTCCCCAACCGTGGCTTTTGCCGACCCTGCCAGCGAAAAGCAGGCCGAGGCCGATGCAGCCTATGAGTCTCTTATTGAAAAACAAGAGGCGCTCGATCGTGCGTCTAATAACTACCACAAGGCCGTGCAGGCGCAAGAAGAAGCCCAAGAATTAATGGAAGACGCGCGCCAACGCATAGCGGGTGAATCGGCGCGTATTGCCGAATATCAGCAGCAGCTTTCCGTGCGCGCCCATGACATGTATCGTGCAGGTACAGGTTCGTTCTTAGACGTGTTGCTTGGCGCTTCGACCTTCGAAGAATTTGCGAATAACTGGTCCATGCTTAACACCATGAACGCAAATGACGCTGCATTGGTTAAGCGCTCGAAGGAATCGCGTCAGGCCATGGCGAACGCGAAAGCTACCTACGAAATACAGAAAAAGACAGCGGCCAAGGAAGCGGCTGAAGCAAAAACCGTCCACGACGAAGCCATGGCAACCGTGGCTGAAATGGAAGCGGTGTATGAAAGCCTTTCCGAAGAAGCTGCGGTACTGGTGGCAGAAAGGAATGCCGCGCAGGCAACCATTACCGACCAGGAAACTCTTGCCCAGCTTGCCGAAGAAGGCGCTGCAGCTACGGCTGAATGGGAAGCGGTAGTCGCGCAATCTGCAGCCGCAGCGCAGGTTCAAGACAATCCTGCACCACAGGAAGAAGAACAGGCTGCAGCCGATCAGGAAACCTATGAACCCGAACCCGAAGTAAGTCCCGAACCAGAACCCGAACCAGAACCCGAAGCGGAACCCGAACCCGAGCCAGAGCCCGAACCAGAACCAGAACCTGAGCCCGAGCCCGAGCCCGAGCCTGAATACTTTGATCCAGTGGTTGACTACAGTGTCGACTTTGGCACGCGCGTGGTTAACGTGGCACTGCAATACTTGGGTTGGGATTATGTATGGGGCGGCAAGTCGCCTGCGTCGGGCGGTTTTGACTGCTCTGGTTTTGTGAGTTACTGCTACGGCGTTGCTGGTTCATATGCACCTGCATGGACGGGCTCGCTTATTAACTGGGGAACGGAAGTCTACGACCCGCAACCAGGTGATGTGTGCGTTATCCACGAAGAAGACGGTAAGCAACGCCAGCACACAGGTATTTATTACGGTGGTGGCCAGATGATTCATGCCGCAACCTTTGGCGTAGGCGTCATCATTGGCCCAGTACAAGAAGGCATGGTTTACCGCCGCGGGTAAAGGCTGTTGTCTTTAGTGCCCTTGATTTGCCCCTAGTTAGTCCTTGGCTTGCTGGGCTTCCAGGGCTGGGCTTAAGTCTAGGTTTAGGTCGACGGGCGTATTGATGCCGTTGACTTGTCCTTGGCTGGCATATTGCCACAGTACATATTCCTGCATGTAGTCAGGCAGCGCGCCATATTCAGCGTACCAAACGGGGTAGCGTTCAAACAGATCGTCGCTGTAGCGCGCCAGGTCGTTGCCGTTGCCATACAGAATAATGTCGTAGCCGCCCGCTTCAATGACGTCACAAAACGCCTGGGCAATCGCACTGGATTCTTCTTGCGAAAGACCGGCCACGCGACTCTTGATGCCGTCGGCAGCCATTTCTGAATCGAAGGCAACGGGATATTCCAACTTCGTTTTGTTAAGAAGCTTCAACACGAATTCGGCTTCTTCGCGCGCTTCGTCCACCGTTATTGCTTGCGAGAAAAAGTAGACACCCCGTTCCACGCCTGCGTCCTTGGCGGCCTGCAAATTGTATTCGTAGTATTCGTCGGCATACAGTTCGCCTTCGGTGCTGCCGCGATATCCAATGCGGATGTAGGCAAATTGGATACCGCTCTTGCGCGCTGCTTCCCAGTCTATCCATTCTTGATGGTCGGAAACGTCCACACCTGTTTTGTTGGCAATCGTGTTGCCGTCGATGTATTCGTAGAACTGGCCGTTACGGACAAAGTGAGCGTGGTTGTAGAAAGGCTGCGGCAGGGATGGTTCTTCTTCTTGGCTGCACGCCCGAAGTGCCATGCCTGCTACCAGAAACGCCAGAATGCACACCACAACAATGGCTACCACGCGCGGTAAATGTTCGTTTGTCGACCAGCGCGCGTCTTGCACACGCGGTCCACCCATGCGGGTTGAAAGCTGCTGAGAACGGGGTAGGCGTGTTGACGTAGTGCGGTCGCCGCGTGGGGAACGGGGTGGTGTAGTGCTGTCGCTGCGCTGTGAACGCATTTGGCGTGTGGACGTGGTGCGTTCGCTGCGCGGGGAACGCGGCTCGCGCGTCGACCTGACATGCTTGTTGCGTTGTGTGGCCAAAATAACCTTTCCATTACAGCTACAAGGTGTTTGAGTATATCAAAGGCAGCAGGATATAATACAAAGTGAACCACTTGGATGTGAACAGGATTCTTCCTGTTCATTTTTTACGAAAGAAGGAAGAACCATGCGTAAGTTTAAGACTGAAAGCAAAAAACTTCTCGACTTGATGATCAATTCCATCTACACCAATCGGGAAATCTTTTTGCGCGAGCTCATTTCGAATGCGTCCGACGCGGAAGACAAGCTCTACTTCAAAAGTCTCACCGACAAGTCCATCAAGCTGAAAAAAGACGACCTGGTTATTCGCGTGTCTTTCGATGAAGACGCACGCACGGTAACCGTTTCCGATTCGGGTATTGGCATGACGGCCGAAGAATTGGAAAAGAACCTGGGCGTTATTGCCCATTCCGACAGTCTGGAGTTTAAGGAAGCCCAGATGGCGGCCGCTGAAGAAGCAGCCGAAGCGGCAAAGGGCAAGGGCGGCAAAGACAAGGGTGGCGCCAAGAAAAAACCGGCACCCTCCACCGTGGATATTATTGGCCAATTTGGCGTGGGCTTTTATTCCGCCTTTATGGTTGCCAAGAAGGTCCGCGTGGTCACGAAGGCTTACGGCGAAGATGTGGCCCACGTTTGGGAAAGCGACGGTGTGGAAGGTTACACCATTTCAGAAGGTCAGAAGGAAGGTCATGGCACCGACGTTATTCTGACCATCAAGGACAACACCGACGAAGAAAACTACGACGTCTACTTAACCGAACCGGGTTTGAAAGAACTCATTCGTCGCTATAGCAATTACGTGCGTTACCCCGTGCAAATGGAATGCATGCATCAGCGCAAAATCGAACCGGCCGAAGGCGAAGAAGACGCCGACCCCCAATGGGAAACCTATTTCGAAACCGAAACCATCAATTCCATGGTGCCCATTTGGAAGCGTCGCAAGCAAGATGTGAAGCAGGAAGAATACGACGAATTCTACAAGAGCCAGTTCCACGACTTCGCCGACCCTGCGCGCACTATTTCCGTTCATGCGGAAGGTGCCATAAGCTATGACGTGCTCATGTTTATTCCGTCACGCCCGCCCTTCGACCTGTACAGCAAGGACTATAAGAAGGGTTTGGAACTGTACAGCAGCAACGTACTTATTATGGACAAGTGCGAAGACCTGCTGCCCGACCATTACAACTTTGTGCGCGGCGTGGTGGACAGCCAGGATCTAACGCTCAACATTTCGCGCGAAACCCTGCAGCAAAACAACCAGCTGCGTGCTATTGCCAAGAAGGTCGAAAGCAAGATAACAAGCGAACTGACGAGCATGTGCAAAAACGACCGCGAAGCCTACGAACAGTTCTTTGAAAACTTTGGGCGCGGTATTAAGTTTGGTATCTATACCAGCTACGGCGCCTATGCCGCCGAACTTGCACCGCTGCTGCTGTTTTATTCCGCCAAGCAGGAAAAGATGATTACGCTCGACGAATACCTGGAGGCGGCGGCCAGCGGGCAGGAAGCCATTTATTACGCTGCGGGCGAAGATACCGAACGTCTGGCCAAGATGCCCATGGTCACTAGCGTGGTAGGCAAAGGTTACGATGTGCTGTTGTGTACCCAAGACGTGGACGAATTCTGCTTGCAAACCATGATGCAATACCAGGAAAAGCAGCTGCTTAACGTGGCGGGTGGCGACTTAGGGCTGGAAACCGAAGCCGACAAAGAAGCGGCCGAAGCAGCCACCGAAGCCAATTCTGACTTGTTCGCAGCCATGAAGGAAGCGCTGGGCGACAAGGTGGTAAAGGTGGCGGTTTCCACGCGCCTGACCGACGCGCCTGCAGCTCTTACCGCCCAGGGCCCTGTGAGCTTGGAAATGGAAAAAATCATGGCGCAAATGCCCGACGCACAGGGCATAAGGTCGGAACGTGTGCTGGAGGTTAACGCCAGCCACCCCATTTTCGAAGTGCTTAAGAAGGCGCAGAAGAAGGGCGACACCGAAAAGGTAGCCAGTTACACCGACCTGCTGTACAACCAGGCTCTGCTGGTGGAAGGCTTGCCCGTGGAAGACCCGGTAGCCTTCAGCCAAAAGATTTGCGAACTTATGAAATAGCGCATCTTTTGTTTTGTTCTGTCTCATTTGGGGACGGAGGGCTTTTGAGACAAATCCCTCCGTCCTTGGGACAAAATCCTCCGACCCCAAATTCTTGGGACAAAATCCTCCGACCCCAAATTCCCATTCTTGGGAAAATATCCTCCGACCCCAAATTCCCATTTTTGGGAAAATATCCTCCGACCCCAAATTCCCAAAATGGTGTCTCGCTTAAGGCGTGGATTCCGCCGTCTCTGCGGCAACCTGCAGCGAAAAAATGTTACTCTATTGCTTACGTGTTAATCATGATTATGGAAAGGGATTCCCATGCTTGTTCTTGTGGTGAACGCTGGTAGCTCCAGCCTGAAAAGCCAGCTTATTGAAACCGAAACAGGCGAATCGTCCATGAAGTGCCTGGCCGAAAAGGTTGGCCTGGAAGACGGCTTCATGAACATCAGCTTCGCGCCCGACTTCGAAAAGAAGACCTACGAAATGCCTAACGCTACGGTAGCCGACTGCCTGGCCAAGCTGCTCGAAGTGCTCGACACTGACCCCGCTTCGCCGGTGGAAAGCCTCGACGAAATTGGCGCCATTGGCAACCGCGTGGTACATGGCGGCGAATACTTCAGCAGTTCGGTGCTTATCGACGACGACGTATTGGCCAAGATTGAATCTTGTAGCGACCTGGCCCCGCTGCACAATCCTCCGGGACTGGCTTGTATCTACAAGACGCGCGAACTTTACCCGAACATGCCACAGGTGGCCGTGTTCGACACCGCTTTCCACGCAAGCATGCCTGCAAAGGCTTACATGTATCCCATTCCTATGGACTATTACAAGAAGTATTCCATCCGTCGCTATGGCTTCCATGGCACAAGCCACGGCTATGCTGCTCGCACGGCTGCCAAGCTGGTTGGCCGCCCCATCGAAGAACTGGGCATTATCACCTGCCATTTGGGCAACGGTGGTTCTATCACCGCGGTTGACGGCGGCAAGTCGGTTGACACTACCATGGGTCTGACTCCGCTCGAGGGCCTGATGATGGGCACCCGTTCTGGCGACATCGACCCTGCCATCATTCCTTTCCTTATGAACAAGGAAGGCATCGGTGCGGCCGAAGTTGACAACACGCTGAACAAGAAGAGCGGTTTCCTGGGCGTTTCTGGCGTTAGCTCCGACATGCGCGACGTAGAAGAAGCTGCTGCCAACGGCAACGAAGACGCTCAGCTGGCGCTCGACATGTACATCTATCGCGTGCAGAAGGCCATTGGTAGCTACTATGCCATTTTGCCGCACACCGACGTGGTTGTTATGACCGCTGGCGTGGGCGAAAACAGCATTTCGGCTCGCGAAAAGATCTTCGGTGGCCTGGAACACCTGGGCATGAAGCTGGACAAGGAAAAGAATCAGGTCCGTGGTCAGAACACCATTATCTCTGCCGACGACAGCCCCGTAAAGATTTGCCTCGTTGCCGCCGACGAAGAAGCCTGCATCGCCAACGACGCTGCGGCTATTGTTTCTGCGCTGTAAGCTTTACGTACTGAAGTACAGAACATTTGAGGGATCCTTCGGGGTCCCTTTTGCTGCGCCACGTGTTTGGACGCAGCTCGTGTCCGCACGGTATCTAGGATTCGATGGTAAGGATAGCGACGGTCGGCTCGCCGGCAAAGTTAATTTCTTGGGTTACCACGCGCGCGTCGTCAAGCGTGAATTCGGTAGTTTCGAATCGCTCTATCGCTTTGCCTGCTGCAATAATGGCTGCATTATAAATGTCCCAGAATGAATCGGTGCGCACGTCGCCCGTATAGGGGTTTGACC
Organism: uncultured Eggerthellaceae bacterium; assembly: GCA_905234635.1. Taxonomy (GTDB): domain Bacteria; phylum Actinomycetota; class Coriobacteriia; order Coriobacteriales; family Eggerthellaceae; genus CACXMZ01. The sequence continues at coordinate 19,278 of CAJOJB010000021.1, read as the reverse complement.
AGGGCTTACGTTCAGAATTGGCATACCAGGAATCGTGGACTTCTTCGCCCTTGTACGCCATGGCCTGCAAGAATGAATGCGAATTGGTGCGCACCTTGCGTTCGGCCATGCCCAGCAGCATGCGCTTAATGCCCAGAGGAGAATACAAAAGCGAAAGCGCCATGCGATAGTTTGCAACCGCTAAAGAAAACAGACCACCTTGGATAATTTCGCCATAGACCGTCAGGGCAATGTAGGCATACATTTTTTGCACGACCTCAAGCACATATTCATTGGCTTCGAGCGTGTTTTCAACGGGTGAATAGACGCGCGTGGTTTGGCCGCGCTTGGCAAAGAGCACCATTTCGTCCAGTTCGCGTTCGATTTCGGCATGCACTTCATGTCCGTCGCTGCGCTGCAGGCCGTCTATGCCGGCATCGCAAATGGCGTATTGAGTGGCATAGATGAGGGGGTGTTCCATGGAGTCCAAAATGTAGTGGCACAAAAAGCCTAGGGCATAGGCATGACCAATCTCGGCTTCTTCGCCCTGTAATATTTCAAGTGAACGAGCCAGCGCATGGAGCAATTCCGTCGGCTGCTTTTTATGCATGGTAGAACTGAGCTTGCGCCAAGGAAACTGGCTGGGGGTGAGCGCCAAAAAGAACAGCGGGTCGGGTCCCTGATTGCCCAGCAAAAATGCGTCACGCTCGTTGAGTGTGGCGTTGTCCAAATTGCCGAAAGTGTCGAGCACTTCACGGCCAAAGAAATCGTGTGTCAGAACAGCAGGGATAAGCAACTCCTTGTTGTTGGCTTGCGGCGTTGGTAACTTCAAATTAAGAGATACGCAACACTAAGTATAATAGCCCAACTGTAGGTAATGCATAAACGTAAGAAAGAGCATTGCGTGTATGCTGTCCTACACAAATCATGAATTTATTGTGTACGTACGTATCTAATACCACAACTTATTGTGGTTATTGATGGATTTTGTGCGAGAATATCGCCCAAATGACCGAAAGGTCCATATTGATAATTGAATAGGGAGAAACGCAATGCAAACGAAGCAGAACTCCGCGAAATCGCGGAAAAACGTACTACAAACAAGCAAGAAAGCCCTATCCATTTTCCTCGCATTGGCCCTCGCTTTTTGGGCTGTGCCTGGCGTTGCCTTTGGCGACGATTAGGGTGGCCAAGACGGGGTCAATCCAGAGAGCAATGCAGCACAAGATGCTGCCGCTGTGGCTGATCAAGCCGCGGCTGAAGCCGCCCAACGGGTGGCTGAACAAGCTGCTGCCCAACAGCAGGCGCTTGACGCTGCCGCCGCTGAAGCGGCTGAACGTGCTGCCCAAGAAGCTGCCGCTCAACAACAGGCTTTGGATGAAGCTTCTGCTCAGTATGTAGAAAACAACGAAGTCTGGAATGCAGTAGACGACGCGCTTGGCGTGTCCGAAGGCGAAAGCGCCGCAAACAACAATCAGGACGAACAGTCAGAGAAACGTGAAAAGCCCGCAGTAGAGCTTAGTGCTCCTGTTGCTGGCGGTGTAGTGCACGTGTATGCCCCCGAAGGGGCGCTTCCTCAGGGAACACGCCTTGAAGTTGCAGATGCCAGCGAATCGCAAGCGAGCAGCTTGCTTGCGCTCCTTCCCGAAAGTGAACGTGGTGTGGCAGCAACGGATAGCACCCCTGCTTCCGCACAGCCAATCTTCTTTGTACTGAACTATGTGTATGAAGACGAAAATGGTGTGCATGCCGTTCAGCCTGAAATTCCTGTTACGATTCAGTTTTCTTCTTACAAGATATCCCTTGATTCAGCGAGCCTCTATAGCTTTGAAAACGAAGCGCCCCTTTGCATTGCGGGGCCCGTTTTAGCAGGTGGAACGCTCGAAGGCTCTACTCAAGCCACCCTGTTTGCTTTTACCCAGTCCAAAGCAAATCCAAGTTCGAGCGCAGAAGAGGCCGACAGTGCCAAGGATGCTAAGAACGCCGAAGGCGCCAAAGCAGCTTCTTCTCGCGTGAAGGCGGACAAGAAGAAGCTTACCGAGAAAAAAGCCTACGATGCATTGGTGAATATGAATGCCACCTTGAAAGCCTTTGGTCTCCCCGAATTAAGCGATGAAAAGGCCGAGGAGCTTGTACAAAAGGCTTTAGAAGGTGCAGAAAACGATGAGCTTGAGTACCCGGCAGTTTCTTTGAATGGATCTGCCGCAGGCATCCAGGTTGCCGTAGACGCGCCTGCTGGTGCTCTGCCTGAAGGTGTTCAGCTCTCTGTTTCAGCAGTTGAGACGCCTGCGGCTGTGTTAGCAGATGCAGGCGCGAACGCAGAAGATGCTATCTCCCTTGACGTTCACTTCTATCTGCCGGAAGATCCTGCGACCGAGATTGAACCGCTGATTCCAATTAGCGTGACCTTCGCGAATATCGATTTGGATGCCGAAACTGTTGACGTCTACCACGAAACCGAAAAGGTAGCCGAGACCTCGGGCGAGGGCGGCACACTTACGCTCGATGAATTTTCCGTTTATACCTTCGTGGGAACTTCGGAGGGTACGAAGACCATCAGTGATATGGGCGTCGTCATTACCGTTGACAGTATGCTTTTACGACCTGCGGAAAACGGTGCCGAAGCAATCCGACTTCCTATTACGGTAACTCCGCCGAATACTTTTGAGGACGCTCATTATCGCTTGTCTTCTATTACAAGTGGGACAAGCTGCTACCTGGTTGGTAACCAAAATGATCCTACGGATATGATGATTTATCCGGTTTCTCCTGGTATTGCCACCATTTATTTCTCGTACACACACCCGAATGGGGGAGGCAGCACAAACATAACCATAACCACCCAGTCCGAACTGGTCTACGACGCCAACGGCGGAGCGGGCGCGCCAACGGAGCCGGTGTACTACGACGGCACGCAGGATGTTTTTGCCGATGACGGAACCACCATGTCCCGTGAAGGTTATGCCTTCCGCGGATGGTCAACGGATCCCAATGCCGTAGGTAAAGATATTGATTATGAGGCTGGCGCAGATATCAGCTCGGTTCTAGCTGACGTAAGCGGCGGCTGGAGAACCACCCTCTATGCGGTCTGGGATCCCATTATCGAAATCCCCGTTAAGGTCATTTTCGACGACGACGGTAACTATGACGGCTTAAGGCCCACCAACGTCACCCTGGAACTGTATAAGAACGGCGAGAGCACATCGATTGCAAGCGAGATGATTGCCCTTTCCGCCGGCACCAATGAATATGAATACACCTTCACCCGCTACGGTTCGGATGACGGAACAGCAGGACCAGGGGATTATTCAATCACTTCGGATGACTTCAGTGCGATTGGCTACACACTGACCACGCAAGGAACCACGGCAGATAACTTGATTCTTACCTACACCCATGTACCGGAAAAGATCGGCTTCACGATTAAAAAACTCTGGAGGGATTCACAGAACAGGGACGGAAAGCGCCCCTCGAGCCTGAGCGTCCAGATTTTCGGAACCGATACGACCACGCCGGTCAGAACCATCACCATGACGGGCGGGAATACGGAAGATTCCTGGCTTGCTACGATTGACGGCCTCTATAAATATGAAGAAGGTAGCGGCGGATCACTCGCTCCCGGAACAGAAATCAACTACACCATCGAAGAGGATACGACAGGTGCCTGGGTCAGCGACTATATGGTGCTTCCGCCGTCTGGCGACATGTCGTCCAACTTTACCCTCGAAAACCGGCATTCACCCGAGAATGTTGTGGTGAATACTGCCGTGATCTGCGAAGATGACAGCAACCGCGACGGCGTGCGCCCAGCCAATGTCGTTCTTACCCTGTATGCAGACGGAGTGAAGATTGGAGAGGCGAATGTCGGTGTATCCGCAGATACTACTGACTTCACCTTTGAAACCAATGGCGACGGAAACACCGGTAATCCGCTGCGCAAGTACAAGAGCGGAGAAGTGGGCGTTCCTATCGTCTATACCGTGGAACAGACCGATCTGCCGGAAGACCTTGGCTATACCAGTACCTCTGAAGGCGACATGGAAGAGGGTTTCACCTTCACTAATACCCGTGAGCCCGAGCGCGTTACCATCGATGTGACCAAGGTCTGGGAAGACGCGGACAATGTTGATGGTTTGCGCCCAGATACCCTCTATCTGCGGGTGTTCCGCGACGGCGAGTACGTGCGCCAGCGTGCTATCAGCACAGCGGACGCTTCGACAAGCGTGACCATTTCCGAGAACCCGAGCAAGCCCGAGCTTGCCTTCTACAAGTACAAGAATGAAGGCGAACTCTGCGTCTATACCGTGGACGAATCTGCGACGGCAAGTGGTGATATCGTTCCCGTTGACGAGTACGCTCCAACAATCACCAAGGATTCCGACTACGCCTTCACCATTACCAATACGCACACGCCCAAATTACGCGACATCACCGTCACCAAGACTTGGGAAGGCGAGGACGGTGACTCCTCCAAGCGTCCCGAAGGCATCACGGTGAAACTCTTTGCCAATGGGGAGGACACGGGTCAGACCCTTGCCCTGAACGGCCTCGGTGCATGGACGGGTGCGTTCAGCGACCTTCCAGTTAATAAGATTGACCCCACCACCGGCGATGTCGGCGTGGAAATCCAATACACCGTGGAAGAGGACATAAACGATACTCCGTGGTATCGCTCGGAACCCATTACTGGTGACATGGAAAGCGGTTACACCCTTACCAATACCCTTATCCCCAATAAGACCACCGTTACCATCAACAAGGTTTGGGTCGACGGCGAAAATGCTGACGGAACGCGCCCCGACGTGGCATATGTCCTGCTCATGAACGATGGCGTGACGGTCCGCGAAGCCCGCATGCGTGCCGCGACGGGCTGGACGAGCACCTTCTCGAACATCCCTGTGTTCGAAGATCCAACCAACCCGGACAGTATTATCAACTATACCGTTGAAGAGGATAACAACGCTGGTTATACCGTCACGGTTGAAAAAGAAGGTGACGCGGTTGACGGCTACACCTTTACCGTAACCAACACCAAGGATGGGTACGAACCGCAGCCCGAGACTATCGACATCCCGGTAAGCAAGGTTTGGGATGACGCGGATGACCAAGACGGCATCCGTCCAGACAGCGTTGAAATTGCGCTGCGCGGAAACGGCGAGCTTGCTGGAACACTCACCCTTTCAGAAGAAAATAACTGGACGGGTACCTTCAAAGACATGCCGAGAAACGAAGCAGGAACATCTGACGAAATTTCCTATTCGGTAACAGAAGAACAGGTTGAAGGTTACGAAGAGCCCGTCATTGAGGGCGATGTCGAAAATGGTTTTACCATTACCAATACCCATACACCTGAAGTCATCACCATCGATGTCAACAAGGTTTGGATTGACGACAACGACCGCGATGGCAAACGTCCGGACAGCGTGACCGTAAAGCTTTTCGCAAATGGCGAAGATACGAAGAGAACCCTTGTCCTGAGTGAAGAAAACAACTGGGAAGGCAGCTTTGTAGACCTGCCGAAGTATGACGCTCATGGGACGAAACCCTTCATGCTGAGGGGCTCGGGAAATACCACTCCGATTGATTACACGATCGAGGTCGACCCGAATCCAGTTCCTGACTATGATTCAACCGTTATCGATGGCGATGCTGCAACAGGCTTCACCATCACGAGCACCCGCGCGCCAGAAATTATCGATTCCATCTCGGTCACCAAGGTCTGGAACGACGCGGACAACCAGGACGGCATACGTCCCGCCACACTTTATATGCGTCTCTTCAAAGCCGACGGCACCTATGCCGGCAAGCAGAAGACGGTAAGCGAAAGCAACAGCTGGACTACTACCTTCAATAGCAGCCAGACTACGCCAATCTACAAGTACGAAGACGGCGAAGAGATTGAATACACTGTCGTTGAGAGTACGGTTGCCAATAGCGACCGTGTGCCTGCAGGCTATGAGATGGAGGTAGAAGGTAACGCCGCAGATGGCTTCACCCTTACCAACACCCATAAGCCAGAACTGCGCGAGATTGCCGTAACAA
>CAJOJB010000021.1:0-13151 GCA_905234635.1 uncultured Eggerthellaceae bacterium | reverse complement strand
ACCACCATCATCACCGCTGAAAGTCAGTATAAATACAAGCCCGGTGAGCAGGGTGTCCTCATCAACTACACCGTTGAGGAATCCTGGGTAGAGGGAACAGTTACGACTGAAGATCCAGATGGCAACTACGAGCTTGTCTCCGTCGAAGGCAACTTGGACGAAGGCTTCATTATTACCAACAAGCATGAGCCTGAAACCATCGATGTTAATGTCAGCAAGGTTTGGGCAGACGAGGACGACAACGACCGCGATGGCAAGCGTCCGGAAGAGATTAACTTCACTTTGCTTGCCGACGGTGAAGAAGTGGCAACTGCTTCAACTACCGAGGCAGAAGATTGGGCAGTGACGTGGGAAGATATGCCCAAGTATAACGCTGGCGAACTCGTTTCCTACCAGGTAGCGGAAGCTGATATTGATGGGTATTATCCGACATACGAAGCGGAATACGTTATAGACCCCGATCCCGATGTAAAAGACCAGTTCAACGTTACCATTACTAACACCTACGACCCCGAGAAGCGCACCATTACGGTACTCAAGGAATGGGATGACGCTAATGACCAGGATGGCAAGCGTCCGGAAAGCATTACCGTCAACCTGATGGCAGACGGTGAACCTGCGCTCGACGAAAACGATGAACCTATCACTGCCGAACTCAGTGCTGCCAACGGTTGGGCACATTATTTCGAAGGGGTTTGGAAGAACAACAACGACGGCACTGGCAGCAAGCCGATTACCTACACCGTGGAAGAAGCCGAAGTGCCAGAAGGATATTCTGTATCCTACTCCGACTTTGCCGACCAGGGCTATATCACCATCACCAACAAGCATGACCCCGCTATCGTGGACTTCTTCATCGGCAAGGAATGGGATGACGACAACAACCGTGACGGTATCCGTCCCGACTCTGTGACCTATATCCTTTCGGCATTCGAAATGCAGGACGATGGCGAAGCGGGTATGCAGGTACATCAGCTGACCAGGGAGATTGTGCTTACCAAGACCTCCACCGATTATTCTGAGAACCACTGGTCGACCATTATCGAGATGCCGAAGTACGCCTACGGCGAAACGATTATGTATCGCTTGACAGAGCAAGTTCCTGCAGGTTACACAGCAGATGAGAGCCTGATTATCCTTATGCCCTATCTCGACTGGGAGACTATGGAGGTCGGCGAAGAGCAGTTCTTTACCAATAGCCACGTTCCCGAGCTGGTCGAGATTCCTGTCACCAAGGTCTGGGACGACGCCGACGACCAGGACGGTCTGCGTCCCACGCAGGTCCGCGCCTTCGTCTATGCCGACGGTGAGTATGCTGGCCGCCAGACCATCTTGAACGAGGGCAACAATTGGTCCGCCACCATTGCGAGCACCAATAGCACCAAGCTCTACAAGTACGAGAATGGCAAGGAAATCAAGTACAGCGTCGTTGAATCTTCGAGCGGCTCCAGCGTGGTGCCAGTCTCCAACTACACGTCTGAGGTAACGGGTTCTGTGGAAGAAGGCTTCACCATCACTAACACGCATGAGCCTATTAAGGCCAATCTCGTCATCACCAAGATTTGGGAGGACGACAATAACCGCGACGGCCTCCGTCCTGAGTCGCTGAAGGTGCTCATGATATCCGACGATACGGATACTCCCATCCTCAAGCAGTACGCGCTTAATCCAAGCAACGGTTGGACCGTGGTGACTGAAGAGCTCCCGGTCTACAAGAATGGCGAGCCCATTGTCTACACCGTGTACGAACAGCAGTTGGAAGGCTATACCGATATTTCGCACGAAGGTGAAGCTGATGTTACGCTCGATCATGGCATCAATTGGGTAACCTTCCTTAACGTTCACGAGCCCGCGACTTTAGACATCGAAGTCGCCAAGCACTGGGCCGACAACTCCAACCAGGATGGTGTCCGCCCGGCCGATGGTGCCAAGGTAACGCTGCTTGCCAATGACATCGCTATTGACCAGGGCGTCTTCGCAGGTGCAGAAGACGACGAGACCCTCAGCTTTGCCGACCTGCCTGTCTACGAAAATGGACAGAAGATTGTCTACAAGGTGGTAGAGCAAGCCGTTGAAAACTACACCACCGACATCGAAACTCGCCCGATGTATGTCGATCCTGGCGAGGATGGAGAAGAGGGTACGGAAGACGACTTCAATAAGCAGGTCTTCCAGGTCACTAACACGCACAATCCCGAGATGCAGACCATTACAGTGTTAAAGACTTGGGACGACGCAGATAACCAGGACGGCAAGCGTCCCGATGAAATAAAGATCAAGCTTACTGGTGTTGTCGACGACGGCCTGTCGACACGTACGGTGTATGAGGCAGCCAACTACACGCTCAACGATGCGAATGGATGGGCAGCTACCTTTGACGTACCCGTGATGGACAGTGGCTTCCATATCGAATACTCAGTGGAAGAGCAAGAAGTTCCCGAAGACTATGAAGTGAGCTATTCCAACTTCGCTGACTCTGGTTACTTCACTATCACGAACAAGCACATTCCCGTAACCGTCATATTCGGGCTCGGTAAGGTGTGGGACGACGACAACAATCGTGATGGCATTCGTCCCGCGTCTGTGACCTATGAAGTCATGGGTATGTATGCCGAGATTGATACGAATAACCACATTCACCTGGCGCCGCACACCGTTGTGCTGAAGCCGCTTTCGAATGATGATTCCGAAAACAAATGGGGTACCGTCATCGAGTTGCCGAAGTACGCAAAGGGCTTTCCAATTGTTTACAGCGTCAGCGAAGTTGTGCCTGAAGGATACGAAGCAGACCAGGAAGAGATTGGGATGATTCCGCTCTTCGACCCAGAGTCTGATGAGACTGGCGAAGCGCAGTACTTTACGAACACGCATGTGCCTGAACTGGTTGAGATTCCTGTCACCAAGGTTTGGGACGACAGTGACAACCAGGACGGCGTACGCCCGAGCGAGGTCTATGCCCGCGTTTACGCCAACGGCGAGGCAGTGCGCCAGCGTGCTCTGAACGAAGAAAACGGCTGGTCAACTGTTATTAAAGCTGAAAGCCAGTACAAGTACGAAAACGGCGAGGAAATCAAATACGAGATTGTTGAGTCTTGGGTAAAGGGCACAGAGACCCGCGAAGATCCGAACGGCAACTATACGTCAACAGTAGAAGGCTCTGTGGAAGATGGCTTTACCATTACGAACACCCATGAGCCCGCGACCGGCAGCCTGAGCGTTATCAAGGAATGGGTTGACGCCAACGACCAGGACGGCGTCCGTCCCGACTCCCTGCTTGTGACGCTCACCAGCGACGCCGATCCCGACCTGGATGCCGATGTGGGCCTGTCTGCTGCCAACGGCTGGACCTACACCTGGGAGAACCTCCCCGTCTATAACCAGGGCAAGCTGATTAAATACACGGTTTCCGAGGATCTGGACCTCGCGTGGTCCAAGGAGTACAAGGCCGACCAGTACTCGGCCATGAATCTCGACCTTCTGAACGGTTACGACGCGATCCTGACCAACTACCATACGCCCGCCACCACCGAGATTGCAGGCTATAAGATTTGGGATGACGCAAGCAATCAGGATGGCCAGCGTCCCGAAAAGGTAACCATTAACCTCTATGCCAATGGCAAACTTGTGCAAAGCAAGGACATCAGCGCAGAGGATGCGGTCGAGGGCAACACCGACAGGTGGGCATACTCCTTCGACAAGCTGCCCTTCTACGACAATGGTGTGCCGATTCGCTACAATGTCTCCGAAACGCCCGTGGACAATTACAGCCTTACCATCAAGGGCTATGACCTGGTGAATACCTACACGCCAGGCAAGACCTTTACCACGGTGATTAAGCTTTGGGATGACGACCGCGACCGCGATGGAATCCGCCCAGATAACGGAATCGTGCGCCTGTTTGCTAACGGCGAAGAGGTCAACCGTGCGTCCGTGAGCTTGGGAAATGGCTGGTTTGCCGTTTGGAGCGACCTGCCCGTGAACGCCGACGGCACTCCGATTGAGTACACTGTAGTGGAAGACGAAATTGAGGGCTACACCTCCGAAGTTACCGGCGACGTGAAAAGTGGCTTCACCGTGAAGAACACGCACGTGGTGGAAACGACCGAAGTTACCGTTACGAAGGTATGGGACGACGACAATGACAAAGACGGTAAGCGTCCGTCCAATATCACGGTCAACCTGCTTGCAGGTGGCAGCGTGGTAGCCACCAAGGTGCTTACGGCCGAAGAAGGCTGGAAGACCACCTTTACCGACCTGCCGAAGAACTCCGGCGGTCAGGCGGTTGTTTACACCGTCGCAGAGCAGCCTGTTGACGGCTATGTGGCGACTATAAGCGGCACCACGATTACCAATAAGTTAGTGCCGTGCAAAGACTGCTCGAACACGCCAACAAGTGATTCATCAGGTACGAAAGCTGGAAAGGGCGCGAATACCGGCGACAGTACACCCATCGTGCCTATGGTATTCGCCATGCTTTCTGCGCTGGCCGTGCTTGTGTGGTCGCGCCGCTTGCAGAAGGCCAGCAGTGTTGTTGGCAAACATGCGGTATCGCGTGGCGGCCGTCATGCGCGGTAAGCCTGTGCTCGCTTTTGTGTGAGCGCACAGCAAACACACGTAATGAAACAAGGTCCGTTTATCGACGGACCTTGTTTTTTACCGAGACAAGCACGCGCTTGCGGGAGGTGCGGTATGATGGATATACGTAAAAAGGAGTGCTGAGAATACCGTGGCTTTGATAGTTGCAAAATTTGGTGGGACGTCGGTAGCGTCTCCCGAGCGCATACAAATGGTTGCAAAGCGCTTGGTAGCCATGAAGGAAGCGGGTAACCAGGTGGTTGCCGTAGTTTCTGCTATGGGCAAAACCACCGACGAACTGGTGGGCCTTGCGCGCGCCATTTCTAAAAATCCACCCAAGCGCGAAATGGACCGCTTGCTTTCTACGGGCGAACAGGTTTCCATGACGTTGCTTGCCATGGCTATTGAAGTACTGGGTCATAGGTCCATGAGCTTTTCGGGGCGACAGGCAGGTATTCAAACGTCCGACGAACATTCCAAGGCGAAAATCGAACTGGTCCATGCCGACCGCATCAAGCAGGCTCTCGACGCTGGTTGCATTCCTGTGGTCGCGGGCTTCCAGGGTATAGACAAAAATGGCGACATTACCACGTTGGGCCGCGGGGGTTCTGACACGACGGCTGGTATTGGTGCCGACGTCTGCGAAATCTATTCCGACGTGGACGGCGTCTATACGGCCGATCCGCGTGTTGCCCCTCGCGCCCGCAAGTTGGACGCTATCAGCTACGAAGACATGCTGGAACTTTCGAGCGCAGGCAGCGGCGTGTTACAAAGTCGCGCTGTCGAATTTGCACGCAAGTACAAAGTGGTTATTCATTCCCGTTCGGCCTTTTCAGACAGTGAAGGCACGTATGTAAAGGAGGCCGATTCTTCCATGGAGAATGCGGTTATTTCAGGCATTGCTCACGACACCAGCGAAGTGAAAATTACCATTCGCGACGTGCCCGACTCAACGGGTATTGCTGCGCGTGTCTTTAGTGCCCTGGCCAACAATTCCGTGAACGTCGACATGATCATTCAGAACATTTCTGAAGACGGTCGTACCGACATTACCTTTACCTGCCCTGAAGCAGACCTCGAAAATGCCAAGGAAGCTACCAAGGCTGTTATCGATGCTATTGGTGCGCGCAACTACGTGGTAGATACGAATATCGCCAAGGTTTCTGTGGTAGGCACGGGCATGAAGAGCAGCCCCGGTGTTTCGGCCAAGGCCTTTACCGCGCTGGCCGACGCTAACGTAAACATCCTGCTTATTTCAACGAGTCCTATCCGCCTTTCGGTCGTGGTGGCTGCCGACCAGGTAGAACTGGCCGTGCGCGCCCTACATACCGCCTTCGGTTTGGATTCCGACAAGGTCTTCGAAGAAACCATGCTTTCCGCCGAAGAACTGGAAGCCAAGAAAAACAAAGGCCGCTAACCCTTCGACTACCTGCCCAACATTGCAAAGTGGTTAAGCGGCGCCCAATCGGGTGCCGCTTCTGCTAATATAGCCAACAGGACAGTTGATATAGCCAACAGGACATAAGGCGTATGCCAAGTTATATGAGAGAAGGTTCGACCATGAAAGCTAACCCCGTTGTTGCAGTATGTGGCGCCACCGGTGCGGTAGGGCAGGAATTTTTAAAAGTCCTGCACGACGTTGATTTTCCCGCTTCGCAGGTAAGGGCACTGGCAAGTGCGCGTTCTGCTGGCAAGCAGGTTGAATTTGAAGGCTGCGGCCAGGTTCCGGCGGGCCCCATCACTATTGAAGAAATGACTCCCGAAAGTTTCCAGGGTGTAGACATCGCCCTGTTTTCTGCCGGTTCCGATGTTTCGAAGGAACTGCGTCAGGCGGTCGTGGATGCTGGTGCAGTTATGATCGATAATTCTTCGGCCTTCCGCATGGACGACGACGTACCGCTGGTGGTGCCCGAAGTTAACCCCGAAGACGTGGAATGGCACAAGGGCGTAATCGCCAACCCCAATTGTTCTACTATTGAAATGGTGGTGGCCCTGGCCCCGCTCGCCAAGATTTCGCCCATCAAGCGCGTAGTGGTTTCTACCTATCAGGCGGCTAGTGGTGCGGGTTACCCTGCCATGATCGAGCTGCTCGAACAGACGCGTGCCTACCTGGCCGACGAAGAAATGGTGGCAGAAAAGTTTGCCCACCCTCTGGCTTTCAATTGTATTCCGCGTATCGACGTCATGATGGAAGATGGCTCCACAAAAGAAGAGTGGAAGATGGTGGCTGAAACGCAGAAGATTATGCATGCTCCCAACCTGGGCGTAAATGCCACCTGCATTCGCGTTCCCTCCATTCGCTGCCACGGCGAATCCGTGAACGTGGAATTTGAAAGCCCCGTGGGCGTTAACCAGGCGAGTATGGCACTGGCCTTTGCGCCAAGCGTTGAAGTCATGGACGATCCTGAACAAAATGTGTACCCCATGCCTGCCATGCTTACGGGCAAGGACTACGTCTATGTAGGCCGTTTGCGCGAAGACAGCAGTAACCCCAATGCGCTGTCGTTCTGGCTGGTTATGGACCAAATTCGCAAGGGTGCTGCCCTTAATGCTGTCCAGATTGCCCAGCTGCTTCTTCCGAAAGAATAAGGGCTGAATGAAAAAAAATCTTACGACATGTGTTTGCGCTCTGGCGCTCGTAGGCGGCCTTTTGGTGGGTTGCGTGAGCGCCGCGCCCAGTATCGCAAGTTACACGTCGCTAGACGCTTATCCCAAAGCCGACATGAGCAACTATGCGTGCGCGGCAGGCTACGACAAGGAATATCAATTCAGGAATATGACCGTTGCCGAAGTAGCAGCAGAAATGGACAAAGGCTCGACTTTTGTGGTGTATACCGGCTTCAATAAGTGCCCGTGGTGCAACGCTATGTTGAACATGCTTAATGATGTTGCCCTTAGTCGCGGCATTGAAATCGCTTATATCGACACGCGTGCCAATCCGTCCTGGAAGTCGAACATGGATATCGGCGATTACGACCTTCTGGTCGAGCGTTTTGGGGATGCCATTCCTGAAGATGACGATGGCCGAAAGCACCTCTATGTGCCCCATTGCTTCTTTGTGAAAAACGGCCAGCTTGTCCACGACCACTCAGGCACTGTCCCTAGCCAAGCAGGGCCTAACGACCCCTTATCTGAAGAAGAAATTAATGAATATACGGCAACTATTAACTCGTATATCGACGACATGCTTCGCTAGTTTGTGCGTGTAATCTATTGTACGAAAGTTGCTGAAAAAAGACGATTCTAAAAACAAATCGTGACACCTAAAACACCAGGTAGGTGGTAAACTTAAGCATCACGTGTTGTGTAAATGTCGGGCAAGTCGGTAGGCGTATGGAAATCCATACAAGCAAGGGTTGACATGAACATTATTCTCATAGTAGATGACGATGTGACGAGCCTAAAACTCGCCAAAGGCATCCTCGAGACCGAATACCGCGTGGCCACCGTAAATTCTGGCTCGATGGTATTCAAATATTTGGCTAACAACACCCCCGACCTTATCCTGCTCGACATCAATATGCCCGATCTAAACGGCTTTGAAGTACTCGAGCAAATCAAAGCCAATAAAGATTGGGCCGGCATTCCCATTATCTTTTTAACCGCGAACCAGGACCCTCAAAGTGAAGCGCGCTGCCTGGAAGCTGGCGCCATCGACTACGTGGGCAAGCCCTTTGTGCCCGTCGTGTTGCTTAACCGCGTGCGCCGCGTCATGGAATTGTTTGGCTATCGTCGTCAACTGGAATCCATGGTGGCAAACCAGTCGGAAGTTATCTTGAACCGTACCGAACGCATTGCACGCATGCAAAACTCCATCATTTTGGGGATGGCAAACTTAATCGAATTGCGCGACAACAACACGGGTCGTCATGTGAAGAACACGCAGGTCTACGTTGAAATGCTTTGCAATGCGCTGAAAGAACGCAAGCTGTTCAGCGACGTGCTTACCGACGAATACATCTATGACACCATTCGCGCAGCACCCCTGCACGACGTGGGTAAGATTAAAATTTCAGACACCATTCTAAATAAGCCTGGTCCACTCACCGACGAAGAGTTCAAAATCATTCAGAACCATACGCGCTATGGTGCAGACATCGTCGACGATCTTTTGGGCGACGTTGAAGAACCCGACTACTTGCAGGTGGCGCGCGACATTGCCCTGTACCACCATGAACGCTGGGATGGCACAGGTTATCCCGATGGTTTGGCGGGCGAAAGAATTCCGCTGTGCGCACGTATTATGTCTTTGGCCGACGTCTTTGATGCGCTCTACGAAGACCGCGTTTACAAGGCGGGCATCCGCCCTATGCGCGCTTGTCTTGACATTGTGGAAGACGCGCGCGGTCTGCAGTTTGATCCAGTGCTTACCGACATTTTCCTTGAATTGGAACCACAGCTTAAGGAATACCTTGGCGAAGAAGAATAGCCAAGCCTAGGTCCAACGCTCATTCGTTATAGAAAGGCGCTTCTAATGGCATTAACGGAATCGGGGCTCATACGTGAACGCAAACGTGAGTCCCTAATCACCATTTCTTTCACCTTTTTTTCGGTGTTCCTGGCCTATGTAGCCATGAAAAACAGCTGGTCAGCGATTGTTATTCCCATTATTGCTGTCGAGCTTGCCTTTGTATGGTGGTCCTATATTTCGGACTTTATGGACCATATGAACCGCGCCATTATCCTTACCTTTGCAGCTAGCTTCAACATCTTGTTCTACGGTGTGTATAGCCAGGACTTTATGGTCATTATTCCCACTCTGTGCGTGTTTGCCGTGCTGTTCCATCTGTATCAACTGCGGCCCATTATCGACATTGTTATTGGCACGCAGGTCCTGCTGCTGATCTACCACGTTTTTGTTAAGCAAAGTATGGTTATTCCCGACGGCGGCGTGGAACTCGACCGCATGATGTTGCAGTTCCTGTCGCTTATCATCGTTGACGTGCTGTGCGTGTATGCCATTCGGCGTGTGCAAGACATGGAAAACGAAGTAACGTCGCTCAACGATCAAATTAACAGGGTGCAGAAGATTAAGGACGACTTTGTTGCCAATACAAGTCACGAATTGCGCACGCCCATTAACACGGTTTCGGGCATGAGTGAAATTCTGCTTGCCGAAGACCTGCCCGAGTCGGCACACAGCCAGGCGCTCGACATTCAGATGACAGGCATCGAACTGCAAACCATCGTAACCGACATCTTGGACTACGCTGCGCTTGAAGCGGGAACACACACCCTCAGCCCGCGCGCATACAACATCACCAGCACCATCAATGACGTCATGAACATGACAGTGTTCCAAAACCGCGACAAGAACCTCAAGCTCATCTTCGACTGCGACCCGCGTATTCCTTGCCTGCTCTTTGGCGACGAACAGCAGCTGCGCCGCATTATGAACAACCTTATTGGCAATGCCATCAAGTTCACTAACGAAGGCGGCGTGGTGGTAACCGTTGGCTTCCGCCCTGAAGAATATGGTATTAACTTAATTGTTTCTATCAAGGACACGGGCATTGGCATGAGCCGCGAAGCCATGGAAAAGATTTTCCAAGACTTCTATCAGGTCGACCCAGAACGCAACCGTAATGTGGAAGGCATGGGCTTGGGTCTTACCATTTCCAATGCCCTTATCAAGAAGATGGGCGGCTTCCTTACCGTGCACAGCGTGGAAGGGAAGGGGAGCGAATTCACCTTCTCTATTCCGCAAGAAGTGCGCGATGACCGTCCTTGCATTGCGGTTACTCACCCAGAACGTGTACGCGCTGTTTGGTATTACAACACCGAAGAAGCTGAATCAAATATGCGCGACAGTTACATTTCGCACATTACTCATATTGCCGACCATTTAGAAATTTCTGTGCAGCGCGTTACGTCGCTCGCAGAATTAAAGCGCCGCCTGCGCCAGGGCAACTACACCCACTTATTCATTGGCATCGAAGAATACGAAGAAGACCCCACGTTCTTTGACACCACCGCAGCGCAGATGTCCACTGTTCTAATTCTGGACCGCATGCACGAAGCGCCCACCAACCGCATGCATGCCCTGTACACACCTTATAATGCCATGACGCTTGCCGAACTGTTTAACGGCGGCGACATTTTGGCCAACCCGCGTAAGTACCAGCAGATTCGTCACTTCGAAGCACCTACAGCTAAGGTGCTGGTGGTCGACGACAATCTTATGAACTTGAAGGTTGTTGAAGGCTTGCTGCGCAAGTACCGCATTAAAATTACGGCGGCAAACAGCGGCGAAGAAGCCCTTGCCCAAATTGAATCACGGGACTACGACTTTGTGTTCATGGATCACATGATGCCTGGCATGGACGGCATTGAATGCTTCCGCAAGATTCGTAACAAGCCTGGCGAATACTACACGAAGGTTCCCATTATTGCCCTTACGGCTAATGCCATTGCAGGTTCGCGCGAAATGTTCCTGGAAGAAGGCTTTGATGAATTTGTGGCAAAGCCCATCGATAATTCCATCTTGAATCAGGTGCTCGAAGACTTCATCCCCGATAGCAAGAAAATCTTTAGCGACACTGTCGAAGGTGGTACGGTGGTCAAATCGGCGGCGAGTACGTCATCGAGCAGGCTAACTTCTGCGGTTGCGGGCATGCCCGATACACCCAATACCGACCCCTTCGATGCCATGGAAGGCATAGACATGGACACCGCGCTTACCTATTGCGGTGGCAACGTTGACGACTTTGTCGACCTGGCTCGCGTATACAGCGAAACATCGGAAAAGACCTTGAAAGATCTTCAGGCTTACTATGACGCGTCCGACTGGAAGAACTACGCCATCTTGGCGCATTCCTTGAAGAGCACTTCCAAGACCATTGGTGCCATGGAACTTTCTGAATTGGCCTATACCGAAGAAATGGCGGCCAAGAATGGAGAAGTGGCAACCGTGCGTCGTGTTCACGATCAAATGATGACTGAATATCAGCGCATTTTGGGCGTGCTTAAGGCCAATCCGCGTATCTTCCCGCCTGCCGAAATGCAGGACATCGCAACGGGCGCAGCAGGAAAAGGAAGTGTGGTCGAAGGCGCCCCAGCGGCAGCCCCTGAAGCTGCATCGCTCGAAACGGAACCGGTCAAACCCGAACGTCTGGAATCGCTCGATATTACTGAATGGCGCAAAATCATTGTCGATTTGCGCGACCTTCTGGACACCTATGAACCTACCGCTATCGAAGAATACATCGAAAAAAGAGCCAACCGCTCTTACAAGGGCAAGGCACTCCCCGAATTGCTCGAGCCCGTTCTGACCAAGGTAAATTCCTTCGACTTTGTTGGCGCCATTGAAGAACTTGAATCGATTGGTGGCGCTAAGTGAAGGAACGCTTTATAAGCATATTCTTTAAACCTGGTCGCACGCTCGAGCACCAGATGTTCATCTTTGGTGCTATTGCTGTTACGCTGGGTCTCACCGCTGCCTTGATCGTGTCCCTCGTGGCGGTGCCAAGTATTTGGCTCACCATTGCTTCGAGCGTTTCGCTTGTTTTGTGCTCTGCTGCCATTGTGTATGCATTCCGCACGGGGCGTTATTACTGGGGTAACATTGTTATGCTTACCCTGGCCATCTACATTACCTTTCCCATAGGTATTTTGGTGGGTGGGGGCATTTTTAGCGGGGTGCCCATTTGGTTCGTTCTTGCCATTGTCTACGTTGCCATGGTGTTTAAAGGACGTACCTTCTTCATTTTGGTTACGCTCGCCTTGATTATTTTCGTTGCTGCTTCATATATTTCGTATGCAAACCCCGACCTGTTCCAGGCTGACCTTACGCCTTCATTCCGCTTCCTGCATATCACGATATCCATCGTGGCCATGTCGTTTCTTATTGCCTTGCTTATTCGCTATCATCAGATTATCCATGAAAGTGAAACCCGCTTGGCGCGTGAACAAAAGGAAGAAATCGAAACGCTTTCAAATGCCCAGTCGCGTTTCTTTAGTTCCATGAGCCATGAAATTCGTACACCGCTCAATACCATTATCGGCTTGAATGAAATGACTTTGCGCGACCAACAAATTTCCGAAGAAGTCGCCGACAATGCCGTGAATATACAAAATGCAGGTCGTATGCTCCTGGCGCTTATCAACGACATTCTGGATCTTTCCAGTATCGAATCGGGCCGCATGACTTTGGTGGAATCGCAGTATGAAACATCGCGCATGCTTTCCGACGTGGTGAATCTGTTTTGGTCGCGAGCGCGCGACAAGGGCCTGCGCTTCGAAGTAAACGTGGGCGAAAACATTCCCAGCATGCTTTACGGCGACGAAATGCGCCTGAAGCAGGTTATTGTTAACGTATTGAACAACGCCATCAAGTACACCGAGGAAGGAACCGTAAGCCTTTCTATCGATGGCGAAAAGCGGGGAACTAACGAATTTATGTTGCGCGTGGACGTGGACGACACGGGCATCGGTATTCGCAAGGAAGTCATCCCATATTTGTTCGACAGCTTCAAGCGTGTCGACGTCGAGCGTAACCGCAGCGTGGAAGGCACCGGCCTTGGTCTGGCTATTTCGAAACAAATAATCGACCTTATGGGCGGCACTATTACGGTGGA
>CAJOJB010000020.1 GCA_905234635.1 uncultured Eggerthellaceae bacterium | reverse complement strand
GAGTATGCCGATATTCGTTTGTCACGGTTCTCATACGCGCTAGTTACTTGCTGAGCAAAACGGTGATATCCACCTGGTCATTGCGAGCATCGTAACTATCTGCGTCCCAGATCTCGATGTAACCCGTGTTACCAATAATGGCCACATCACGGCTGATCTTTACCAATTCGCGCTGGTCGGCAGGAAGCAAAATGCGTCCAGCCTTGTCGATTTCGACATCGTCGGAACGACCTTTCAACGCGCGACGAAGATTTTGATGCGTCTTACTGGAAGGCT
Source organism: uncultured Eggerthellaceae bacterium (assembly GCA_905234635.1). Lineage (GTDB taxonomy): Bacteria > Actinomycetota > Coriobacteriia > Coriobacteriales > Eggerthellaceae > CACXMZ01. Next base: position 13,429 of record CAJOJB010000020.1, on the reverse strand, counting down.
TGTATTCGCCGAAACGGTCGACAAACAGTTCGTCGACCCAATCGTTGAAGTCTTCCTGGCGAAACACCATAAGGTGCTTGCCTTCGACGTCTGGGGTTACTACCAGATCTCCTTGCAAGACTTTACGGAATTTGGAAGGCAAGGACACACGCCCTTTGGCGTCCACCTTAAAGCGGAAGTCTCCGTTTAAGTCGACTCTTTTACGCGTCTGTTCCATATACCTTTCCAAGTCTCGTAAAGCTTGTGGGACACATTCTAAAACATTTCATCCCACTTCGCAACACTTTATGTCATTTTTCTTCCCCTTTATTCCCCTTTCTTCTTATTCATAGCTACCTGGGAAAATAAAAAGCCTACATACTGTGTAGACTTTTTACTAACCACAATATATTGTGGTATACATCACATTCTTATGAGTGGGAGAAAATGGGAGGAAATATGGAGATGGCATAGATGGTCAAAAAGTCGGCGAGAGCAAATAGCGCAAAACTATAGCCCCGCCCTTTGCGCCGACATGTACTTTGGTACACAAGGGGCAAAAGAAGGGGCTAGAGTAAAGCGCTATTTGAACGCAGCGGCGAATATTCCGCTGTTCGACAGAACAGCGGAATAATCCAACTCCCTACTTCTTAATATTGTAGAAAGCAGCCAAACCAGGATAGTAAGCCTGCTCGTCAAGGTCTTCTTCAATGCGAAGCAGCTGGTTATACTTTGCCACGCGATCGCTGCGGCAGGGCGCGCCCGTCTTAATTTGGCCAGTGTTGCATGCCACCGCCAAGTCAGCAATGGTCGTGTCTTCAGTTTCACCAGAACGGTGGCTCATGACGCAAGCATAGCCAGCTTCCTTGGCCATCTGAATAGCTTCCAAGGTTTCGGTGAGGCTGCCAATCTGATTTACCTTAATAAGAATAGCGTTAGCACAACCTTCCTTAATGCCGCGGGCCAGACGCTGCGAATTGGTTACGAACAGGTCGTCGCCCACCAGCTGGACCTTGCTGCCAATGCGTTCGGTTAAGGCCTTCCAACCTGCCCAGTCTTCTTCGGCCATACCGTCTTCAATAGAAATGATGGGATACTTCTTAACCAAGGCTTCCCAATAGTCCACCATTTCTTCACTCGTCAATTCGCGGCCTTCACCAGCCAAGACGTAGCGCTTCTTTTTCGCGTTATAGAATTCGGTGGAAGCAGGGTCCATGGCAAACATAATTTCTTTACCAGGCTTATAACCTGCCTTCTTGCAGGCCTTCATAATGTATTCCAGGGGTTCTTCGTTGGTCTTGAAGTTGGGCGCAAAGCCGCCTTCGTCACCGACGCCACCACCCAGACCAGCGTCGTGGAGCACCTTCTTTAAGGTGTGATAGATTTCCGCACACCAACGCAGGGCTTCCGCGAAGCTCTTGGCACCCACGGGCATAATCATGAATTCCTGGAAGTCCACGTTGTTGTCGGCATGCACACCGCCATTAAGAATGTTCATCATGGGCACCGGCAGGGTGTAGGCATTAACGCCACCAATATATTTGTAAAGCTGCAGTTCGCTCGACTGGGCTGCCGCATGAGCCGCTGCCAGGCTTGCGCCCAAAATAGCATTGGCACCAAACTTGCCCTTGTTCTTGGTTTTGTCCAGGCGAATCATTTCCTTGTCAAGCGCACGCTGGTCGCAGGCGTCCATGCCAACCAGGGCGTCGGCAATTTCATTATTCACGTGATTAACCGCAGTGAGCACACCCTTGCCCAGGTAACGCTTCTTGTCGCCGTCGCGCAGTTCAACCGCTTCAAAGGCACCCGTCGAAGCACCACTGGGCACCATGGCGCGACCAAGCGAACCGTCGTCGAGGACCACTTCAACTTCTACCGTAGGGTTGCCACGAGAATCCAATACTTCCCTGCCAAACACGTCAATAATGATGCTCATAACTTTCTCCTTATCTTTCGAGCATTATCTTTTTTTACTCGCACTTACCTTACATCATAGCCGCACGACAGCCCTGCCGCAGGCGACATGCCTAATTGTCCAGCGTTTCAAACCCTTCTGGGTCGCGCGGGGTATCCACCACGCGCACCACCACTTCTTGGTTGGCCAAACTCACGCGTGCGTTCTTGGGCACTGAAGAAGTAACAAACACAGAACCCGCAATAACACTGCCTTCGCCCACAACCGTTTCACCGCCAAGGACACTGGCATTGGAATAGATAGTGACATTGTCTTCAATGGTGGGATGACGCTTCACACCGCGCAAGCCCTGACCCGCACGCGTAGACAAAGCACCCAAGGTCACGCCCTGGTAAATCTTGACGTGCTTGCCAATAATGGTGGTTTCACCAATAACCACACCCGTGGCATGGTCGATGAAGAAGTATTCGTCGATAGTGGCGCCAGGGTTAATGTCGACGCCTGAATGTACGTGGGCATATTCACTCATAATGCGCGGAATAAGTGGCACGTCCAGCAGGTACAGTTCATGCGCCAGGCGATAAACAAAAATGGCAAAGAAGCCCGGGTAGCTGAATATAATTTCTTCCTTGCTTTGTGCGGCTGGATCGCCGTCGAAAGCTGCCTGCACGTCGGTTAAAAGCACGCGCTGGATTTCGGGAAGTTTGGTCAAAAAGCTGACGACGATATGTTCAACCTGCTGACCTAGTTCCGCGTCGGTCAAAAGAGGATCGCGGAACAAGAGCGCTTCTTTCACCTGCTTGCGCAGACTGTCTTCAATTTCTGTAACCAACTGGCCAATAAAGTATTCAGGCTTGGTGGCCGCAACCAGGGCTTCGCTGAAATAACGCGGGAACATGAGCGCCCGCAAGTCCTTAATAAGGCCGATTACTGCCCCCCTGCTGGGGAAATGCCTGTCTATGCAGTCAAAACAAAGTTCGCGCGCCTGGTAGTTTTCTGCAATGCCCGCAACGATGCTTTCGGTCTGTACCCTATCCATTTCATTCGCCTTCCTGCATGTTTTTGTATCCTGCTAATACTACCATGCTTTAGTTCTAAAAGTTTTCGTAATATACAAACATTTGTACGCTATAATACAAACATGGAAAAATACTATCTGTGCATAGACTTGAAATCGTTTTACGCTTCGGTGGAGTGCGTCGAACGTGGCTTCGACCCCATGACAACCGACCTTGTGGTGGCCGACCCTGAACGCACGGAAAAAACTATCTGCTTGGCGGTTTCCCCCAGCTTAAAGGCCAAGGGGGTACGCAACCGCTGCCGCGTGTTTGAAATTCCCAAGAACCTTAACTACTTTATGGCGCCACCGCGCATGCAACGCTACATAGACTATTCGGCTGAAATTTACGCCATCTATTTAAGGTACGTGGCCAAGGAAGACATTCACGTCTATTCCATCGACGAAGTGTTCATGGACGTTACGAGCTACCTGCCCCTCTACCAGTGCACCGCGCGTGAACTGGGCGAACGTATTCGTGCCGACGTGCTTAAAACAACGGGCATTCCTTTCAGCTGCGGCGTGGGCACGAATATGTTTTTGGCGAAGGTGGCCCTCGATATTAGCGCCAAGCATTCGGCAGATTTCTTTGGCGAACTCAACGAAGAAAGCTTTAAGGAAACGCTATGGAATCATAAGCCCTTAAGCGACTTTTGGCGCATAGGCAAGCGCACGCAGGCACGTCTGGCAAGGCTAGGCATCGAAACGCTTGCCCAGCTGGCCCTGTACCCCTACCCCGAAAAGCTCTATGCGGAATTTGGCATCGACGCCGAAATTCTTATCGACCACGCCTGGGGCATAGAGCCCGTGGAAATGCACCATATAAAAAACTATGAGTCGACCACCCATTCGGTCACCATCGGGCAGGTGCTTTCCCGTGGCTATAGTTTTGCGGAAGCGCGCGTCATCGTAAGCGAAATGGCAGACGCCTTGCATTTTGAATTGCTCGACAGAAAGCTCCTTTGCGAAAGCGTCACCATAAGCATTAATTACGAAAAGGACGAACATGGCTACGTGCCCCACCATGCCCACGGTACTGGCCACTGCGGCGCGCCCACCAATTCCAAAGTCGCCCTGGTTACCGCCGCGCTTGAAGTGTTCGACCGCTGTGTAGACAAAGACTCTAAGGTGCGCCATGTCTATATTGTTGGCAACAATGTTATGAAAGAAGGCGCAGGTCAGTTAAGCCTTTTCGAGGTGCCAACCGGCATGGAGCAAGCCGAACTTGAAGCCGAAGCAGCGCGGGAAGGTGCCGTGCTCAGCGTGAAAAAACGCTTTGGAAAGAATGCCGTCGTGCGCGGCATCGACTTGCTTCCCGAAGCCACGCAAATGGAACGCAACCGCCAGATTGGGGGGCACAAAAGTGGAGAATAAGCCACGCCACGAAGCGTTGGGCGCTGCACAGGGCATAACGCAAGGCGCCACGCAGCTCGAAGCGCAGGACTCAACGCAGGCTCACGCTTCGGCCGACCCCTTCCTGCCCTACACGCGTGGCGGCAACTGGCCGCCCGTGCCGCCTAAAGGGCGCATGCCTCTTGAGCAACGTGCCAAGATCTTCATACCCTTTGAGCCGCTCAAGGGTTTTAACGAAGCCATTCGCAAGAAAGAGCAAGAACTCGAAGCTGCCCACCCCGACATGAATCCCCTTACTCAGGCATAGCACAATCGCCTGCCTCCCTCAGCGACTATATGAGCGTAGGCGAAAGGAAGCGCGCTGTTAAGAAAAGCGACTAGTTTAATTAAGCGAGTAGCCAACTCATGGATTTGGTGAAACTATAGTCGCTCCATTCGGAGCTTTTCAATTGCGCGCTTAACTCGCCGTTAAGCGCGATTTTGTCGCTGAGCGAGGCAGGCGATTGTACCTAATACCGAAGCAGAATCCAATTGAGGATGCGCTTCCAGAGCGGGTCTTTGATAGTTTCAGCGCGTACGGGCTTGAGCTTATACGCGGGGTGGTTGTGCAAAAAGACTGCACGGCAGACAAGCGTAATAGCCAGCCCTACCGCAAAGGGCAGCAGGAAGGTTGCCATGAGTTCCGCCGCTTCTGCCCCACCGTCGATGGCCGCATAAATAGTTGCCAGAATGAAAAACAGCGTAGTCACACCAAACGCAATGGTAAAGATTTTAATAAGGACTTCCTTGGCCTTGACCGGCGTATAGCGCACGCTCACCACGGCGTACAAAGCAAAGGCCGCCAGGGCAATGCCAAAAAATATGGGGAGCAGCCTCGTAAGGCGTGCAACTATGGGCATGCAAAACTCCTTTATCCAGGCACCACTCTACCACGTTATGGGCAAGCTGGCTGCCATGGCGTTCTAACGCGTTTCCAAAAGGCAAGTATGCACGATATTTCAGCCGAACAATTCGCTGCACACCACTTGTAACGAAGATGTTTGTTTTTGCACAATTTTGTCCAAAAAGCGCTAAAATAAGGGTGTTGATACAAGTATGACTATTATTATCATGTCCAAATAGAGTAAGAGGTTGTTATGGCTCCCACATTAACCAGCACCATTGACCCCGTCGTTTTGGCTGAAGCGGCCGAAAGCGTCCAGTTTGAACAAGCTGGCATTCCCCTCTACATCAAAGAAGAAGGCGAAAGCACCCAGGTGCGCCACGACGCCCTCATGCACTGGCACGACGGCGTGGAACTTATCCATGTGTTGGCGGGCGGCATGCGCTGCTTCATCAACGACGTTGAACTCGACCTGCAGCCGGGCGACTTCTGCTTTATCAACAGTGGGCAGATGCACGTGGCTGACTCGGGCGTCCATGGCGACTACCGCGCCAACATTGTTATCTTGGACCCCGCGCTTATGACGCGCAACGACACCGTGTTTGCCCAGTATGTTAAGCCCATTGTCGAAAACAAGGACTTTTCGCATTTCCATCTGCTGGCTTCCACGGGTTCTGCAGCTGAACTGTGCCGCTTGGTCGACGAAATCGGCGAACTCGAACGCAATAAGCCACCCGCGTATGAACTTATGGTTATTGGACTTTTGCACTTGGCCTTCACGCGCATCTATCTGGCTTATACCGACGAAAACGCAGAAATGCATCGCACCGACCACGACGCCAGCACCCAGCGCCGCATGAGCCAATACATCTACGATCATTTCAGCGAAAAGATTACGCTCGACGACATCGCAGCTGCCGGCAACGTAAGCCGTTCAAAGTGTTCGAAGGTCTTTAAGCACTACCTACAAAAAAGCCCCATCGACTTCTTGAATCTCTATCGTTTGGAAGTGGCAAGCCGCCTGCTGAAAAACACCAACGAAAGCGTGTCGCGCATTTCTTCCGCCTGTGGTTTTAGCCAGCAAAGCTATTTCGACCGTCAATTCGGTCGCGTCTATGGCTGCACGCCCCGCGAATACCGCGAACAGTTTGCAACCGCAAGCTAGGACACGCCCATGAAATACTCTGTTGAAGCCCTTGACGCTTTTTCGCACCGTTTTTCGATTGAAATGGACGCGGCAGAAGTCGAAGCCGAACTCGCACACGCCTATGCCGACTTTGCTTTCAAATTTCCTTTTGCCAAAGAAGCGGAAGGTGAATACTACGCCCCTGGCGAAGCGCCGCGCGAAATAATCGACGCCGCCTTTGGGACAGACGCCGTGGCCGCCACCGCCGGCATTGCACTCTGCGACAAAGGTTTTGCCCAGGCGCTCGTTGCGGAAGACTTGGTCAAGATAGGCGACCCCGAATACGCCTGCCCCACTAAGCCAGCGGAAGGCGAAGCCTTTACCTTTACCGCTGAAGTGGTGTGCAGCCCCCAGTATGAACTGAACAGCTATGAACCCATAAAGGTATATCTTCCTTCCATGGGAACAAATGCGGGCATGTCGCCTATTCTGCAAAAGATGCGCGAAAACGAAGCCCTCCATGCGCTCCAGGAACGCCTGATGGGCGAAGTCCCTGAAATCATGGTAGACATGCAAGAAGAAATCCAGCTTCAGGAAATATATGCCAAGGCTAACGCGCAGAACATGCCCTTTGAAAAATACCTCATTCAGCAGCGCATCGACCCCGACCAGTTCAAGGAAGAACTGTCGCAGCAGGCTGAAGAAATGGTGCGACGCAACCTAGCCCTTGAAGCTTGGGGCCGCCACATTGACATAGAAATAACCGACGCTATGATTGCTTCGAACTTCAAGCGCAGCGGCGTTCCTTTCCCCGAACTCGAAGAAGCACAATGGCGCGCCAACGGCCGTATCACTGAATTGCGCGCTGCCATCCGCCGTGCAGGCGCTTTGCGTGATATCATGCAAAGCCTCCAAGTTGAAACCGTCGAAATCGAAGCGCATTAAAGGAGACTGCTATGCCGCTTATTGCCATTGTTGACTATGGTCTAGAAGACTTAAGCCTTATTGAAAGTGCCCTGATCGACGCGGGCGCAGACGTTTTTCCCTCTTCGGACCCTGAAGCCATTGTGGGCGCCGACGGCATAGTGCTTTATGGCAAGGCAGGCTTCGGCGACGCTATTGCCGCAATTCGCGAACTGAACCTGGAACAGTACCTTAAGCCCGCCATTGTTGCCAAGAAGCCCTTCTTAGGGATTGGCGTAGGCATGCACCTTCTGTACGCAACGGGCCGCGAATCGAGCACCGGACAGCTGGGTGAACGCTATGTGAAGGGGCTCGACTTCGTGGTAGGTTCATGCCGCGAATTGCCCGACGTGGACGACTATGGCTTCGACTTTGAAATCCCCCACCGCGGCATGGCGCCCGTCTATCGCGACGACCGCTGCAATGCCCAGATCCTTGACGGCATAGAAGATGGCACCGAATTTTATTTCGACCATTCCTTTATCGTACCTACTGGGCCCTTGATCAAGGCCTGGTCGACCTACTCGATTACCTTCCCCGCCCTTGTGAACTTCCATAACTCATACATGGGCGTTCAGTTCTTCCCCGAAGAATCAGGCGAAGCGGGCTTGCAGCTTTTGCGCAACTTTGTCATGCTGTGTGCCAATGCCGACGAAATCGAAGACTTAAAATTCCAATTCGGCCCCGCGTTCTAAAGCGCAAGGTCGAAAATTCCGCTGTACGGTAGAACAGTGGAGTACAAAAGAAAAGTGCGGCAGGGAGGCCGCACTTTTCCTTCATTGTAAGCAGACGAGGGAGGGTGCCGTCTACTACAGTTAAAAGAGAATGACGAATTAGAATTCTTCGTATTCCGTCAGACCGCAGATGGGGCATGCGCCGGGCTTGGCACCCTTGTGGATGAAGCCGCAGGTCGTGCACAGCCAGTACTTTTCGTCTGTCGGGGTGTCGATGGTGGTGTAAGCGTCCATGTACCACTTGGCATGATAAGCTTCAGCCAGCTTGGCGCGGGTGAATGCCAGAACAGCCTGGTCCAGAGCGTCCTTCTTAGCAGCATCGCTTTCAGCGTCGCGTTCCTTGATAGCGGTCGCGATGTAGATAGGATACATTTCAGCGGTTTCATAGATTTCGCCGCGGGCGCCAGCAATCAGGTTGCCGTCGGTTTCGGTGGGGCTTACCTGGGGCTTTTCGGGAAGCTTGGCGTTCGGGTCGAGCAGCTGAGCAACGCGTTCTTCTTCGTGGCGGTGAAGGTCTTCAGCCTTGGAAGTAGCGTTGAACAGAGCAGCGATGCGGTCCAGACCAGCAGCTGCAGCAGCTTCAGCAAAAGCAGCATACTTGGTGTGAGCGCCTGTTTCGCCGCCCATGGCGCTGTTCAGGTTAGCCAGGGTGTCGTCGGTTTCAGAAGCGTCGCCGTGCAGGTCTGCACTTTCGCGATAGATACCGAAGTTGCTACCGCCAGCTTCTGCGCCAAGGACCATCTTGAATTCGGCTACTGCGTCGGCCGCAGCAGCAGCGGAAGCAGCAGCGTCTGCGCTTGCAGCAGCAGAAGCGCTCGATGCCTTTTCAGCACCAGCAGCACAGCCAGCAAGACCAGCAACTGCAGCAGCAGCACCAGCAACAGCGGCGCCCTTCAGCATGTCCCTACGTGTAAGTTCTGCCATGATTCCTCCTTTGAACACTGGGGAAGCCTCACTTTAATGGCTTTTCTGCACGGGAATTGCGCAGAACAAAATAGCTTCTCTATTCGCCCCTCCTCGTAACCCATATATGGGTTTTGGCATGTGTATAAGGTACTAAATCCGTAGCATTTGTAGCTAGTACAATTTTCTTCCTTATTTGTACTATTTTGTTTCGCTGAACGTATTTACGTGTTATTTACTACAAAAAGTAATCCGATTTGTTTACTGGAAATATAACCTGGGGTAAACCCTAGCACCCCACTTTCATACGTAAAACTATACGAACCATTTACCCCAATGCCATACATATAAGAACGCATATGCTACACAAACTGTGCTATATTAGCGAAAAGGAAATCGCATGCAGGCATAAAGCCATGTCACCATACATGCAAGGGGAAGCATCATGACTATTCGCATAGTTTCAGACTCGTCTTCAGACCTATTTACCCTACCCGACGTAGACTATTGCACCGTACCATTGAAGGTAATGTTTGGCAGTCGCGAATACGTGGACGAAATCGGAACCGATGTTAAAAAAATGATGCACGACCTTCAGGAACACCAGGGGCCTTCCACCACGTCTTGCCCCAATGTGGCCGAATGGACCGACGCATTCAATGGCTCCGACGAAATCTTTGCCGTTACCATTAGCAGTGGTCTTTCGGCAAGCTACGAAGCAGCGGCGGCGGCAAAAGCAGCCTACTGCAAGCTCAACCCCAACGCAAAGGTGCACATTTTCGACAGCCATGCTACGGGGCCAGTGCTGCGCCTCATTATTGAAAAGCTGCGCGAAGGCATTTTGGCGGGCAAAAGCTACGACGAAGTCAAGGCAGAAACTATCGAATACCAAAAGCGCATTCGCATTTTGTATTCCCTCGAATCGCTCGGTAATCTTGCGAAGAACGGCCGTGTAAACATGGCTGTGGCGCGCATTGCCGAAGTGCTCAATATTCGCATGATTGGCCATGCAAGCGACGAAGGCAAGGTGGACATCCTCCACAAAGTGCGGGGCGAAAAGCGTTCTTTGTCGACCATCGTAAAAGAAATGGCTGAACGCGGCTGCGTGGGTGGCACCGTCTACATCGACCATTGCCTTAACAGCGAAGCGGCAAACAAGCTAAAGGCGCTTATGGAAGAAGCCTTTTCTGGCATCAAGGTTTATCTGGAACCCTGCGGGGTGCTTTGCAGCTATTACGCCGACATCGGCGGACTCATCGTAGGTTATGAAGTAGCGCAATAAAGCCGAAGCATACTAGCACACAAGAAGAGTGGCCACGCGAAACCCTGGCCACTCTTTTTACTTTCGAAGCAAGCTCATTGCACCGTTGTGAGGGTGGCGCTTAGTCGATGTGGGCTTCAATCTTTTCGGTCGACATATTGCGCTGGTAAACGTCGGTTATTACGCCATAGAATTCCACGTCGCAGGTACCCAGTACCTTGTCCTCCACGACAATTCTTTCTTGTTCTGCAACCAGTAAAGCGCCACCGTAGGTTTCAGTCTTTACCATATTGCCTTCTTCATCGTAATAGTCGAAGAGGAATTCAACGCGGTCGCCTGGGCTGAGCGTTAGCTTACCCCTCGGGGAAGTTTCGTCGGCGGTTTCCTCAGCGAAAAGATTGTCGAAAAGCGAAAGTGCATCTTCGTTGTCTGCGGCTTCGCCTTCTGTGCTTTCGCCTTCTGTGCTTTCGCCTTCTGCACCTTTCCCGTCCAGAGTGTAGCCAAGAATGCGGCCCGCCGAAAACCCTTCTTCCCCTTCAGGCACTTCATTCCATTCAATATAGATTGTTATATCGGTCGACCCATTCAAGCGCGCCTTGGTGGTACCTGTAAACACCGTACCTGTTTCAGTTTCGCGCGGCTGCCCCGCCTCATAACAGCAGAGCTTGTCTCCCACGTGCACCCAGGTTCCGCCCATGGCAACCAGGGGGTGCCCGTCTTCGCCATAACCAGCTACCTGGTCGTGCCCTAGGTAGCGCATAAGCCCGTCTTCAGCCTTCTGGTAGACAGCAAGCTGCACGTCGGCAACGATGCTCCACAGGTCTTCGGGCGCCTGAATTTGGTAACCGCCCTTCACTTCTTTGAGGGGAATGTCGAGCAAAACAGGAGTGTCGTCGTAGTCTTCAAAACCACTCACATACCATTCTTCTTCCGTGTAGTCGGTGTAGAAGGAATGGTTAAGCTTGTCGAGGAAGCTCGCATTTTCAGCATCGAAATTGTCGTGTTCCCTCTTCTTCTGAACGGCCATAATGCTGAAGAAATCCGCCATCATTTTGTTTTGAGAATCAAAGGAGAAATGTTTTAACTGGTCGTAGTCTTTCGAATAGGTTTCCGTGCTTTCCACGGGGAAAGAAAATGCCATACCGTTAACTCCTTCGGCGGAGGCGGCATTGCGGAAGACCACGCAGGCCTTCACAGCGTTTTCTAATTCGTCGATTTTTTCGTTACTCAGAATTTCGTCGTTATAGTCAAGTTTGCTCAGGCGTTCAAGGAAGTCGATTAAGTCAACCTGTTCGTTACCCGTAAACTTGTACGACTTGGTGCCCGCAAGCGAAATGTTTGCAAAGGATTTCGTGTCTTTGGCAATGGCGGCCTGGGCGCCACTAAACAGGCCATCCATGCTTTCATATGCCACCTTCGCGCGCGGCAAGTCCACAAAAGAAAGGGTTGCGCCCGTGTCGGGCTCGCCGTCGTTGAATACTTCGTTGTACGGGTCGTAGCAGGCTACCATTTCCCGGCCAAAGTCGAGGGAGGGCATACCAGGGTTCTGCGCCAACATACCAAAGGGCGACGTGTAGAACCAGCCATAGCCCCCTTCGACTTCTTCGGACGCAAGGAAGTAGTCGGCATAGGGTTCAAAGGCTGTCGCTATTTCGATATTCTGCATGAGGCAGGCATCGAAACCAATGATGTCAAACTTCGCGCCCGATGCCTGAATGGCATCGCAGATTTCGCTGACTGCCAAAGTGGGATATTCTCTTTTTGTTTCGGTTTCGCGCTGGTTTAAATCGTCCATGCCATAACCAGAACTCAGTCCCCCACCATGGTCCCAAAAAACAAGTATCCGCCTGTCTGCGGGGTAGCTTTCAACACCCCAGGTAATAAAGTCCTGAAGGGTTTGCGGCTCGGACATGCAAGTGCTTTTGTCCAAGTCTGCAATCTTTTCGATCCTGCCATCTTGTATGAGGTAGCGCCCATAAGCCGCGTCTTCGATGCCTTCCATAATCCAGCGCCGCGAACCGCCCGTTTCTAGGACAAACGAAAGATTCGACCCCTGCTTGGTAGCTTCGCACATCTGTTTAATGTTGAAGGTAGCAAGGCCGCCCCTGTCTTCAAGGTCGGATCCAAGCATATAGGCGAGCACCACCACGTTTTCGTCCTGGCTGTGGTCGGTAAAGAACTTTTCGCGGCTCGTAGGCATAGAGCTTAGCTTTCCTGCAGCTTCGCCCAGGGCATCTTCGTTCGTTACAATGCTTTCGCCACCAACGATGTCTTTGGTCTTTTCAGTGTATTCGTCCTGTATGGCCCGAATCAGAATCGTAGGCTGGTGCGTTTGTAAGACAAAGAAGCCCACCACAGCGATAAGGGCAAGGGCTTCGACGAGCGAAATGCCAACAAAAGCAATGCGGCCAAGAGTGCGCAACACAATGCCATGCTGCTTCACTGGCTTGAATACGGGGTCGCCCAAATACTGCGATTTGCCAAACCCAAGAATGGCAAGACCGAGCGGCGGAATAAGGAAAAGCAGGAAAGCGAAAGGCATGCCGTGCCCAAAGGCCTTAGACAGACGCCTATAGAGGCGCAGCAAGAACACAAGATAAACCGCAATAGCAATGAACAAGAAAATTCTTGCAACGCTCTTTCCTGAGCCTGCGAAGGGGTTAAGGTAGAACGCGGCGATGACCAGCAGGCTGGCCACAAAGAAGGGCCGCCAGAAGGTGCGGGTTTTTGGGTAAAGCCGCTTCGTAATCTGATAGTCTGCCCCACCCGGAATAAAGGCGAATCGGATAGGAATGTTCATCTTCCCAAGCACGCCAACGTAAGCAAGGGCCTGAAGAATAAAAGGAATGGGCCACAAGTACTTTTGGCCAAGCATAAAACTCAATAGCATACGAAATCACTCTTTCACTTAGGCGGTCATGCCATAATTCTTTTGCTCATACTATTGTAATAGACCATGGGCACACCCGAGCGTACATTAGTCTTGCTGATCTGACGTCTCGGACAAACCCGCGTTGGCCGGGAAATACAGCTTTGAAGGCTGCAAAACACCGTCGGTCCAGCGGGCCTTCACCCACTGCGGCATAAGAGCGAAGTTATATCGATTCAAACTCCCGTCGGGCATTTCCACGAGAATCGCGCGCGCAAAGGTAGCCTGCGCACCCAGTTGCCAGCGATGGTCTGCCACTCCCCTGCTTTCCAACAAACCCATAAGATGTGCCGCGGGACCGTCCGCGAAGTTTGCAAATACGGCTT
>CAJOJB010000019.1:17996-24715 GCA_905234635.1 uncultured Eggerthellaceae bacterium | reverse complement strand
CACCAAATACCTCGGAAAGCGCAAAGTCTATGCGTGCGAGGACATCTTCACGCTTCATAAGTTCGATGCTTTCAAACAAAGGTGGTGAAACCATATTCCCGCATACGGCAACACGCAATGGCTGGAAGAGGTTCTTGGGTTTAATGTCGAGGGCTTCGCACAGTGCCTTGCAGGCATCTTGTAATGGATCACATGACCAGGGGATACTTTCATCTGCCAAGACGTCCCGGCACGTACGAAGCGCTTCGTCGGCGCGGGCACCTTCCTTGCGCAGGACCTTATTAACGCTTGCTTCGTCGAGGAGGACAGCAGGACCCCAGAACATATACGCCAGTTTATCTTCGGCTTCATTAAGCGTCGTTTCACGTTCTGCCACCAAGGGGTAAAGGGCTTCGTAGAAAACAGGGTTTGCGTGGTAGCTGTCATCGAAGGCAGCAAGCTGTTCTTCGTTCAGGGCTTCACGAACAAGTTCTTCGCCTTGCTCTGGCGTAGGAACGAGTGCACTTTGCACAGAGGGGTAACCCGCGGCATGGGCGCGTGCCAGCCAGGGGCGCGAAGCCTCCACCCAATTCTGGGCCCCAAGAGCCTGAATGTACTGGCCATTCATCCAGTCGAGCTTCGCTTCGTCGAATACCGCGTCTTTCTTGGTTACGCGCTCAAGGCTGAATTCGCGGCAGAGGGTTTCGCGGTCGATGATGGTGGTTTCGCCGTCCAAGCTCCAGCCGAGCAGGGCGAGGAAGTTCACCATGCAATCGCTTAAATAGCCGGCGTCCTTGTATTCTTCAACGCTAGTAGCTCCATGGCGTTTCGAAAGCTTTTTGCCGTCCGAGCCCAGAATCATTGACAAGTGGGCAAAGGTTGGAATGGGCGCACCGAGGGCTTCGTAGATAAGAACTTGCCGCGGCGTGTTTGACAGGTGGTCGTCGCCACGAATTACATGAGTAATGGCCATGTTCACGTCGTCGCAGACCACAGCGAAGTTGTAGGTGGGGCTCCCGTCGCTGCGTACCAAGATCATGTCGTCCATGACTTCGGCGGGAAAGCTCATCTGGCCATAGACAGCGTCAATAAATTCAATCGGCCCATGGTTTTCGGGCACCTTTAAGCGCCAAACATGGTCTTCACCTGCATCAATGCGTGCCTGGGCTTCTTCAGGGCTTAAGTTACGGCAGGTGCGGTCGTAGCCCGAATATGCTTCACCAGCGGCTTCGCGCTTTGCGTCGAGTTCTTCTTTGGTGCAGAAGCAGGGGTATGCCGCGCCCCGTTCTTTCAATGTTTCAAGGGCGGCAGTGTAGGTGTTCATACGCTGCATTTGGAAGTAGGGGCCATAGTCGCCACCCACTTCAGGCCCTTCGTCCCAGTCCAAGCCGAGCCAGCGCATGGCGCGCAGAATTATCTGCGTGTTTTCTTCGGTTGAACGTTCGGGGTCCGTGTCTTCAATGCGCAAGACAAAGGTGCCGCCCGTAGCTCGGGCAAAAGCCCAGTTATAAATAGCCGTGCGTGCGCCACCTACATGAAGCATGCCCGTAGGGGACGGCGCAAAACGCACGCGAGTTGTACCTTCGGTATTCAAATTAAACTCCTTATTTCATTCGTATGGCTTAATTATACGCGCGTGAAAGCCTTCGACCAATGAAGACGGAAAGAATCGAAAGAGTAATAGTAATAAACGCCCATATGGCTACCATGCCAACCCAAAAAGCCGTAGGTAGCATGCAAATGAGGAGGCTGTCGACCGGGAAAGTCCAGTTGCCTTGCGGGAAGAAGACGCCATGGAAGACGCTAAAGAAGGCATTGAAGTCTACTATGGCCCAGACACCGAGGCCAATGGTAGCCAAGAGTAGCACGGTGGGGGCTGCAATAAGCGCATGCCCTAAGGCACGTCTGCCACAGCTGGCTCCCAAAATAATCCCGAGAATGAGCGCCAGAGCAGCAATAACAATAAGAACGGGGGCTGCTATACGAATAATTTTGTTGCAGTCTTGAAGATGGCTTATTTCGTCGGGCCCCAAGGCATAGGCACTATTAATTTTTGCAAGTTCATACATTTGCTCCGTGGCAGTTCCCGAAGTGGGAAGCGTAATGGTGCGCCACAGGGTTGCCTTGGGGGAATCCTTCGCCGAAGAACGCGCAGCAGCGTCCATGACCTTGTGAGCAAGCACTTCGGTTGCGGCTGCTTCGCCTGAACTGTAGCTTTCAACGGTATAGTCGCGTGTGGCGACGGCAAGTTCGGTCGTGTCTTCGGGGAGATACACACTCAGATTAAAGTTGGTGAACAGGCGTGAAAGCGTTGCCGTCGTGCCAGGCAGCGTATCAACGGCAAAGCCTGCAGCAAAAAAGCTTATGGCGAGGGTAATTGAAAAGAAGGTGCCCAGCAGGACCGAACGAACGCTCGGACGGTAATGCGATGAACCTTGTTTTGCTGCATGTTCTGCCAAATGTATCGTTCCTTTATGCCGTAAAACCCCGATTTCACTACATCAAATAGTGTAATCATGTCTACCTTCAATGTGAATAAGTCTTTTGCGTGTATTATGGGTCAGGAAAGCGATGTTGGCTAGTACTTACATGAAGTCACAAGGGGTAGACATGGCAGACAATACGACAACTAAGAGTTTTCTCTTTACGAGCGAATCGGTAACTGAAGGCCACCCAGACAAGATGTGTGACCAGATTTCCGACGCCATTCTGGACGCCATTTTTGAAAAGGAAGCAGCGCTTGAAGCCGACGGCTACGTTTCTCCGCAGAGCAAAACTCCTGCCTGCGTCGACGACGTGCGCTGCGCCATTGAAACCTTTACGACAACGGGCATTATTACCGTCATGGGTGAAGTGCGCACTCAGGCCTATGTTGACGTTGATTCCATCGTGCGCGACGTGGTACGCGAAATTGGCTACACGGGTTCTGAAATGGGCTTTGATGCTGAAACCTGTGCGGTGGCAAACTATATGCACCCCCAGTCGCCCGACATTGCCATTGGCGTGGACGAAAGCCACGAATCTAAGCATGGCCAATCCGAAGAAGGGGACCCTTACGATCGCATTGGTGCAGGGGACCAGGGTGTCATGTTTGGTTATGCGTGCAATGAAACGAGCGCGCTTATGCCTATGCCTATTTATCTTGCTCATCGTCTGGCTGAACGCCTTACGCGGGTTCGCAAGGATGGCACGCTGCCATACCTGCGCCCCGATGGTAAGACTCAGGTGAGTGTGCGCTATGAAGACGATAAGCCGGTTGCGGTTGAAAAGATTCTCATTTCGACTCAGCATGCCCCTGAAGTAACAACCGAACAAATTAAGACCGACTTAATCGAACATGTCATTACCCCCGTCTTTGCCGAAGAAGGCGTTTCTTGGGAAGATGCCGAAATCTTCGTGAACCCCACTGGCCGCTTTGTTGTTGGTGGCCCCATGGGCGACACGGGCCTCACAGGTCGCAAGATTATCGTAGACACCTATGGCGGCATGGGTCGCCATGGCGGCGGTGCCTTTAGTGGCAAGGACGCCACTAAGGTGGACCGCTCAGCTGCCTATGCGGCTCGCTGGGTGGCTAAAAACATTGTGGCTGCTGGCTTGGCCGACCGTGCAGAAGTGCAATTTGCCTATGCCATTGGCGTGGCCCGTCCGCTTTCACTTTTGGTTGAAACATTTGGAACGGAAAAGGTTCCGGTCGTAAAGATTGAAGCCGCGGTGCGCAAAGTCTTTGACCTGCGCCCAGGTGCCATCATCGATGCACTCGACCTGCGTAGACCCATCTACCGCAAGACTGCCGCCTATGGCCACTTTGGGCGTGAACTTCCCGAATTCACCTGGGAACGCACCGACCGCATCGACGCCCTCCGCGCTGCCATCGAATAAATTGGAACAGGGGACTGGTTTTTGTTCCAATTTTTCTTGTGCCTCCGAGAAAAAGGGGAAGAGTATTCCTTTCAATCCGCGGACTCGCGTTTAACGGCAGAGAAGCGCACAATTGAAAAGCTCCGAATGGAGCGACGCATGCTTCACCTAACCTAATAGTCGGGAAACTCGCTTAATTAGACTAGTCGCTTTTCTTAACAGCGCGCTTCCTAGCCTACGCTCGCCTAAAGCTTCGGAAAGGAATACCCTTGCCCTTCTTGTTCCTGCAGTGGAACAAAAACCGTCCCCTGTTCCAAATCAAAGGAGGGACATGGGGTCGATGTCGATGCTGACGTTGACTGTCTTGTTGGTTTTGCGGCCGCGGAAGATGGGCTCGAGCGCGCCACCAAGGTCGGCTTCGAGCGGTGCCTTAATGGTGATGTGATAGCGCCAGGCGTTGTGAAGGCGTGAAAGTACGCAGGGGGTAGGCGGCAGAATTATCCACTCTGACCCAAGCTGATCTTTGATATGTTTTTCAAGGGCGGCATAGACCGTCTGCGCTTCCGCTTGAACTTCGCCTTCGTTCTTTCCCCAAATGAGTACATCGGCCAAACGCACGTAGGGTGGGTACTTGAGCTGTTTGCGCTTGGGTAGTTCTTCCTTTAAGAAGCCTGCGCGGTCATAATGGGCGGCGGACTGAATGGGCGTGGAATGGGCTTGGTAGCTTTGTACGATTACCTTGCCGTCGAGTTCAGCGCGCCCTGCGCGCCCTGCGACCTGCTCAATAAGGTTAAAGGTGCGTTCGCCTGCCCGGAAATCAGGCAAGTGCAGTTGCGTGTCGGCATTAATGACGCCTACCAGCGTCACGTCGTCAAAGTCGAGGCCCTTCGCAATCATTTGCGTGCCCAAAAGAACGGCGGCTTCAGCTGAAGCGAATTGCTCAAGCAAGGCTTGGTGGGCTCCTTTGCCCTTTGTTGTGTCGGCATCCATGCGAATTACGGGCGCATTAACATTGGGGAAGGAGTCGATAAGCGCAATAAGTTCGGCTTCCACACGCTGCGTTCCAGCACCATAGAGTTTCAAATAGGGGCTGCCGCAGGCAGGGCAGGTGGCTGGGGTTGCTGCCGTGTAGCCACAATGATGGCAGACAAGTTTGTGCCCCTTTTCATGGTAGGTAAGTGAAGTCGAGCAGTTGGGGCATTCAGGCACGAAACCACATTCGCGGCAGAGGAGGAATCTGGCAAAGCCGCGTTGGTTCAACAGAAGTACGGCCTTGTTGCCCGCTTCAAGTGTTTCCCGAAGTGCTGCCGTAAGTCGGGGGGAAAACATGGACGTTTCGCCATTGCTAAATTCTGCATTTCGGGCATGGGGCGCCCATTGGCCCGTTCAGGGAGGTCGACCTTGGTCCAGGTTTCCCGTTTGGCAGCGTTATAGAGGGCTTCAATGGAAGGTGTTGCGGAACCGAGTACCACACAGGCTTCTGCCTGTTGGGCCATCCATTCGGCAACGTCACGTGAAACATAACGAGGGGCACTGTCCTGCTTGTAAGAGCTTTCGTGCTCTTCATCGATAACAATGAGTCCCAGGTTTTCCACGGGTGCGAACAGAGCTGAACGAGCGCCGATAACAACCCGTGCCGAGCCGCTTCGAATATAGTCCCACTGATCGTAGCGTTCTCCATCGCTCATGCGTGAATGAAGCACGGCAATCATGTCGCCGAAGCGCCCACGGAAACGCGCGACCGTTTGGGGAGTAAGCGAAATTTCAGGCACGAGCACAATGGCGGTTTGCCCAGCACTGACAACCTTTTCAATGGCGCGCAAATACACTTCCGTCTTGCCCGATCCGGTAACACCGTCAACCACAACGACGTGGCCCGCATGGGCTTCGTAAGCTCGTGTAATTTCATTCAGCGCTGCCTGCTGGCCTTCAGTTAATTCGGGTTTCGCAATGCTGCCAAAGTTGAAGGTAGCATATTCAGACGGATGGTTCGAAAGGTCTTTGACCATGCCACGCATACGCCTGCGATGTTCAATCTGAATAGCCCCATGTTTTTCAAGGGCCTTAAGTGTGGAAGAAATTGCACCATATTCCGCGTTGAGTTCCGCTACGCGCAGTTCGCCATTTGCCAGGGCGTTCAAGATGGCAATTTGCTTTGCGGCATTTGCCTTAGGTTTGAAGTCGCTGCCCGGAACAAGGCTGACCCAGCGGTCGTCAACTTCACCCACTGTTGGCTGTTCAAGCGAATAGGCATAACCGTTCTTCTTGATGCGCGGCACGCCACCAGGGGGCGTAAAGAGGCGCACACAACGGGAAAGAGGCGCTAAATAGCGATGGGCCAGGAAGTCAATGCATTCAGCTGCGCGCTCGTTGAAGTACGACTTTGAAAGCACGTCTTTGATAGGCTTAAGTTTTTCAAGAGGGAAGTCGAGTTGAAATTCTTCCGCTTCATGAAGCTGTGTGACAAAACCGATCTGCACCTGCCTGCCAAAAGGCACCAACACGGCACAGCCAACTTCAATTTCGTTGAGGTCATCAGGCACAGCATAGGTATAGGCGCTGTCGAGCGCTTGAGTATCTATGTCGAGAATGACTGAAGCTATGCGCATGATTCGCCTTAAAGCGCCCCACGATCTTTAAGATTCATGGGGCGCAGATTCCAGCAATTAGTCTTCGAAGGGGAAGTGATAGTCCAGGCCCAGGGCGTCACGGACTTCTATGAGTTCCTTTTGCACCGCTTCGCCTACGGGAACACCCTTGTCCTTGCGGTCTTGCCAAGCCAGGTATTCCTTTTCACCAGCGGTGTAGATATGGTCGTAGCCCGGTGCTTTCTGGGAGGCACGCAGGGCACGGCAGATCTCTCCCGCGATCTTCTTAAACTC
>CAJOJB010000019.1:0-17970 GCA_905234635.1 uncultured Eggerthellaceae bacterium | reverse complement strand
AAAGAAGAAGTGCCCGAGGTGGTACATCTGGGGGCTGCCGTCTTCGGCCACGCCCGTAAGCGCCTTCATGAATTCGCCGCCCGCGAGTGCTGCAGAAAGAATTTCTACCACCGCTGCGTAGCCATAGCCCTTGTAGCCACCCGTTTCGTCGCCAGGGCCGCCGCCCAAAGGCGCCAAGGCGGCCTGCTTATTCACGAGCATTTCAAGAATTTGCGCGCTGTCGGTGAGGTCGGAACCGTCGCGGGCAACAACCATGCCAGCAGGCGTGTCCTTGCTTTCGCGCGCCCAGTATTCAATCTTGCCGCGCTGGACCGTTGAAGTCGCGCAGTCCAGGCAGAAGGGGAATTCTTCGTCGGTAGGAATAGAGAAGGTGAGGGGATTAGTGCCCATCATGTTTTCTACGCCAAAGGTAGGGGCGATGGACGGGCGAGCGTTGGTGCCCGATATGCCAATCATGCCCTGGTCGGCTGCCATGCCTGTCCAATAGCCTGCAATACCGTAATGAGTGGAATTGCGAATGGCGCCACCAGCCATGCCGTAAGTTTTCGCCTTTTCGAGGAGCTTCTTCATTACATGGTAGCTGGCCACCATGCCCATGCCATCGTGGGCGTCAGCCACTACGGTAGTAGGCGTTTCTTTAATGATTTCAAGATTAGTAACGGGTAGCAGCGTGCCTCGTACGATGCGGTCGATGTAGATAGGCTTAAAGCGGTTGCAGCCATGGCTTTCAATACCGCGGCGGTCGGATTCCATAAGCACGTCTGCGCAGATTTCAGCGTCTTCACGTGGTACGCCATAACCAACGAAGGCGTCAACCATGAAGTTGCCTATCATTTCCCAGGGTACGTAAGGCCTAGTTTCTACTTGCTGTTCCATTGTTCCCCCTTGTCTTTTGGCTGCGGAATGGAGCGCGTATTGCTAAAAAGGCTGCTGCAAACGCAGCAGCCCTACATTCATGGTGCCGCCAGCAGGACTTGAACCCGCAACCCACTGATTACAAATCAGTTGCGCTACCAATTGCGCCATGGCGGCATGGATTTCATTATAGAAGAAGTCGACCCCAATGCTGCTGTAAAGTTTGTGAAATGCAGGCTGCTTCGGAAAGTTATATACAAGCTTTGCAGACTTACTTACTTGGCGTAGCGCTCGTAGGCTTCTATAACGTTAAGCTCGTATTCTTTCCGATGGCCCTTGACCGTGGTGTCAAGGATGAGCCCACTCATAAAACTGAGGAGGCCACATCCAACAAGGGACACGGCTAAAATAGCCGAGGGCAAACGCGGCACTAAGCCTGTTGCGTGGTATTCGAGAATGACAGGGAAGCCCACAATTAGACCCAAGATGACAAAGAAAATACCAATCAGAGTAAAGAGCGCCATAGGACGGTAGTCCTTGAAGAGGCTCATGATGCACAAGAGAACCCTCCAACCGTCACGGAATGTGGAAAGTTTACTTTCGCTTCCTTCGGGGCGGTCGCGATATTCAACTGGCACATCGGCGATGCGCCAGTTTTTGTCAACTGCATGGATAGAAAGTTCGGTTTCTATTTCAAAACCGTCCGAAAGAACAGGGATGGTTTTAGCAAACACTTTGTTGAAGGCTCGATAGCCTGTCATGACGTCGTCATATTCGTACTTGTAGAGCACCTTGATGAGCCAGCGGACAAGATTATTGCCAAAGCCATGGAAAGCTCGATCGTTTTCGTTTTCATAGCTTCCGTTGGAAATGCGGTCGCCAACGACCATGTCGGCTTCGTCGCGCATGAGGGGCTCGAGCATGGCAGGGGCCGCTTCAGAAGGGTAGGTGTCGTCGCCGTCAACCATGATGTAATAGTCGGCATCGATTTCGCGTATCATCTGACGAATGACGCATCCTTTGCCCTGGCGTGGCTCTTTCTTAACAATGGCACCATGTTCAGCGGCAAGAGTGGCCGTTTCGTCAGAAGAATTATTATCGTACACATAGATTTGTGCATTGGGCAAAGCAGCACTAAAGTCATCTACCACCTTAGCGATAGTGATGGCTTCGTTGTAGCAAGGAATAAGTACGGCAACCTTGCTCTCGCTATTTTGTACGTCCACTGGGGTCATAGTTCTCCTCTAGGCAGGATTATTGTAACGCAATTCTGCTTCGAGCCAGGTTTCTTCCAGTTCGTCGAGGCGTGACTGCTCTTCTTCGATTTTTGCTTGAGCTTTACTCAGGGCTTCATAGTCGTAGGGATCACACGATTGAAGTGCGTGGCGTGCTTCTTCGACACGCATTCGTTGCGTTTCCATCTTGCGCTCGAGAGAAGCAATCTTCTTACGGAGGGCGTGAGCTTCTGCATTGGATAGCGCCTGCTTGGGCACTTCTGCAGAAATAGGCTTGGCATTGCTTGGACCAGTTTGTGGTACTGCATGCTTCGTACGAGCGTGTCGCTGCGCCTCCATGCTTAAGTAGGCATCGATGCCACCTGGGACATGAACAATCTTACCGTCAACTAATGCAAATTGGTCGTCAGTTACGCGTTCAATAAGGTAGCGGTCATGGCTTACCACAATTAAGGTGCCTGGCCAGGTGTCGAGCATGCTTTCCATGGCCGCCATCATGTCGGTGTCAAGGTCGTTGCCTGGCTCGTCCAGGATAAGCACATTAGGTTCTTCGAGCAGGGTAAGCATAAACTGCAGGCGTCTTCTTTGACCGCCAGAAAGATCCTTGCATCGGGCATTGAGTTCGTCGCGTGAAAAGCCCAGACGTTCCAAAAGCGCCGTCGGAGAGAGGAGCTTGCCATCAACTTCGTATGATGTTTTATATCGACTACAAACAACACGTACCACATCGTTTTCAACAGGCTCGAGTTCTTCGAGGCCTTGCGTGAGCATGGCGAGCTGAACGGTTTTACCCACTTTTACCGTGCCACGCGAGGGCTCAATCTTCCCGGCAAGGAGTTTAAGCAGCGTGGTTTTGCCAGCACCATTTTCGCCAAGAATGCCAATGCGATCACCGGGCCCTATGATCCACTCGACATTGTCGAGAATAAGCTGTTCAGGGTAGGAAACACTCACATTTTGGAGTTCTAAGACTTGCTTTCCGAGCCTGGTCATGGCTGCTTTTTTGAGTTCGATACTGTTGCGTATCGGTGGTTCGTCCGCGATAAGTGCCGCCGCCTGCTCCAAGTGGAATTTTGGTTTGCTGCGCCGCGCCTGGGCACCACGCGAAAGCCAGGCGAGTTCTTTGCGGAGCTGGTTCGTACGCTTCTGGCGGGCAAGGTTTTCCAACCTTTCGCGTTCAACGCGCTGCATAACATACGCCGAATAACCCCCTTCGAAGGGTATAACGTTTCCGTCGTGAACTTCCCACATGCTTTCGCATACTTCGTCGAGAAACCAACGGTCATGCGTTACGACCAGCAAAGCACCTTGTCCTTTCGGCCAACGCTTCTTTAAGTGGCTCGCAAGCCACGATATGGCTCGAATGTCCAGGTGATTGGTAGGGTAGGTTCGTCAAGCAGCAGGATGTCCCAACTGCCGATAAGGAGGCGTGCAAGGTCGAGCCGCCGCCTCTGGCCGCCGGATAATTCACCTATTTGCTTTGTTAAATCGATATCGCCAACGAGAGCTTCAACAATTTCGCGCGAGAAGCGTTCAGATTCCCACGGAATTCCTGCCTCGGAAACCAAGACATCGCGTGCTTGCATGCCTCCGTCAAATGAGTCGGCCTGGGAAAGCATGCCCATGGTAGGTGTACCATTTTTGATTACCTGCCCACTTTGAGGCTCTAGTTGGGCGCATATAAGCCGAAGAAGCGTAGACTTTCCGTCGCCATTTCGGCCAACGATTCCTATTCGGTCACCAGACGAAATGCCCAGACTTACGTTATACAAAACGCGTTTGGTGGGGAATTCAATGCAGAGGTCTTTTGTTGTCACGAGAACTGCCATAGTCCTATTTTACCTGGTATTATTATGCTTGATAAAGGAGACACCATGGCTTTTGTAGAGTTTAAGAATGTGCGTAAGGTCTACCACATGGGCGAAGTGGAAGTCGCCGCGGTTGATGATATGAATTTTTCCTTCGAAGAGGGTGAATTCGTGGTAATTGTTGGACCGTCGGGCGCGGGTAAAACGACAGTGCTCAATATTCTTGGAGGCATCGACACGGCTACCTCGGGCAGTATCTTGCTTGACGGTAACGAAATTAGTGCCTACAACGAACAAGAGCTCACGCAATATAGGCGTCACGATATTGGTTTTGTGTTTCAGTTTTATAACCTTGTTCAAAATCTGACGGCTTTAGAAAATGTTGAATTAGCGAGCCAAATTTGCAAAGATCCGCTTGACCCGCGTGAATCTCTTGAAGCGGTAGGGCTGGGGCATCGCATAGATAATTTCCCAGGTCAGCTTTCCGGAGGTGAACAGCAACGTGTTGCCATCGCGCGTGCCTTAGCGAAAAACCCCAAACTGCTCTTATGCGATGAACCAACGGGTGCACTTGACTACCAAACCGGCAAGGCCATTCTTGAACTTTTGCAGGAACGCTGCCATGAAACAGGGCGCACGGTTGTGCTTATTACGCACAATCAGGCTTTTACTGCTATTGCTGACCGTGTTATTCATGTGCGCGAGGGCAAGGCCGCTTCCATTGAAACGAATGCTCAGCCCGTATCCGCAAGCACTATAGAATGGTAATAAGGTATCGGGGTAGGGATTGCGGTCATTTCAGACATCTCTTTTGCGCTCCATACGCACTTCCCTTGGTCGCTTTATAGCGATTGCAGCCATCGTCGCGCTCGGTTGCGGTTTCTATGGTGGCCTACGTATGACGGGTCCCGACATGCGCATCGGGGCCGACCGTTTCTACGATGGAACACATCTTTACGATGTGCGCTTACTTTCTACGCTGGGTTATTCAGATTCGCAGATTGGGGAAGTGGAAGCCGTTGAAGGCGTCGCTGCCGTTATGCCATCAAAGTCAACTGATGTCATGGGTCAAATCAATGAAGAGCAGTATGCCATGCGTATAGCAAGCATGCCAATTAAGGCACTTAACGATAGCAGCTGCACCGATGCCTGCACCGTGGAATCGACGGAAGAAAACTATCTTAATCGCCTCATCTTGGAGCGTGGACGATGGCCCGAAAAAGCAGGGGAGTGCGTTATTTCTGCAGACCGTGTGGCTGGAGTACCGGTAGAAATGGGCGACAAGCTCGAGGTGCTCTATGGTTCCCAGGATCTTGATGGCGTACTAAAAACAAAGCTATTCACCATTGTTGGTACGGTGCATTCATCGTCTTATGTTTCGTCGGTGACTATGGGCGCCACATCACTCGGTAGTGGAAGTATTCAGCAGTTTGCCTATGTGTCCGAAGCTGATTTCGATGCGGATTGTCCCTACACCGAACTATTTATCGAAGTCGAAGGTGCTTCTGATTTGTTTTCGGGAAGCGACGAATATAAAGAACATGTCGGTGTCGTGGTGGATCGACTTGAGGGCATGGCGGACAACTTAGCGCAAAGCCGTCTCGATGACATTAAGAAGGAAGCTCAGGACGAACTTGACGAAAAGAGTGCTGAATACGAATACGAGAAGGCTGATGCACTTTCGAAGCTCGATGACGCGAAAACCGAGCTTGACGATGCTGAAGAAAAACTTGACGATGCAGACCAGCAAATACTAGACGGACAGAGCAAGATTGATTCGGGCTATGCGCAGCTCTATGACGGTTATGCCCAGCTGGATGCGCAAAAGGCAGAAGCGTATGGCAAACTTGCCGATGCACGCAAAGAACTCGAGGCGAATCAACAGAAGATTGATGACGCCAGTGTAGAACTCGAGAGCAAACGCAGTGAAGTTGAAAGTTCAAAGGAAAAGAAAATAGAGCTCCAGGGCCAGCTTGAACAGGCAAGCACAGGGCTCGAACAAGCGCAGGCAGCTTTACCTGAACTTGAAGCAGGTATATCACAGCTTGAGGCGGGTATAGCACAGGCCGAGCAAGGTATTGCAGAACTCAACGTGGGTATTGCCGAACTTGAAGCACAGATTTCGCAGTTACCCGAAGACGATCCGCAGCGTGCTGCGCTTGAGGCACAACTCGAAGGCTTGCAGCAGCAAAAGACGAGTGCGCAAGAACAACTTGCTGGCCTTCAGGAACAGCTTGCGGGACTACAAACACAAAAGACGGGTCTCGAGACAAAAATTGCCGAACTTGAGGCAGCCATTCCTCAGCTCGAAGATGGTATTGCGCAAATAGATGCAGGTATTGCTGCATTTGAAGAGGCAGAAGCTGAATTAGCGGCAGGTAAGAAGAAGCTCGAAGATGGTTGGGCTGAATATAATAGTCAGGCTGCTTCTGCCTATACGCAAATTGCCAATGGCGAAAACCAGCTTTACTCTTCTGAGCAACAACTTATTGCTTCACAGCAGGAACTTGAAAGTGCGCGCACGGACGCTGCACAAGGCCGTGAAGAACTCGAAGATGGCAAGAAGGAGTATGAAAAGGAGCGCAAGAAGGCACTCGATGAACTTGCGGATGCTGCACAGCTTATAGCGGATGCGCAAAAAGATATCGATGACCTCGAACTTCCCGACATATATGTTTTAGACAGAACCAAGAACTATGGGGTTGAAAGCCAAGTTGCCGACAGTGAACGTATTGACAATATTGCGCGTGTGTTTCCCTTCATCTTCTTTTTAGTAGCTGCCTTGGTGGCGCTTACCACCATGACGCGCATGGTCGACGAAGATCGCGTTCTTATTGGTACATATAAAGCTCTCGGCTACAGCAAAGCCAGTATTACAGGGCGTTACCTTATCTATGCAGGTTTAGCGAGTACCATTGGCGCGATAATTGGGCTTGCTATTCTTTCGCAGGTGCTTCCGTTTACCATTTCCAAGGCATATGCCATTATCTATAACATTCCCGACTATCCCTTGCCCATGCCATTTGACTGGCAATTTGGGCTTTTGTCGGGAGGCCTTGGTGTGGGCATCACCTTAGCCGCTACCATGGCGGCAGCCATGGCCACTTTACGTGAACAGCCGGCACAGCTTATGCTGCCACGCGCCCCTAAAGCTGGCAAACGCATATTGCTTGAGCGTATTGCGCCGCTTTGGAAGCGCGTAAGTTTTTCTTGGAAGGTTACCTTCCGCAACTTGTTCCGCTACAAAAAGCGTATGTTTATGACCGTGGTGGGCATTGCCGGTTGTACTGCCTTGCTTCTTACAGGCTGGGGTTTGCATGATTCAATTTGGGACATCATAGACAAGCAATTCGGGCCCGTAGTGAATTACAACGTTATTACCAAAATGGGAAATGACGTGAGCGAAGAAGAGCTCATTTCCGTTGAAGCCTATATGCGCGACAAAGGAGACACGGAAGATATTACCCGCGTACAAAGTTCAAATATGCAGGTGGGCAGCGCTCGTCATAATCCCATGGGTGTTGAAGTGGTTGTTCCCAAACAGGTCGATGAATTTGCAAAACTGCTTACCATGAAAGAGCGTATTGGACAGGTGCCCATTGCCTTTGACGATACTTCCGTGGTGCTCACCGAAAAACTTGCTAAAACGCTTGAAATATCAGTCGGAGACACTTTCCAGCTCTATGAGCAAGACGATATAGGTAACGCACTTGGGTCGGGTTTCACCCTTACGCTTACAGGCATCATGGAAAATTATATTGGTAGCAGTGCCTACATTGGAAAAGATGCCTATAGCATGGCTACGGGTGATACCTGTTCATTCACTACACTATATGGGCGTTGTACTGACGGTGTCGACGAACGTCTTGTCTTTACTGAAGGGCTCCATGAATTCGATGGGGTTCGGACGGTAACTTACAACGATGAAACTATCGACAGCTATCGCACCATGCTTACGAGCGTGGACATGATTGTTGTGGTCTTGGTAGTTTCGGCGGCGGCCCTTGCCTTTATTGTGCTCTACAATCTCACGAACATTAATATTACTGAGCGACGACGTGAAATTGCGAGCCTTAAAGTGCTCGGTTTTACCAAGCGCGAAGTGTACGCCTATATTTTCCGAGAAATTGTGCTCCTGAGTCTGCTCGGAGCTCTCCTTGGCCTAATCTTGGGCACCTTCCTTGAATCCTTTGTTTGCGTAACCGCTGAAGTTGACTATGTCATGTTTGGGCGCGATATACACACGTCGAGCTATGTAATTTCATTTGTGATGACCCTTGCGTTTACTGCTTTCGTTATGCTGTTTATGCGCAAGAAACTCAATACAGTCGATATGGTTGAAAGCTTAAAGAGCGTTGAATAAACGGCTAGAAATATATTGCGATGGCGGGTGTCGTGGCAACCAGCAGGACGAAAACGTCGGCGGTTGGGGCGCTTACCTGGTATGGGGCGAATTCGAAAAACGCCTGCATGGCGGGGAAGCGAACACCACCAATAATAAGATGGAGCTCACGGCCGCCATCGAGGGCTTGCGCGCAGTAACCGACAAGAGAGTTCCTACTGACGTGTTTGTCGATTCCGCTTACGTGCTCGGTGGTATTACCGACTGGATTTATGGCTGGATGCAAAAAGGCTGGAAGAACGCTAAAAAAGAACCGGTGGCCAATAAAGAACTCTGGCTTGAGCTGTTGGCTGAAAAGGAAAAGTTTGCTGACATTAGCTTTCACAAAGTCAAGGGCCATGCAGACAATGTTGGTAACAATATTGCCGATGAGCTTGCGAATCTGGGCATGGACGAAGTTGAGCAAGCTTCTTCCGAATAATGGATTATCTTGCGCTGCATCCTCACAAAGACAAATACTGCTTTGATATGCGATAATGCTTAATTACGCGCCCGTGGCTCAACGGATAGAGCATCGGACTTCTAATCCGACGGTTGCAGGTTCGATTCCTGCCGGGCGCGCCATCTTTTATAGAGTGTTTTACCCGAATGGAGAGAACTACCATGACTGCACCACTTGCAGGACGCGATTTTTTAAAGTTACTGGACTTTTCAGCCGATGAGATTATCTATCTGATGGACCTTTCGGCTGAATTAAAGGCCAAGAAAAAAGCTGGCGAGCCCCATCGCTATCATGAAGGAAAGAACATCGTACTGCTTTTCGAAAAGACATCTACGCGCACGCGTTGTGCCTTTGAAATGGGTGGCATGGATCTTGGCATGGGCGTGACCTATCTTGATCCTGGCGCAAGCCAGATGGGCAAGAAAGAAAGCATTGAAGACACAGCCCGTGTACTTTCGCGCATGTATGACGGTATTGAATATCGCGGTTTTGAACAGGAAAAAGTCGAAACCTTGGCTGAATATTCCGACGTGCCCGTTTGGAATGGTCTTACTACTGAAGCCCATCCCACGCAAATAATTGCTGACATGCTTACCATTCGTGAACATCTAGGCGAACTGAAGGGTTTGAACGTGAGCTTCTTTGGCGACGCTCAGAATAATGTTGCAAATTCACTTATGGTTGCTTGCGCGAAGTTGGGTGTGAACTTTACTGCCTGTGGCCCCAAGCAGCAGATGCCTGATTCCGTACTCGTCGAAACTTGTCAGCATATTGCCGAATTGAGTGGTGCGACAATAAATCTGACAGAAGATCCTGAAGAAGGTGCACGTGGTGCAAACGTAATCTATACGGATATCTGGGTTTCCATGGGTGAACCTGACAGTATCTGGGAAGAACGCATTGGCTTATTGGAGCCCTATCGTGTAACCGAGGAGCTTATGGCCCTCGCAGAACCTGATGCCATTTTCATGCACTGTTTACCGAGTTTCCATGACACAAAGACCACAGTGGGCGCTGAAATTGCCGAAAAATTCGGTATTCAGGAAATGGAAGTAGCAAACAGCGTGTTTGAAGGTCCCCAGTCGGTTGTTTTTGACGAAGCAGAAAACCGTATGCATACCATTAAGGCTGTCATGCATGCAACGTTAATGGATAAGGAATAAACGGTGTTAATACGCGAAGAACTCGAACAGATTGTTAAAACAGCCCTTCAAACCGCTATCGACAGCGGCGTACTTGTTATGGAAGACGTGCCTGATTGCGCCCTTGAGCGTCCGCGCGATGGAGGTCATGGCGATTGGGCGTCGACACTTGCCATGCGTGCCGCAAAGGCAGCAGGGAAGAATCCGCGAGAAATAGCACAAGCTATCGTGGATCATATGCCCGAAAATTCGCTCATTGACTCTTGTGAAATTGCTGGTCCAGGTTTTATTAACTTTAGCTTGAAGCCGGAAGCATTGCAGTCCGTTGTTGCACACGTGCGCAATGAGCGTATGGACTATGGACGCGGTGTTGCCCCCGACGTCATGCGCAAGGTAAACATCGAATATATTTCTGCTAATCCCACAGGGCCCTTTCACGTAGGACATGGGCGTTGGGCAGCCTTAGGCGATGCTACTTCGCGCGTCATGCGTCATGCTGGCTACGATGTGTTTGAAGAGTTTTATATTAACGACAATGGTAATCAGATGGACGTGTTCGCAGAATCTGTGGTGGTGCGCTACTTGCAGCTCCTAGGTTTTGACGTGGAATTGCCTGAACAATGCTATGCAGGCGCTTATGTGAAAGATATCGCGCAAGCTATCATCGATGAAGACGGCGACGCGTGGGTAAGCGCCGACGAAGCTGAACGCCTGTTAAACTTCCGTGAACGTGCTTATGCATACGAATTGGCCGAACAACATCGTGTGTGCGATTCTTTCGGTACCAGCTTTGATTTATGGTTTTCCGAACGTACCCTTTACCAGCCCGATGAACAGGGTAAAAGCGCTATCGATAAAGCCTTAGATGCCATGGATGCCGCTGGTTACCTGTATGAAAAGGACGGTGCCCTGTGGTTTAGGAGCACCGATTTCAAAGACGACAAGGACCGCGTGCTGCGCAAGTCCGATGGTAGCTATACCTATTTCATGTCTGACATGGCCTATCACTACAACAAAATGCAGCGCGGTTTTGACCACCTTATAGATATTTGGGGTGCCGACCATCATGGCTATATCGCACGTTGTCAAGCCATGCTGTCTGCTTGGGGCTATGAAGGTTCTCTCGAAATCATGCTTGGTCAGCTCGTTAATTTGTTCCGCGACGGAACTGCGGTGCGCATGAGCAAACGTACCGGCGAAATGGTTACCTTTGAAGAATTGCTCGACGAAGTGGGCGCCGATGCTACGCGTTGGATTATGCTGTCGAGAAGTGCTGACCAGATGGTGGATTTTGATATTGAAGTTGCCAAAAAGCAAGACGCTACTAACCCCGTCTATTACGTCCAATATGCACATGCGCGCATTTGCTCAATCCTGCGCAAAGCGGCAGGGGATGACGACTTGAATCTTGTCGCCCTCGACTCCGTGGCACCGGCCCAAACCGACCTGAGCCTCCTTACGCATGAAAGCGAACTTGCCCTTATGCGCAAGATGGACGTATTCCCCGAACTGGTAGAACAGGCGGCACGCGACCGCGCAGCATTCCGTTTCACTCATTATGCGCAAGAACTTGCCAGCCTCTTCCATGCTTTCTATACCCAATGTCATGTGATTACCGAAGACGAGGCGCTTACGAATGCGCGCCTTGCTTTGTGCGATGCGACCCGTACGGTGTTGGCGCTTTCGCTTTCTCTTCTTGGGATTTCAGCACCAGAGCGCATGTAATTTCTTCCATAAGGAACGTATACCTAGGCACATGCATATACGTATAAGGCACGACACTTCTATCCTTTGTACGCTCAAGGCTGGATTCTTGGTGGTCTTTCGTTAGTATTCTGGCGGTGTTTTCTGTTTAGCTTAAAAGTGTCTGTGCGTATATTGAAAAGGATTTAGGTTGTAAAATAGTTAAAAGCCTTGTTGAAAGGAGCATTCATGGCTGACGTAAATGAAAAAGATGTACGGAACATTCTTGAAGCAAGTGCCGCTAAGGCCGAAGCCTTATTGGGAGATCCCAACAAGGTCGATGCCTTGTTGGCCGAGGTAAAAACCAGTGTTTCCGACCTTCCGCAAGCTGCTGTGGGGGCTCTGCAGAATATTCCGCTGATGGCCTCTATGATTAAGGGCTATGTTACCCAGCAATACACTAACGTTTCACCCAAGGTGGTTGCCAGCGTTCTCGGTTCGCTTTTATACCTGGTTAAGGGCAAAGATCTTATCCCCGACAGCATTCCTGTTCTTGGCTTGGTGGACGACGTGGCAGTAGTTGCACTTGCCATGAAACTCAACGAAAAAGAAATTGAAGATTTCAAGCAATGGCAAGACGATCAGCCCAAGATTGTTGAAGCGGGTACCGCTGAAGCGTAAATTGCGCCGACACAGTTTTATAAAAGGTCGTCTGCTTGACGGCCTTTTTCATATGCCGAAGCTTTTATTCTCTAACCCTTTAGTTTTCGGGTCTAAAAATAAAAACAAGAAAGCGCGCAAACACAAAGAACACTATGCCTAACGCAACTACGAGTTGAACAGTGGCATACATATTGACAATAGCTGAAAGAAATCCTTCCGAAAGGAATTGAGCAATCTTAAAAGACGCCGTGGAGCAAATAACAAAGGGAAAGGTCATAGCGGAAAAAGTGGGGAAGAAGGGTAGGCGCAGACACAAGAGCATTATTACGAGCCCCCCTATAAACAATACGATTGCAAGCAAATAAAGCACGACAAGTAAAGCAGTGGAATGGTTATCAAAGCAGCTCAGATAAGCAGTTGTGCACATACTGGCAGGTGCGGCATAAATACAAAGGAGTGGTAGCTGCGCTTGTGGCAGTGGCTTGTTGTGTATAAAACGTATGCTTACCAGCACAAGAAGTATAAAGGTGAGGGCAAGACAAAGCCAAAAAAGCCCGCGTCCAACTGCTTGCATGTTAAAGAGTGGCGACGTATTAGCAGCCAACAAAATAGGAATATATACGATGAAATATGCGGGTGTGATTTCGTCAATTGGTGTCTTAATGGCAAATTTTATGGTGAATCGAATCATGATGACGAGGTAGAGCATTAAGGCAACGCCCCATAGCACGAAGCCCAGGTAATGTTGAATGTGTTCAAAGTGCGGGACGAAGCTAAACAGCATCATGGGGAAGGTGCCCACAACGGCGGATGAAAGGGGGTTTTCGAGTTCTTCCATAATGGATTTAGGGAATAAAACTATCTTAGCCAAAATGGCAGCAAAAAAGATGAATGCGATGCAACCAAGAAGATAGTGGGCCCAGATAGCTATTTCGTTTAACAGCGTTGCAAGAGACGCAATTGAAAGAACAACGCCACAAAAGGGAATAGGAATGCGTTTGATTATCTTGGAGAAGGTGTTTGCCATACTGAAAAACTGGTGGACCGGCGGGGACTCGAACCCCGGACCTTGGGATTAAGAGTCCCCTGCTCTACCAACTAAGCTACCGGTCCATGGTAATTGCTTGCAAAAGCATGTTTGGCTATTGTAGCCAACCTACTCAAACGCTGCAAGGCGAATTTACAAGCCACATTATCAATGCGCGCTGGGGTGGATGAAGGGACTTGAACCCTCGATCTCCAGAGCCACAATCTGGCGCCTTAGCCAACTAGGCCACATCCACCAAACGCAAGGAGTAAGTATAGGTGCTATCCTTATGCTGTGCAAGAACTTCTTAAATTCTGCTCAGGAAGCATGTGAAAATCGATTCTTGTACACAGTGAATATAAGCACGAGAGGATGGGCAAGCATGAAAGTAATCACTAAGTCGCTCTTATTTATTCTTGGTGGCTTAATGCTGCTAGGAATAGGCTTTTATGGAGGTCTTCAATACCGCCCTGTAGAAGAACCAAGCATTGATGTTGCAGCACTCGAGGCGCAAATTGCCGACTGCAGTGATCTGACTACTGCCAAGCTTTCTTATACGGGCTTTGTCTCCTATGAAGAAGGTGACATCCCCTTGCTTACCAAGAAAGCCTTTTCCATGAAATACGTTGCCGAAGCACGCGCTGGGGTGGACCTTTCAAAGGCGAAGGTTACCCTTTCCGAAGATACTATTAAGGTAAAGCTACCCAAGGCAGAAACCCAGGTTATTGCTATTGACCCGAATTCACTTGAGTTTTTCGATGAAAAGCGCGCATTGTTTAACTGGCAAGATCGCGCCGATTCGGCTACCGCCCTTGAGGCTGCCGAAGCCGACGTCGAAGACAAAATAGACCAAACAGCGTTAATTGAAGAAGCAAACAAACAGGCCCATTTGGTTATAGAAGAGCTGCTTGCACCATTTACCGTTGAACCGTACAACTATAACTTGGTAGTGGAATAGGGGACAAATATGGCAAAGATGTTATACCAGGGACATGGATCGTACCGTTTTGTTTTAAACGATGGCACGGTGGTGTATGTCGATCCCTTTGCGGGGGAAGGTTACGACCTTGCCGCAGACCTTATTCTTTCAACCCATGAACATTTTGACCATACCGCCTTTGACAAAATGCCTCACGCGCCTGGCTGCACCATTATTCGCGCAAAGGATTTACATCCTTCAGTCGACGACTATAGCGAAAGCCTCGAATCTCATGGTGTGGTTATTACGTCTGTACAGGCATACAACAAAAACCATCCAAAGGCAGAATGTGTGGGCTACTTGCTTGATTTCGACAGTGTGAGATTTTATGCGTCTGGTGACACGAGTACCACGGAAGACATGGAATCGGGTTTTTTGGCCGACATGAACATAGATTATGCGGTATTCCCGTGCGACGGTGTGTATAACATGGGGCCCGAAGAAGCGAGCCGTTGTGCTGCGCTCGTAAAAGCTCGCCACAGCATTCCCATACATATGATTCCTATGGACGATCCTTCCAACCCGGCTCAGCTGTTCGACCGCACGCGGGCAGAGCAGTTCCAGGCCCAAGGGCGCCTTATTGTTGCTGCGGGTGAAGAAATAACACTCTAGTTTTTATATGGCAACTTTCGAACTCATACTTTTGCTTTTTGCGGCAGTACTGCTTTCGGCGGTGCTTGAACAGATTATCCCTAAGGTTTCCCTTCCTCTTATCCAGGCTGGTCTGGGGGTCGCGCTTGCAGTTTTTACTACACAACCAATTAGTATTTCGTTTAACCCCGAATTCTTCTTGCTGGTATTTATTGCACCGCTTCTGTTCCATGACGCCAAACATGCCGACAAGTTGGGTATGTGGCGAAACAAAAGTTATATCTTGTGCCTTGCCATCGGCTTGGTTATTGCCATCATGCTTATCGTAGGCTTTGCTCTTAATTTCATTTTGCCTTCAATCCCGATTGCTGCCGCCTTTGCGCTCGGTGCCGCCTTGGGCCCGACCGATGCGGTTGCCGTACTTGCCTTGAAAAAGGTTGCCCATGTGCAACGCCGTGAAAGCGCTCTTTTGGCAGGGGAGTGCTTGCTCAACGACGCGTCGGGTGTTGTGGCATTTCAGTTTGCCATTGCCGCCGCTGTTACAGGGACCTTCACGGTGCTTAAGTCGGGTCTATTCTTTCTTCTTTCATTTTTTGGCGGCATAATCCTAGGGCTCTTGCTTGCCTATATTGCCCATATCATAAGCGAACGTGTGAACACACTTGGGCTCGATACTAATACCTTCCATGTGCTGTTTGACATCATGCTTCCTTTTATTATTTTCCTTGTTGCTGAACTTTTGCATGTGAGTGGTGTTATTGCGGTAGTAGCTGCAGGACTGCTGCTTTCTGTATGGGAAGAACGTGCTATTGGCCCGTCTAAGGCACGTTTGAGCATTGTGTCTTCAAATGTATGGGGTGTGCTCCAATTCGCCTTAAATGGCATCGTATTCGTTTTATTAGGGCTTATGCTTCCGCAGGGGACAATGAGCATTATTAAATCTGAGGCTATCAGCAACGGGGTTCTCTTGGCCTTAGTTCTTGGCCTCACGGTAGTTGTAGTAATCGTACGTTTTGCGTGGGTGTTCGTTTCAGATCGTCTTTCGCGCGACCCTGATACTGGCGAGCTCGATACGCCTGTCAACCGTTTGCGGTCGGCGCTTATAACCACCATTGGTGGGCCTAAAGGAGCCGTAACGCTATCCATTATCATGTCGACGCCATTTACGACCGATGCAGGTACAGCTTTTCCAGAGCGTAGTTTGCTTATCTTTTTGGCATCGGGCGTTATTGTGTGCACCTTACTTTTAGCAAATTTCTTACTGCCAATTTTGGCACCAGCACAAAAAGACAATATGGAAAGCCCTGAAGCAGAAGCTCTTGCTATGCGTGAAATTCTCAGGCGCGTTATTCATCGTCTGGCAGATTCGCGTACCAAAGAAAACACGAGGCAGATACGTACCGTTATACGTTCATACAACGAACGTATTGAACGCTTGGAAGATGAAGCCAAGATTGATTCCTCGGTCGATGAACTTCGTGTTGCGGTTATTAGGGCCCAGGAAGATAAGATTTTTGAACTTATCGACGTCGGGGAACTCGATGACATTGAAGGTTATAACTACTTACGCCGTCTTGCACGTGCTGCCCAGTACATCCAGCATAAGAATGATAATTTGGCCTTCCTTTTTGCTTCAATTCGTCATTCATCTACGTCCTTACGTGCCTTAAGGCGTTGGTTCAGGAAGCAAGCGGGCAAGTTGCCGCTCTATGACGATGCACTCGAGCGTATTAAAGTTCAACAGGCATCCGACTTAGCGGCAATCGATTACCTTAAGACACTTATGAACGATTCCGATTCGCCATTCCCGTCCGACCAGGTGACCGAAATGCTCTTTAGTTTCCAAACATCGTACAGGCAATCGAAGGGGGCGCGTCCCTCTTTTACGAGTTACGCGCGTACCGTGGATGAGCTGGGCGAAATCCAGCGCATGGCCTACAACTATGAACTTGAAGAAATACGTCTTGCGTACAGTGCGGGTGAAATAAGTCGCAAGCTTGCCAATCGCATGCGCGACAATGTCTATCTGATGCTCGTTGAGCTTGATACCGATATGGAATTGGCCTAGAGGCTAGATTCCCAAGAGACGATATTTTATAGCGAGCTGCACCAGTTCCGCACGACTAGAAATATCAAGCTTGCTATAAATTTTGCTACGGTGTACTTCGACGGTTTTAACGGAAACGTAGATCTTTTCAGCGATTTCTTTATTGGTATAACCTGCAGCAATAAGCGTAAACACTTCAAGTTCTCGGTTGGTAAGCATGCGGAGCGGATTCTTTTCCTTAACTTCAGATTCGTCGTTAAGGCGTATGGCAAGTTCGTCGGCCATTTGCTTGTTAACATGGATACCACCAGCCGCTACGCTACGTATGGCTTCGAGTAATTCTTCGGTGCTTGAAGTTTTAAGGATGTAGCCGCTTGCGCCACCACGTAGTGTAAAGTAGAGATAATCTGCTTCAGCAAACATGGTTAAGATAATGACGCGCGTGGCAGGGAAATCCTTAGAAATTTTTTCGCAGGCTATTAAACCACTTTGTCCCGGAGGCATAGAAATATCGAGTAAAAGGATGTCTGGCTTATGCTTTGCAACAAGGTTGTAGGCTTCATTGCCATCTGCGGCATTGCCAACAACTTCCATGTCGTCTTGAGAATTTATTATTAAGCTAAACCCCGAACGAACCACTTCGTGGTCGTCGGCAATAAGGACTCTAATCACAGTTTACTCCTCTAAAGCAATTGGTGCCCTTAAAGTTATGCACGTACCACCTTCGTCACTATCTATGAGCAGCGTGCCATTAATTATACGCGCACGTTCACGCATGCCAGGCAAACCACCGCCCGTTCCCTGAACAGTAGGGTGCGTTGTGTCGAAGCCGAATCCTTCATCGCAAATAGTTATGACCAAATTATTGTCTATGGTGTTAAACGTTATTCGAACAAGTTCTGAACCAGAATACTTGCAGGCATTGAGCAAAGCTTCTTGGGTAATGCGATAGGCATGAGTTTCGAAATAGGGGTCAAATCGCATACCGTCAGTATTGTCGACCACAATGATTTCAACACCAAATGATTTTTGATACAAGCTTGCCTGCGAACGCGTGGTGGTCAGGGAAGGCGTGAAGACGACCTGCGAATGGCGG
>CAJOJB010000018.1:9127-25828 GCA_905234635.1 uncultured Eggerthellaceae bacterium | reverse complement strand
GTCCAGGGCGAAGAAGAGCGAGCTCAGGGCCATATACTGGTTGGCGAAGCCTTCCGGCAGCCAGTCTTTCCCGAATCCGAAGAACTCCACGTTGAAGGCGGTGATCGTCTCGTAGCCGTGCTTGGGGATGGTGTGCAGGATCAGGCCGGTCGCGGAGGAGAAATCGAAGTTCCGGCCCATCAGGACGCCGCCCTCCGGCGTGCGCACCGTCAGGGCGGAACAGCCGTACTGCGCGGGGGCGGGTTCCGCGGCGGGATGGTAGAACCCCTTGGACAGGAAGTTCATCACATAGCCGACCATTTCGCCGGCGTTCCGGCCGCCGCCGCTCGCGATCAGCCCGTCGAAGCCGTCGTCGCCCTTGTATTCCATATAATACAGCCCCTCGTCCAGCTTCTCGACGGACATCGCCCCCTTGACGAGCGGGCCGAAGAGCGTCCAGGTATAAACTCCGAATACAACAAACAGGGCCAGGATGACCCACAGGACAATCTTAATTCCTTTCTTCATGACTCAAAGGTAACAAAAAAACCGGACACGTCAGAGCAGGAACCGCAAGACCGCCTCGTTGAAGGGGCCGGGATTCCGGCTCGCGATGAAATGCGTGCCCGGGATGATGGCGAGTTCCGCTCCGGGGATGGACTGCGCAATCAGGCGGGTACCACAGCCCTGCCCACGCCAGTGGAAGGTGAAACCATCCGGGTTGACGAGGGTTACAAATCCGGCAGCTTTTTCATTGTTGCTGTCGGTGCCCGTGGTGGCATGTGAAGAAGAAATCCAGGTACCCTGGGAGCGTTCCAGGCGATCTGTATTGATTAAACGACCATCCGGGTTACTTGTCGGATTCCCATACAAACCATTTGAGGCTGTTTCAGCCGTAAGGTCGCTGTAGTGCTTGTCTTCAATAATGACCGGACCAACCACTCCGGCATCCAGCTGAACAGACTCGGCATATTTACCATTAAATCTCTGAGCTGCAGATGTTCCGTCTCCTCGGTCTCCAACGTCGAGGTCCGAGAAATAGTAGATCATCTGGCTGGAATTATGGTCTGCGCAGGTGCTGCTGTCCACAGGAACAACCTTCAAGGTCGCATCGAAACCGACGCCGGGGGTCAAGGTCGCTGCAGGCCTGTTTTCGGGATCATAGCCATTCGCCGTATGAATTCCCGAATATGCCCAGAGCCCGTTGCCGTTGGTACCGCCGCCGACCAGGAGAACCTGGTCGCCTTGCGCGTAGCTTTGCCCTTGGTTGAGTCGAATGTGGAAGTTGCTAAGCTCTATTACCACATCGCAAAGCGTGCCGTCCTTGAGCACGGCTGCGTTTTTCCATTCCAGCGTCAGGGTGCCGGTAGGATTTATCTCTTTTCCGGGATATTGATCGGTAGTGCCGTCTTCGTTCTCGTGATCATAGGTTTCGGCGGCTCCTATCGTGTAGTCATTGGGGATCTCGAAATACACGGGGTTCCAAAACGTAAACGGCGTGAGGTTGAAGTCGATTGTCTCTTCCGCCCGCTTGATATCTCCCGTAACCATAACATCAGCATTCCTAAACGTAATGTTATTGCTTAGAAGCATGACGTGGTTCTCGCCGATGTTGGCCCAGTTGCCCCAGTAGGCGCCAGTTACCCCAGCGGTGTTGCCGGTAGTGTCAGTCGCCACGGTAACATCACCATCGGCCAGGTCGCGAGTGCCTGCCGGCACCGTAGCGTTGGCCATGTTCGCACCAGCAAACGCAACACTAACTGCAACCAGCATCGCTAGAAGCAATGCCGCCAGCCAGGCCTTCCTACTTGTATAGCCACATTTGTTTATAGTGCGTGCAGTCATGTGTTTCTCCTCCGTGTGCGTGCACTTATTTCGTTTCAGGGCGCAACAAAATAGTCGCAATCTGCAAACAATTAATTATAGTTCGAAAACGCCCTGTTAGACAAGGATTATTCCAGGCGAATGGCAAAAAGTGGGGGAAGCCCTAACCGGAAGCCCTAACCGCCTTAGTCATGCATGGCAAGGCGGATAATGTTGCTGTTTTTCATAGGGCGCCCTTCCATGGCGCACGTAAGCCGTTCGCGCAATTCTTCATGGTCAACAACGGGAATACGACAAAGCTCTTCTGCGCGCTGCCGCAAAAAGGCATCTAGGGCAGCAACTCGCTTGCCTGAAGCTTCTATATTTCCTACAATACCGCGCTGCCCTATGCGCTTAAGAAATTGTATCTGCTGTTCGCCCATAAAATGACTCAGCTGTTCTTCAAACGATACACCCCCAAATGAAGGAGTACGCAGTTGCGCCTCAAGCCGAAATTGCTCTGTGCTATTTTCAGCAACATTGGGAAAAAGAGCCCGTCCATTGTCGAAAACTGGTGCTAGACCAAGCACGGCGCCAGTTTGGCTTTCGCGCAAAATGCCAAAGTTTGTAAAGTGCCTGTCGGTATTGCATAGAAGCGCATCGAAGGCGAGCATATTACAAAAAGCTTCGAAATAGTTTTCACCAAGCTGAGCGCACCACCAAAGTGCACCGGCCAAATCCGCAATCCCCGTTGCTACGGCAAAAGGAACATAGGAAACATTGCTAGAAGTAAAACACTCGCATGTGGAACACTGTTCGCCCTGCCAGGTATCGATGCCATAAATTACCGCATCAAGACCGGCATCCTGTGCTATGAGCGAAGCGATATATTCCGACACAGGCTCGCCCGGAACGAATCCTTCGCTTGCTCCTTTATAAAGCACCCGTTTGTCACCTACAATACGCCAGCCCTTCCGAAGCGTGCCATCGGTGGTAAGTTCAGGCGTGTTTCCCTTCAAATTGGAAGCATCGTCGCCGCGCGCTTCGCCCAACACCGCAAGTGCGCCAATAGCTTCGCTAAAGGGGTTTTCAAACAGGTTGTAATTTTTGAACTTTCCCCTAAAGTTGCGCGGAACGACCCAATACGAGTCAGTAAGCGAAAGACCTAAGCTTGTCCGGTATAAAGCTTCAAGATTCCCCAGTTCAAAGCCCAATTCTTTGCAAATTCGAGCCGCGTTTTTACGGTTGGTCGGAATAGAGCGAATTTCAAGCCAGTTCCACAACCCATCAGGCGTAAGAGCAAGACCACACGGCATAAGGCCGCAGGCAGATTCATCAAAGTCGGTTATGAAAACCTCTGGCGAAAAGGAGCCATCCGTGATACTAAACTCAACAAGAGTACGATCGAACAAGCGCAATTCATAATAACGAGTGCCGGGCATGTGTTAGCCCCTCTCCCGTATGACGATGTCCATGCC
Source organism: uncultured Eggerthellaceae bacterium (assembly GCA_905234635.1). GTDB lineage: Bacteria > Actinomycetota > Coriobacteriia > Coriobacteriales > Eggerthellaceae > CACXMZ01. The sequence continues at coordinate 22,568 of CAJOJB010000018.1, read as the reverse complement.
CAGATAACCTGCATAGCGCATAATTTTGCCGTAAGCTACCGTTTCGCGTCCGTTTTCAATTTCAGAAAGAAGGCGCGGTGAAAACCCGAGGGCTGCTGCTGCATCAGCCTGGCGAATCTGCAGAAAACGACGGCGCCTACGTAGGGCTTCGCCTAAATCTTGCCCTTCCCAAATATATGTTTCGCTCGCGTTTTCCATGCCACCGTTTCTAAGTAATTTACGTATACGTAAGATTATAACACTTTTTACGTAAATGTAAAGTTTAGGCAAATATTACCTTTACGTAATATACTGAAAACCGATAAACAAATCGGGAATAGCTTCATCGTTTTGCAAATCACGTATGACGATGTCCATGTCCAGATAACCTGCATAGCGCAATATTTTTCCGTAAGCCACCGTTTCGCGTCCGTTTTCAATTTCAGAAAGAAGACGTGGCGAAAACCCAAGGACTGCCGCTGCATCAGCCTGGCGAATCTGCAGAAAACAACGGCGCCTTTACCGTTAATCCCACGGATGCGAAGTTAGGTGCCAGCCGTTGCAGTGGGGGCATTTGTAAATATGTAAGCCCGTGGTGCCATGTTCGGCACAGGCAGCTACCGCATCCTGGGCTTCAGCATAGCTGGCGTAGCGGTTTTTCGAACGACAAGATTTTTCAAGCTGGGCAGCGTCTTTCTTGCGGGCGTCTTCTTCTGCGCGGCGTTCTTCCCGCGCAAAAACACTATCCATGCCGCCTAATTGCGAGCGGAATTCTTCGAGACGCTTAGCTTTTGCGGAAGGCTTCCTGCTACCCATTACAAACTGTCGATGTATTTGACCAGCTGGCCCAGGTTTTCAATACCTTCAGGTTCGCCTAAGTCCAAACCGGTACGATCTTCGAATTCGCAAATGAGTTCCACCATGTCGAGCGAGTCGATATTAAGCGATTCAAACGTAGCGTCCTCGGTAATGGTTTCTGGGTCCATGTCGAGGTTTTCGTGCAGAATGTCTTTGATAGTTTCAAGCGTGGTCATGCTGTTTCCTTTCAGAAATGATAAATTGTACCGGGTACATTTTATCATCCACGACTTATCGTTATAGGATTTTCAGGGACACTTCCTTCAGTTGGCGTTGGGACACTTCATTGGGGGCGCCCGTCATGGGGTCGGCTGCAGAGCTGGTCTTGGGGAAGGCAATAACGTCGCGAATACTGTCCTTGCCCGCAAGCAGCATAACCACGCGGTCCAGACCAAGAGCAATGCCACCATGGGGCGGTGCACCCAATTCCAGCGCGCGCAGCAAGTGCCCGAACTTTTCGTCAATTTCTTCGTCGGCCAGGCCAAGGCGCGCAAGCACGCGGCGCTGCAATTCAGCGGTATGAATACGAATGGTGCCGCCGCCTGCTTCAAAGCCGTCCATGACCAGGTCGTATGAATAGCTGCCGCACTCTAGCGGCGCACTTTCGATCTTGTCGATGTCTTCTTCACGAATCATAGTAAAGGGATGATGTTCGGCAGAATACTTATCTTCCTCTTCGTCGTAAGCAAACATGGGGAAATTGACAACCCACAGCAATGCATGGCCTTCACGCGGGATATCCAACAGTTCCGCCATGCGCAGACGCAGGGCAGCCAGCACCGCACTGGCCACGGGGTAGGTATCCGCCGCAAAGAGCAGCAGGTCGCCCGCTTCAGCGCCCGCCTTCGCCTTAATGGCGGCGTGCACTTCGTCGCCCAGGAACTTGATAATGGGGCTTTTTTCTTCCCCGTCTGTGGTATAAGCAATCCAGGCCATGCCCTTGGCGCCATTTTCAGCAGCCACTTCGGCCAGCTTTTCAACGTCGCCGCGGCTCCAGTCGCCTGCACCCTTTGCGCAAATGCACTTCACCACACCACCGCTGTTCGCCGGGCCCGTGAATACCTTGAAGTCGCAGTCCTTCACTTCTTCAGTAATGTCAATGAGCTCCATGCCAAAGCGCACGTCGGGGCGGTCGCAACCAAAACGGTCCATGGCTTCCTTCCACTGCATGCGCTGCAGGGGGAATTCATGTTCCACACCCACGGCAGCAAGCACTTCGGCCGTAACGCCTTCCATGACCTCCATGACTTCTTCGTCTTTCACGAAGCTCATTTCCACGTCGAGCTGGGTAAATTCAGGCTGGCGGTCGGCGCGCAGGTCTTCGTCACGGAAGCAACGGGCAATCTGGTAATAGCGTTCCACGCCGCCACACATAAGCATTTGCTTGAACTGCTGCGGGCTCTGCGGCAGCGCATAGAACTTACCGGGGTTGGGGCGCGAGGGCACAATGTAGTCACGCGCGCCTTCAGGGGTGGAATTCGCCAGGATGGGCGTTTCAATTTCAAGGAAGCCGCGTTCGTTGAGTGCCTTACGCATGGCCTGGGCCACGTCGTGGCGCAGCTTCAAATTCGCATACATTTCCGGGCGGCGCAAGTCCATATAACGCCACTTCATACGCGTAGTTTCGTCGGTTTCGATACCGTCTTCAATACTGAATGGCGGCGTGACCGACGTGTTCAGAACAGACAGGCTGCTTGCCAGCACTTCGATTTCGCCCGTGGCCATATTGGGGTTCACGGCGTCTTCGCCACGCATACGCACCTTACCTGTAACCTGTAGCACGTATTCGCGACCCAGGTGCTCGGCAGTTGCAAATTCTTCAGGCGTCACGCAGTCGGGGTCCACTACAACCTGGGTGTAGCCATCGCGGTCGCGCAGGTCGATAAAAATAAGACCGCCGTGGTCGCGGTTATGCCATACCCAACCAGTCAGCGTAACTTGCGTGTCGCAGTCGGCAGCACGCAGCTGGCCGCAGGTATGGTCGTGCATGCAATTTTGGTTCACAAAGTCTGTCATTATGCTTCCTTTTCCAACTAAATAAAACCTAGATATTGTACTACTTTTACCCACGTGAAAGGCTAATTGCAGAAATGTTTGACACAGGGAGTACAATGTTTAACAAGCATCGAGGATAAAAGATATTTCACAACGTGGAAATAGCAAAACAGACACAGGAAGCATTAAAGCGACGTCTTCAGGATTCCCTGGTTATTATCGGGAGCGGCATTTTGGTGTTTGGAGCCTGGTCGCTTATTAAAGTTCTTCTGCTCATTTTCATGCAAGACGTGGAAACGCAACGTCATTTTTTCTACGTTGACCAGGGAAAAGAGCCTATGTATATCGTTTATACCGCCATAGGCATCATCACCTTTTTAGACCTCGCATCCCGTCTTTTCATTTGTTTTTCCGCGCGTGCAGAAGGCTTTGGCCGCCGCAGAGGTTACGCCTACCTGGTTATAACAGGCTTAATGGCCATCCTCAGCACGCTTTCGGTTATTACGTCTGCCCGAGCCCTCGCGGCACTCGACGCAAGCTTTTTCGACCGTATTGTCACCTTGACCATCGAGGCCACGTCGGTATTCATACTGGTTTTGCTTATCGTAAATTCAATTCGCCTGAAGCGGCTTGAACGAAGCACCAGCCAGGAAGCAGGATAGGCGGCCCTTATGCAGAAGAGCTTCCATTACTATGGCACCTATTGCGCCGCCTACCTGGCAGGATATTCGCACGAAGAATGCCTCGTCATTGGCTACAGCGCGCAGCTGGTCGATCGCTGTTCGCGAATCTTCCTCAAAGATGTGGGCGGCCCACAGGACGCTGCCACCACACAGTTCACGTCTGAAATGGCCAACGCCAAAAACGACCCCTTCGGTATTCGCGATGTCACGCGTATTTGGGCGTCGTTCCACTTCCTGCCCCACGACCTGTACGCCAACCCTGGCAAAGGCGGCAAGCGATACCGCAACAAGTTCCGCATGATTTGCGGCCCCAACGGCAGTCTTGTTGCCGATACGGTCAATCTGGCAAAGGGCAAGAGCCTTCAGGCGGCAGGCATTGCCATGCACGTGCTCGCCGACACCTGGGCACACAGCTATTTTGCGGGCACGCCTTCGCTAGTCATTAACAACACGAACCGCTTCTTTGTAGAGCTCGTGCCCGACGAATCGGGCAAGCTGGTGGAACGCCCCGTGAAATTCAGGCATAACCCCACAGCCGACGACGACTACGAAGAAGGCCTGTACACCAATTCGGTGTTCCAAGTGGACGAAGATGCCGTCATGAACCTGGGGCACGGACGCGCGGGGCACCTGCCCGACCTCAGTTTTATACGCTACCGTTATGCGCCTGCATGGGGCAACTACGAAGAAATACTCAAGGACAACCCGTCGGATTTCTTCCACGCATTTACGCAGATGATTTATGCGTTGAAGTTCCTGCACGGCGAGCACGATAGCTTTAACACCAACACCTACGACTTCGAAGCCGTGGAAGACTTAAAAGAAGAAATCATGAGCATGCTGGAAACACGTCAGCATGAAGATGGAGCCTGCGCGGACTGGTGCGCCCTAGGGCAAAAGCTTTCTGGACAGGAAATCCCCGATTTCGACCTGGACGCCTATCGCGAAGAATACGAACAGGCGCCAAAGAACGGAAAAGAAGGCACGTACCTGGACTATTTCTTCCAGGCGGCACTTGCCCATAAGGGGATGGTGGTCGACCGCATATTTGCTTCGGGCAACCCCCTGGCAGGACGTTCGTCTGGTTTCAGAAGTGAAGTAGGTGGCGCAAATGGGTAGAATTGCGCGTTTTGGACATGCATTGCTGGGCCTGCTCATGCTCCTGTGTTCTTTCCTGCTGTTCATCGACCCCCAAGGTGGCGTCAATCTTGTTGCGGGCATACTAAGCCTCATGATGCTTTCCTACGGCATACAAAAACTCATCTATTACTTCACCATGGCGCGTCACATGGTGGGCGGCTATTCACTTTTATTTGTGGGCATTATCGCCATCGACCTGGGCGCCTTTTCCCTTACCCTTCTTGATCAACCGCATATTCCGATCGTTGTCTATCTCGTTTCGTATTTTGGCATTATGGGAGTCGCTGGCATTCTGCGCGCTGTCGAAGGCAGGCGCTTTGGGCTGAAATGGGGCGCCAGTCTAGCTCATGGCATCGTGAGCCTCCTGCTGGTTTTGGCATGCATTATTTTCATTGGCAATACCGACCTTGTTATGACCGTCTTCAGTATTGGCCTGGGCTATTCGGCCATACGCCACATTGGCACGTCGCTGCGCAAAACGGATGTAATCTTTATTCAATAGCCAATAGCAAAGTGCCTTGGTAAGTTTCCTTACCAAGGCACCGTCTAAACAGTTGCCAGAATCGCTGTCGCTAAGTCAGAGCCTTACTGCTTACTTCCGAACATGCTTGGCTCGATACGTCACACGATTTCTTGAAGCGCGCGAAGCAACAAACATTGAAACCAAGCCTGCAATTGCAATCAGCCCAAGTATTCCTATCGGTGCTGCATCACCCGTGTTGGATATTGCCTGCTTAGGAGCAGGAGTATCCTTCTTCTTGGGGGCCGGAGTCGGCTTAGGTTCTGGAGTCGGAGCAGGTTCGTCATTCTTTTCCCACTGAGCAACGAAGGTGTGATCTTCGACTACCGTGTATGCGTCGCCTGGCTGGTATTCCGAGCCCTTCCAATACAGGAAGGTGTAACCGTCACGCGTGGGTGCTTCAGCAATGCTGATTTCGGTATTGTAGGCATAGACTTCATCGGTCGGATCCGTGGAGTCCCTGAAGATACCACCGTTCGGATCGTAGGTAATAGTCAGCAAAACTTCATCCCACAGAGCAATGAACGAAGTAGCTTCCGTTACCGTGTATTCGTCGCCCGGCTGGTAAACCTTACCGTCCGCGTCCTGCCAACCCTTGAAGGTGTGACCTTCCCATGTGGCGGCTTCGGGAATACTAATCGTTTCACCATGGGCATAGGTCTTTTCCGTGGGATCGGTACTTCCTTCGAAAGTGCCACCGTTCGGATCGTAGCTAACAACATAGGTGATAGCCTTCCAGTTGGCTGTGTATTCCTTGTCGCCCATTTCGTCACCAGCAGCCCAGTTGATGGTCTTCTGCGGCTCATCGATGCCACTACCGGTCCAACCTTCGAAGGTATAGCCTTCCTTGGTAGGTTCGTTGGCAATGTTAACGTCGTCCTCGACCGTATAGGTTGCGGGGTTGTCCGTGGCGGGCGCCTCGCCGCCGTCGTAGTCGTAAGTAATGGTGTACTCAATAGCCTTCCAGTTGGCCTTGAAGGTCTTGTTCCCGTTCTCGTCCCCAGCGCTCCAGGTCACCGGCTTCTCAGGGTCGGTAATGGGTTCCGTCATGTCTTCGCTGGTCCAACCTTCAAAGGTGTAGCCTTCTCTCGTCGGCTCGTTGGCAATCTCGACGTCGTCCTCTACCGTATAGGTTGCGGGATTGTCCGTGGCGGGCGCCTCGCCGCCGTCGTAGTCGTAAGTAATGGTGTACTCAATAGCCTCCCAGTTGGCCGTGAATGTCTTGTTGCCGTTCTTGTCTCCGGCGGACCAGGTGATAGTCTTTTGAGGATCTGTTATGTCATCTCCTGTCCATCCTTCGAATGTATAACCGGTCTTTGTGGGCTCGTTGGAGATCTCCACGTCATCCTCAACCGTATATGATTCGGGATTTTCAGTCGATGGTGTTGTGCCTCCGTCAAGGTCATATGTGATGGTGTACTCTTTCGGAGTCCACTGGGCATAGAAAGTCACATCACCCTCAACGGCATATGTGCCACCGGGGGCATAGCCTGTTCCATCGCCGTCTTTGTCCGTGTTCCATTCTACAAAGTCGTAGTAATCTCTGGTAGCAGCCTCCCTGATGGTGTGCTCATCTCCGTATTCGCAGGGGATCTCAGTAGGCCTTGTTGTGCCATTGAATTTACCGCCGTTTGGATCGTAGGTGACTACATCCACCTCTCTGCTCCATTTTGCGTAGAATATCACATCGGTCTCGCCGTCGGGATAAGTGTAGCTTCCGCCCGGCTGATATACTGTTCCGGAGCCATCCGAATTGATAGTCCATCCCTCAAAGTTCGAGTGGGCTCTGGTAGGTTCGTTGCTTGGCAGAGTATAAGGGTTGGAATCTCCTTCCCAGTCTTCCGGCATGCCGAGTACACTGTCAGTAGTATTTGGATCAAACTCGGCCGTATAGTCATATACTGTGAGCGTTCCCAGGTTTTTGGTTACAGTGTAGTTTTTCTGGCTTCCGGTACTTCTGTCATCGGACCAATGGACCACAACATCGTTTTTGCTGTTGCCTACATTCGTCTGAGATCCTTCAATTTCTATTACAACCTTTTCTCCATTACGGAGCTCGATCTCATTTACACCGGGTGTCAGATCATAAGTTACCTTATCGACCTGCTCATCATCATCTGCTCCTATGGTAACGGTGCCGCCCGAAGTCAGCGCGGTTCCGTCGTGGGCTTTCTTGGCGCTGTTGGTCGTGATCACGATAGGCACCGGTTTGATGATCAACTGGTCGTTCTCCACCGGAACAAACTCAGGGCCTTCATTTCCGGCAGAATCAGTAGTGTACAAACGTTCCATGCCATCAATACCGGAACTCTGGCGATGTGCGTATACGGGTGCCGACATGGGTCCGTTGTAGATGCCCGCATCGGTTCCCTTGATGGCAACATCATCACTTATAGCTACATAAGCATAGAGATGATGATATTGCGAATCTCCATCAGTCTTATCGCCGATTCTGACATAACCGGCATATTTATAGTCTACTCCAGAAGACGTCTTAGGATTATCTACAGAACTAATGCCTATGAGGGCCGATCCGCCTACTTCTGCATTAACGGTCTTTCGCTCCAGTTGCTGTTCTTCTCCTGTGTAGTAGACCTCCTTACCGAAGCCGTAAAGCGTCTGGGTATATGCTCTCGCTTCGTTCTCTTCCATGACCCATACGGCATACAACTCTATGTCCTCTTCCAGGGTCGGCAAGTAGGATCCGGGCAGATAGTCGACTTGCGATGTTTCGGTTGCGCCCGGTGTCTTCGACCAACCAACAAAGAGATACTCATCGCGCGTCGGCTTTTCGTTGATGACCTGATAATACTCATCGTTTTCCGGAGCGCTGACCTCACGCCAGGGCTCAGAAGCACCCGGATAATTATAGTAGTAAGTCACCGTGATCGGATGCTCGCTCCACTGTGCATAGAGATCCACGTCATGGTCAGGCATGGTGTATTCGGACCCTCCTGCGTGGTGAGATCCGGTGCCATCCTCCTTGGTATTCCACTCTTCGAAATGGTGACCTTCATATGCTGCAGTCGCCAAAGTAATCTTATCTCCGGCACCTAAAGTCAACGTTTCTTCGGGAGGAGTTATGGTCGCCTGATCATCTCCAGTATTCTTATGATACGTCAGAGTGACCTTCTTCTTCCAGTTGGCTACGAAGGTCTTGTTGTTGACCTCATCTCCGGCTGACCACTCTACAGGAGTGGTGGGATCCAGTATGTCCGGATGTGTATCGTGGCTCGTCCAGCCGGCAAAAATATAGCCCTCTCTTGTCGGCTCATTGGAGATGTTGATATCATCCTCGATGGTGTATGTGGCCGGATTGGCTGTGGCCGGTGCTGTTCCTCCGGCATAGTTGTATGTGATGGTATATTCAATAGCCTCCCAGTTGGCTTTGAAGGTCTTGTCGCCGGTCTCATCGCCCGCATCCCAGTTCACGGAAGTCACCGGGTCGGTGATAGGCGTCGACATATCTTCGCTGGTCCAACCTTTAAATGTATAGCCTTCTTTTGTCGGCTCGTTGGAGATCTCGACTTCATCCTCGATCGTGTACTTGTCCGGGTTAGCCGTGGCAGGCTCATCTCCACCATCGTAATCATATGTGATGGTATACTCGTCTACTTCCCAGTTCGCCGTATAGGACTTGTCGCCTGTCTTATCTCCTGCAGACCAGGTGATGGTCTTCGTGGGTTCGGTCACGCCGTCGCCAGTCCAGCCTGCAAAGGTATATCCTGTCTTGGTTGGCTCGTTGGAGATGCTGATATCATCCTCGACTGTGTATGAGGTGGGATTGGGTGTGGTCGGTGCTGTACCTTCTGCATAGTCATAGCTGATGCTGTATTCAATGGGTGTCCACTGGGCCTCGAAGGTGACGTTGCCGGTAACTGTGTATGTGTCACCCGGGTCATATTCGTTATCTCCAAGCTTCCAGCAATCGAATTCGTAGCCCTCTTTGTCAGTCGGTGCTGCAATAATCGTGATCTCTTCGCCCAGATTTACTTCCTCCGTTTTTGGATCCGTGCTTCCGTCAATCTTGCCACCCTTCGGGTCAAAAGTAACATTGGCTGTGCTTGGCTTGCCCTCGGCAGATATGTAGTAATATCGGTAGTTGCCGGAAGTTCTACCGTGCCGTATAGTTACATCTTGAGCACTGTTGCCCTCATTATGGTTTTCAACTTCTACCTGCGAACCTGTCTGATTGGTCAATCTTACATAACTGCTTCCGGCATAAGCAGTCCAGTTATTAGATTACGATGAATCGTCGTCTATCAGAGTAATAGTTGCGCCATATTCAAGAACGTAACGGTGTGTTGTGCTATTTGGATTATTCGTTCCATCCCCGTTAGGATCGTTAACACTACCCGTCGATACGTAAATCGTAAAATGGTTTGTACTGAACGTCTGGCTGTTGGCAGTACCACTACCGTTCATATCGGTAACTGTAGATGCATCATCGGAGACGCGGAACACGTCAACGGTGTCCCCTGCCTCAAGGTCGAGTCCGGTGCCTGAGAATGTGACGCTTACGGGCTTCTTCGGCTGCACTTCCTTACCGTCCTTGTCGAGCGGCGTAACGTCGAAAGCAACCGCGTCAGTCAGTTCACGGCCCTGTGCTTCCAAAGTCTTTTCAACAGCATCAAAGATAGCTTGGTCGTAGACAGGAACAACACTTAACTGCACACCTTCAGGCAAACTGCCCTCTGGGGCAGCGAGGGAAACTCGCGCGCCTGCAGCGACGCTTGAAAGAACAACAGCTGGATAGGATGCTCCCTCGTCCTTCTTGTCTGCCTCTTTCTTGTCCGCATCTTTCTTGTCTGCGTCTTTCTTATCCGCGGTCTTGCCTACTGTTTTCTTATCCGCGGTCTTGCCTACTGTTTCGTCCGTAGCCTTTTCATCCTTAACAACGCTCGAGCTTTGGACGTCCTGTGTCGCTTCGGCTTCCTTAGTTTCATCGGCCTTGCTTACTTCAGCGACGGCAGAGCTCTGATTGTTGGCAGCACCTTGGTCGCTAGCAGCTTCGGGTGCGTCACTACTAAGCTGTTCGACATCCGCTGCTTTAGGCTGCGGTACAACAGGAGCTTCTTCAACCACACCTTCCGATTCCTGGATGGGCTCTGCTTCTTCAGCTTCAGGTTGCGGTGCAGCGGGAGCTTCTTCAACCACGATGTCTTCCACAGGCTCTGGTTCAGCAACAACGGGCGCTGCTTCTTCCTGTGGTGCTTCCACGTCTGCCACTTCAGCTTGCGCGGCGATAGCACCAACGTCGGTCGCGTCCCTATTGTCCGCGTCGCCAAAAGCTGCAAATGGAATGAACATGAAAACCAGGAGCGCCGACACGAGAACAGACACTGCCTTGGTGGCAAGCTTGTATTCCTTACGCATTCTTTTCCTTTCGTTCTGTTACGTTTGCTGCTACGTATAATCTGCATTTTATTCTTCAATTGTAGGTGTATTTATTACCTTGATATTTATACACTATTTTGTACTGCACTAGCCTGTTAAATACTGTTTTTTCCTCAGTTATGTTACTTATAGAATGCAAATATTCGCGTTTTTCCCTTTGGGCTCATTCGCCCTTTGTTTTCACAAAACTGGGCGTAAAACCTTCTAGAAAAAAACGGCGCCCGCCCCTTTGTTTCTTACTTTTTGCTGCCATGCCAAAGGATAAGCAGTATGCTTATATCCAACAAAACGTGGTCTTTGCGTCAACGTAAATTGAAAGGAAGCGCCATGAAGAAACCTGAACTGGAACTAGATTCATCTGGCTTTGTTCTTCTGGCAGACTATGTACCCAGCATTGTCCAAGAGATTCGCTACTACACCACCTACAACTTTATTGGCGACCGCATCGACGGCTACGAAGAACCCATTGCCTTGTGCACCCTCGAATGCGCCCGTGCGCTTAAGGTGGTTGCCAACGAGCTGGCCGTGCAGGGCTTCCGCTTGAAAGTTTTCGACGCCTACCGCCCCACCACGGCGGTCAAACATTTTATGCTTTGGGGCATTGAAGACACCGACCAACGCATGAAGGAATTCTTTTACCCAAACATCGAAAAGACCGACACCTTCAAACTGGGTTATATCGCTTCGCAGTCGAGCCACAGCCGCGGAAGCACGGTTGACCTTACCTTGCTCGACATGACAACGGGTCATGAAGTAGACATGGGAGGTGCCTTCGATTTGTTCGATGAAGTGTCGCATCCCGACTATCGAGGCAATGCTATTACTGACGAACAATATCGCATGCGTATGGTACTAGCGCGCGCCATGGGTCGCGGTGGCTTTGTGCCCATTGAAAATGAGTGGTGGCATTTTACGCTTGCCGAAGAACCCTACCCCGACACCTACTTCAGCTTCCCGGTTGCCATGGATAGCATCCACGCTTAACCAGACAACGGCTCGGAGGATTGGAACAGGTCGGAGGATATTTCCCAAAAATGGGAAATATCCTCCGACCCCAATTTCCCATTGGAACAAAAACCCGTCCCCTGTTCCAATTTTTATTCTTCGCCGATGCGAGCGGCGAGGGCAAGCACGTAGCTTTCGGGATTGTCTTTGAAGGCAATGCATTTGCGTTCGTCATACAAACGCTTGTAAGGACAGCCGCCAACGCATGTGGGCAACCACACGCACTCGAGGCATTCTTGGTCGTCCAACGCGCCGGCCGTATTCAGCCAGCTGGTTAAGTTGTCTACGTTCGCTGCCGTGGTAAGCGGTTCGGCGGGGTCCCAGTCGTGCGCGGTACCAAAAGACTGCGCAGGCTTGTCCACGCTTTCCCAACACTTTTGCAAGTTGCCCGCATCGTCAATACCAATGCTCCACAAAGAATGAGCACCGCAATAATGTCCGCGCCCCGCACGAAAACGCTGGGATTCCTGGGCAACGCTCACGTCGCTTTCGTCGCTTGCGCACAACAGGTTGACTTGCTTGCCGCGCGCGTCGGCAACTTCGCTACCAGAAACAGGCGCAGGATAGTACTTCAGCTTATTACCCGACTCTTCCGCCAGCTGATTAATAAATTCCTTAAGCGGTTCCATTTCGTCGCGATTTTTTTCATGAACGTTGTGCCGTATGCTCACATTGAAAGGAATCTTGCAGCAGCGCAGGTTGCCAACAATACGGTCGAAGGTGGGCCCGCCGCCCGCCAAAACACGCGTGGTGTTGTGGGTGGCCTCAAGGCCGTCCATGGTAATCTGGCACGACTTAACCTTACAACGCTCAAGCAGGTCTACCATGCTTTGATCCAGTAAGTAGCCGTTCGTGATAATGCCCGCACTGTATGTTCCTTCGCGTTCTTCAACCAGAGCCATCAAGCGCTGCGAAAGCGATTCAATGACGTCGGGGGCGAGCAAGGGTTCACCACCAAACCAATTAACTTGCAAGTCGTTCAAATGAGAAGTGTCGAGCATGCGGGTGGCAAGCGCCACAATATCGTCTTGCACTTCAGCAGACATTTTGCCGCGGCCATGGTCTTCAAAACAATACGGGCAATCGAAGTTGCAGCCCATGGTAGGACAGATAGTCAGGCCAATTCCGTGCGAAGCGCCGCAGGCAGCACGTGCCATGGTTTCCAAAGCGGCACGTTCGTCGAAATTACAAATGACCCCACGCTTCGCGAAACGTTCGATAACAGGATGGTTTTCGTCGAGTTCTTCAAGGACGGAAAGCAAGTAGAGTTCGATAGGCGTATAGAGGGCGCAATTGCCCTTGAATATATTTGCAACGGCCACATACCTTCCGTCGGGCATGGGAGCATGCAAGTTGTAGCGCGATACATGCCAACCCGCTTCGCCTGCCGTCGTCATACTGTCTCCGTCTGGGTTATATGGTTCATGGTTAAGGTAAGAACAATTGGGGCCCAGGCCGCGAAATGCTTCGGTTCTTTCACGAGTTCTTCGGCCAAAGCATCGAAGCCGACCCATCGCGCTTCGCTCACTTCATTTGGGTTAAGCTCCAAGCCACTGGCGCACTGCCCCACTATCACGTGGTCGTATTCGTATTCGCATAAACCATTGTCGAATTCGGCGCGATAGACAAAGGCGGCAATTTCATGCAAGGCGGAAGCGGTGCAACCCAATTCTTCCTGCACGCGACGGTAGGCGGCATCGATTATTTCTTCGCCCACACGCGGATGCGAACAACAAGAATTGGCCCACAGACCACCCGAATGGTATTTAAACAAGGAACGCTTGGCCAGAAGAAGTTCGGGGCCACCCTCCCCTTCGTGCACAAGCACCACCGAAAACGCGCGATGCAAGGCACCATCCACGTG